>CAZVYM010000204.1:0-2573 GCA_964630935.1 uncultured Gemmatimonadaceae bacterium | reverse complement strand
AGCGCCAGCAGCAGCTCCGCCGGCGAGTGGCCGTGCAGGTTGATGGCAAAGAAGACCTGGCGCGCCTCGCTGTACGCCGCCTGCGCCAGCACCACGCTGCTGCGGTGCAGCAGCAGGGCGTAGAAGGCCGCCTCCGCCACCATGACGACGGCCACCAGCACGTTCGGCACGCCGCTGCGGTTGCCGCGCACCAGCACGACGGCCAGGGCGACCAGGACGGCAACGTTCAGCACCTGCGCCGCGTGCAGCCCCACCAGCCCCAGCGGCCCCTCCATCCAGACCTCCGCCAGGTTGCGCACGGCATAGCCGCGCGCAACGATCCCCACGTGGTAGAGCACGATGAGCGGCAGGATGCTGAGCACGCTGACCGGCAGCGAGCGGGACTCGCTGTAGTAGCCGTGCTCCTCGGCCTGCTGCGCCTTCTCGGTCTCCCCGACGGCCATGGGCGCCCTCCTCACGTCGTCAGGCCGATGGCGATCATGGCCACGCCGGCGGGGATGCAGTAGGCGGCGAACCAGTGCAGCCGGCCGCGGTCCACCAGGCGCAGCAGCAGGACCAGGCAGACGGCGCCCACCACGGCCGCCGAGAGCACCCCCCAGAACAGCGGCCAGCCGACGGCGGACGCCCCGGCCGTGCCGCCGCGGGCATGCAGAAACTGCAGCACGCCGGCGCCGGCCATAGCCGGCACCGCCAGCAGGAAGGAGAAGCGGCCCGCCGACTCCCGCTTTAGTCCGCTGAAGCAACCGGCCACGATGGTGATGCCGCTGCGGCTGATGCCGGGCAGCAGCGCGAACGCCTGCGCCAGCCCGATCAGCGTCCCGCGCCCCACGCCCACTCGCGCCACCTGGCCCTCGCGCGCCCACCGGCCGGCCAGCAGCAGCCCACCGGTGCAGATCAGGAAGACGCCGGCCGCCGCCATGTTGCTGAAGAGCGCCTCCAGCCGGGCCTCCAGCAGCACGCCGGCCAGCCCGGCCGGCACGGTGCCGATGACGACGGCGACGGCCGTCGGCAGCAGGGGGGCCCTCTCCCGCACGAGGGCGGCGTCCGCCCCGCGCAGAGTCAGATAGGCGCCGCGCAGCCCGTCCACGGCCAGGCGCCAGATGCTGTTGCGCAGCACCAGCAGGATGGCCAGCAGCGTGCCGAAGTGCAGGGCCACGTCGAGCATGATGGGCGGCTCGGTGACCTTCAGCAGGTGCTGCGCCGCCACCAGGTGCGCGGAGCTGCTGACGGGCAGGAATTCGGTGAGCCCCTGCAGGACGCCCAGAAACACCGCTTCAGCCGTACCCATGGTGACTCCACTGAGGGGCCGGCCCGCCGGGCGATAACAGCGGCGCGACGCCCCGGGACCGGCTGCGGCGCTCGCGTCCTGGGGCCTTTACGGGGCCGTGGTCTCCGGGGCGGCCGCCGGAGCGGCAGCCGGTGCGGCCTCCGGGGTGCTCAACTGGCGCATCACGCCGGTCAGGGCGGCCAGGTTGGCCTGGACGGCCTCGCGCCGCGCGCGCAGGTCCACCAGCGTGTCCAGGTCCTGCAGCAGCAGCTTCTCATCCAGGAAGTCGTGGTTGACCTTCTGGCCGAGGCCCTGGAAGTGGTCCTTCAACTGTGCGACCTTGTCCGCGCCCGCCGTGTCCGGGCCAGCGGTGCTGATCTGCGCCTCCACCTCGGCGGCCTGCTTGTCCAGGGAGGACGGGTCAGGCAGGCTCTCGAAGAGCGGCTCGGCGTCCTGCAGCTTCTGGGTGGCCTCGACCATCTTGCTCTGCAGGGCGGCGGCGTCCTTCGGCTGCTCCGGCGCCTGGGCGCTCTGCTGCAGCACGGCCTCCGCCTCGGAGAACCGGTCGCTGATCGCCCTCGGGCCGAGCTGGTCGAAGGCGTCGGTCTGCTGCAGCACCTGCGCCTGCAGGCCCTTGGTCTGGTCTTCCAGGGTCTGGCGTGTACTCTGCACGTCCGTGCGCATCTGGGCCAGCAGGTCGGTGTATGTCTTGGTGGCCGCCTGCTCACCGCCCTCGCCAAGCGCGATCACGGCGGCGAGCTTGTACTTGGCGTCGTAGGCCTTCTGCAGGATTTCGGCCACCCCACTGCGGGCCTTCCGTTTCTCGGTCAGCTCGGCCAGTTGCTTCTGCTTGTCCACCAGGTTGAAGAAGGGCTTCCTGAACTGGTCCCATCGCTGCTGGGCGGCCGTCTTCTGCGTGGCCACCAGTTTGGCCAGGGTCGAGCGGGTCTGCTCGAAGCCGGCCGCGCGCTCCTTCTCCAGCTCGTCCATCAGCGCCTGCTTGCGGGCGGCGGCGGTCTTCTCGCCGGGGGAGCCGGGCAGCCAGTCCTGCACCAGGTAGATGGGCGCCGTGACGGGCAGGTCCGTGTCCTGACCGGCCCAGGGGTAGGGCGTGGGGGCGACGTAGAGGGACGCCATGGCCCACTCCTGCTGCGTGGGCAGGCGCTTGAGGTCCCAGGCGGCGTAGCCCTCGGCCTGTTTGCGCGTGAGGCCGGTGACGGGCTGCTCCCCGCCGGGCCCGCCCAGGGCGATCGACCGCATGCCCTCCGGCACGGGCTGGCCGCTGTCCTTCAGGTACTGCACGTAC
>CAZVYM010000203.1:0-2615 GCA_964630935.1 uncultured Gemmatimonadaceae bacterium | reverse complement strand
GACTCGTTCTTTGGCTTTCGGCTCCGCCATCTCATGTCCTCCGGGCTCGTGATCTCGGGATTCTACACCCTCAGCATCCCGAGGAACCATGGCTCGATGGGACTCCGTCGGCCAGGGCAATGTTCAGTTCGCAAGCGAGCTAGGGGAGTGGACCGAGGTCTTCGCGCTCTCTAACGACTTTGGGTTTCTGCTGCGCACCACCATGCCTACCCGGAGCGCGAGCTGCAAGGCGAGTGCTCCGGACCACTCAGTCTACCGCGCAGCAGCAAACGCTGGTTAGAGGGTGCCCCTCAATCGCCTAGTTTTGGGTTCGTTGCAGTACCCTCACTACCGGAGCATCCATGCTGTCTCTCGCCAACACCAGCAGGCAGTTCCGATCTGCCGCGAGGACCGTGTCAGCCCGCGTCAGCTTGAGCTGGCCGACGACGCTGGACCCACCAGCAATCAAGACCCACCGCGCGTTGTTCTCTGTGGGCATCGGAAACTCACGGAGCCAGATAGAACCGTCAGATCCCGATACAACACGGTCATAGGCAGGCGCGGTTGAGTTCGACGGGACAGCTCGGATGGCCTGGCTCTCCGCCTCACTGAAGACGTCAGCTGCGCTACGGCCATCCATGATGACGCCGCGGAGGCGGGGAGAAGGCTTCACTGCGTTCAGACGTCGCTGTCTCTCCGCTTCGACCTCAGCTTTCGAGATGTGGCGCACACTCGTCGGAAGACGAACCGTATCCACCGCACTGCTCAGAAGGTTGAAACGGATCCACCGGAGTGAGTCGGTGATGCCAACCCAGAGATCATTTCCCTTCACGAAGCTCTCCAGCTCGTTACCAAAAACTGGGGTCTCCGCGCCCCAGACCCCGTTGCGGTTCCGAAACCACTTCCTGGCAGCTTGGACTGTAGTGATGGTATCGCGAAGCGACCCGTTAGCCGCGTACAGAAGGAACCGAACGGTGTCGCGCCGAATGCCTTCTGGCTCATCGTGCATCCCCATTCCGCTCCGACTGTCGCGGACCACGTAGGCGCAGTCATCCAGGAACGCAACGAACCCGGGCAAGAGGCCCTGCAGTGGCTCAGTGTCTGTCCGGCCGATATGCACGACTTCACCCGACGCGTTGAACTCGGTTACTCGCGTCTGCTGGATGTCCCATGAACAGAGACCGCCGTCGGATCTCCCCCACACCTTCCGTAGAGCCTGAGATTCACCTGGGCCGCCGCCTCTCCCACCAACGGTCCGAACGTACGCGCCAGTCCTTGTGAAGTAGGAGATCTCCTGTGTCGTTCCGTCGATGACGGCCAGAAGATCTGTCTCAGGAATCAGTGTTCCACCAAGGACAGATCCGAGAGCGTCTGGCCCTTCGGCGCTGGAACCGCCAATGGACGCGGTCGGTGTGAAGTGAAGCTCAGGAAGCCGAGCAAGCGCAGCGTGACCAGCAGCGTTCGGCGCGTTGCGACAGGAGGCAGCAAGAAGGACCAAGCCAATGCCCGCAAGGAATCGGATCGAACTGGAAGGCATCACGGTGCTTTCGACTCTCCTCTGCCCCCGCACCCTCTAACGACTTTGGGTTTCTGCTGCGCACCACCATGCTCGGTCGGGCTGCGAGGTGCAAGCCGAGTAGCCCGAGACCCTCAACGCTACACGCGCGGCAGCAAACCCCTGTTAGAACGCTTCCCAGCAACGTGACGTTCTCACCTTGACCCCGGAGTACAGTACCATATTATAGTACCATGACGCGCGACTCCGCGGTGCTTGAGCAGATCCGCCGCCTCAACGGGGGCCTTCACTGGAAGAAGGTGGAGGCCCTGCTCAAGAGCCTCGGCGCAGACATCTACGAGGGCAGCGGATCCACGGTGACCTTCGTCCTCGACGGTCGCAAGCTTACCGTCGACCGACCGCATCCGAGGAAGGAGTGCGGCAGAGGCTTGGTCAAGCAGGTCCGGCGCTATCTCGAGGGGCTCGGGCACCTCTGAGAACAACATCGAGAGGTTCGGCCATGATTGATTACAGGGGATACACCGGGGTCATCGAGTTCGACCCGGAGCTGAGGGTCTTCACAGGTCATGTGATCGACCTCCGCGACGAGATCTATTTCGAAGGGGATTCGGTTGAGGCTCTTGAGGCCTCGATGCATCGCGCAGTGGATCACTACTTGGAGGTTTGCAAGCAACGCGGAGAGGAGCCGGAACGGCCCTTTTCCGGCAAACTGAATCTGCGCTTGGGGTCCGACCTCCACCGAGCTGCCGCGGTCGCAGCTGCGGCGGAAGGAGAGAGCCTCAACGCTTGGCTCGCCCGGGTCGTTGAGCAAGCCGCACGGGGAGCCACCACCCCGACCCCTCAGGGCATGACCAAGAAATCCCGCAATCGCGGGTCGACTGCCAAGGCTGCCAAACGCGGGAAGTAGACGAAGCGTTCTAACGATCCTGCATTTCTACTGCGCCGCTCGAGAACCCGACGTACCGGCGACGCTCGACATCCAATTGAGCCCGCGGCGCGACGAACGCAAGCGCAGTAGCAAATGCCTGTTATATCGGCCGCCACGGGCGGAGCCTCGAACAACTTCGAAGGCGACGCCCGCGAGTTCATTCGAATCGCGGACGTCCAGCGCGCGGTCCTC
>CAZVYM010000202.1:0-2647 GCA_964630935.1 uncultured Gemmatimonadaceae bacterium | reverse complement strand
GGCCGTCGTGGTCGACGAGTTCGGCGGACCGAACGAGGGCGCGCTGCGGCCCGCCGTCACCGAGGCCTACCCGCTGGCGGACGCCTCCGACAGCCGGAGCACCCGCCGACCTCGAAGCCCCTCGCGGCCTCCCCCTCACTCCCCCACCGGCAGGCGCACCTGCACCTTCGCGCCGCCCTCCGGCCGGTTGAGCGCGAGCGCCTTCCCGCCATGGGCCTCCGCGACGGCCTGCACGATGGCCAGCCCGAGCCCCGTTCCGGATTCCGGCGTGTCGTGCGTGCGCGCGGCGTCTTCGCGGTAGAACCTGCGGAAGGCGTGCTCCGGCGCGCCGAAGCCCGGCCCGTCGTCGCTCACCTCGAGGACCACCTCGGCGCCCGAGCGCCGCACGGCCACAGCGGCCCTGCCGCCGCTCGGAGAGAACTTGATCGCGTTGTCGACCAGGTTCCACACCACCTGTCCCACCAGTCCCGCATCGACGTTGGCCGTGGTATCCGAGTCCGTGGAGATCACGAGGTCGACACCCCTTTCATCGGCGACGCTCCGCAGACGCTCCAGCACCCGGCCGGCGACATCTCCTATGTCCACGGGCTCCCCGCGCGGCTGCAGGGCGCCTGAATCGGACCGGGCGAGCACGAGAAGATCCTCGGTGATGCGCCCCAAACGGACCACTTCCTCCAGCGTGCTGTCGAGCACGCGTCGGTACTCGTCCGGGCTGCGCTCGCGCCGCAGGGCCAGGTCGAGCTCGCCCCGCATCGCGGTCAGCGGAGAGCGGAGCTCGTGGCTCGCGTCCGCGATGAACCGCCGCTGCGCCTCGAACGCGCCCTGGATGCGGCCCAGCATGTCGTTCAGGACCTCCACGAGCCGGTGATACTCGCGCACCTCCGCGTACGCGTGGATGCGCCGGTCCAGCGAGCCGGCCCGGATCGCGTCGGCCTGGTCGATGACCTCGTTCACGGGGCGCATGGCCCGGTCGGCCAGCCAGGCCGCTCCGACGAACGCGGCGCCGCACATGGTCACCGCCAGGAGCGCGAAGAAGCCCAGCACCCGCGCGAGCATCTGGTTGCGCGACGTCAGGGACGCCGCCACCTGCAGCACGTGCCGGTGATGCGCCGTACCCAAGCGCTCCAGCGGGTAGTACAGCGTGCGGATCGGCATCCCGTTCCAGGTGGTCTCGGTCCATACGAGGTTGCCCTCGGCCGCCCGCGCCAGATGCTCGCGATCGAGGGGTAGATCCGAGGTCATGTACTGGTTGCGGAGCAGGCTGACCCCGTCCGCCCTCCAGACCTCGGCGTAGCGGATCAGGTCGTGGAGCGACGTGGCCTCCTCGGGCGTGAGCTCCCACTCGTGGAAGTGCATCTCCCCGGAAGGCGCCGACGTGAGCGAGGAGGCCTGGATGGAGGCCACGTTCAGGATCGAGGCGTTTAGCTCCCGGTCCAGCACGGAGCGGAGGGTGAAGTAGGTGACAGCCGCGATCGCTCCGAGCCCCACCGCCATGGTGGCCGCGGCGCGTAGCGCCAGATCGATCCGGAAGGACCGGGGTCGGCGCCTCACTCCGTCGCTCCCTTCTGGAGGAGGTACCCCACGCCACGGACCGTGTGGACCAGCGGGTCGTCCCCCGAATCCCGCAGCTTGTGGCGCAAATGGGCCATGTGGACGTCCACCACGTTGCTCATCGGATCGAACTGGAGATCCCATACCTTCTCCAGCAGCTCGGTCCGGCGCACCACCCGTTCGGGGTTGAGCATGAGGAACTCCAGGAGCTGGAACTCCTTCGGTGTCAGATCGAGCTTGCGGCCGCCGCGCGACGCCGTGTGGGCCATGCGATCGACCTCGACGTCCGCGTACAGGAGCCGGTCCGGCCGAGCGGCTCCGCCCCGCCGCAGGAGCGCCCGGATGCGCGCGAAGAGCTCGTCGAACCCGAACGGCTTGGTCAGGTAGTCGTCCGCGCCGGCGTCGAGGCCGAGGACGATGTCCTCGCGCGCGTCCCGGGCCGTGAGCATGAGCACCGGAACGGTCCTCTGGGCGGCGCGCAGCTCGCGCACGATCTCGAGCCCCGACTTGCCCGGGAGCATCACGTCGAGGATCAGAAGGTCGTAGTCGTAGACACGGGCCTTCATGAGCCCGTCGGCGCCGTCGTGCGCCACGTCCACCGAGTAACCTTCCTCGCGGAGGCCCCTCTCGAGGAATCGAGCGACCTTCTTGTCGTCCTCGACGACGAGAATGCGCATCAGGCAGCCACCCGCCCGCTACATCTCCTTGAGCAGCCCAACCCGTAGCGCGAAGCGCACCAGCTCGGAGCGGTGGTTCAAGCCGAGCTTGTCCATGATGCGGGACCGGTACGTGTCCACTGTCTTGGGGCTGATGAACAGCTTCTTGCCGATCTCCCGGGAGCTGTAGCCCTCCGCCGTCAACGCCAGCACTTCCTGCTCCCGCGTGCTCAGATCGTGGAGCCCGGCCGTGTCGTCGGCTTCCGCCGCCTTGTAGCGCTGCAGCAGGAGCGTCGTCGCCTTCGGAGGGAGGTAGACCTCGCCTCTGGCCACCACGCGGATCGCCTCGATCAGGTCGGTGTCGGCGCTCGTCTTGGTCAGGTAGCCGCTGGCCCCGGCCTCGACCACCGGCACGAGGTACTCCTCCTCGGCGTGCACGG
>CAZVYM010000201.1:0-2721 GCA_964630935.1 uncultured Gemmatimonadaceae bacterium | reverse complement strand
CGGCAGTCATCGAGAGGCTCCTTTGTGTGGTTCGTCCGAATGGCACCGGGCCGGAGGAGGCCAACAGCTGATTGCGGAGCACGTGCAGCGTGGTGTCACGCCTGTCGGGGAGCTCGATTAGGGTCCGGAACGGGCCGGGGCCCGCGACGCGAGCGGTTTCCATCCTGCGTAGTCTCCGTTTCCGAAACGCCCGAACATCGCCCGCAACCGTGACCCGGCCCCGTCGAGCCGATCCGCTAGCCGGGATTGTCCTCCGATGCCTCGGCCCGGTGGACATACGCGGCTACCTGGAGACGGCTATGGAGTGACAGCTTCTCCAGGATGTTGCGCACGTGGCTCTTGACCGTATGCGTGGAAACCCGCAGTTCCTTGGCGATTGCCTTGTTGCTCAAGCCCTCTGCGATCAGCTCGATGACCTCGCGCTCGCGCGGGGTCATCTGAATGTCCGCGGCCGTGTCCGCTCCTGACCCCGAGCGAGCAGTCACTTGCGAGGCAACGTGGGAAAAGAGTGTGGCGGTCAACGCCGGCGGCAACACGTTGCCGCCTTCGGCCACCGCTCGAACGGTCTCTACGAAAGCCTCGATAGACCCGTTCTTCACGACGAATCCCGAGGCGCCCCGCTTGACGAATTCGATGACCTCCTCCGCGTCCAGGAGGACGTCCATCACGACCACTCGCGCGTTCGGAAACTCCCGTGCGATGTGCTCCACGAGGTCGTGACTGTCGCCGTCTCCGAGGCCCGCGTCCACCAACACCACGCGCGCCATGCTCTCGGAAACACGGGCCAGCGCGGTGTCGGCATCTTCCGCAACCGCCACCACATCGAGATCCGCGTGCCGTTCCAGGATGGCCACGATCCCCTCCCGCAACAGCCGATTGTCCTCGACCACGATGAGGGGGACCGCGCCTGGGCTGGGGGCTGCTCTGTCCATGCGTGTTACCCTGCGACTTGGAGGCACGACGGCGGTGGAGGTGTCTCCAACCATGTCGCGGACAGGAATCTCGACCAGATAGCCAGCGACGCTCTCATGCCGCTGCTTCCAGCCTGGTCACCGGGCAGGCCAAGGAGTCGATAATATGCTAGTGACCACACCGTTGCGGCGCCAGAGTGGCAGCCGCTAGTAAGTTGCGGGAGAAGGGACCTCACTGCGCCCTTGACGCGATGGAGGGCCATTCCATGACCGGCTTGCGGGGTTACCGACGTTTCCCGCCGCGAAGCTCGACCACGCCAACCACGAGGTCCGCCGACAAGACCTCCAGACCCTCGTCGAGCATGCTCACGAGACCGGCGTAATCTCCTACCGACCAGCCAGGCCTCCGATAGTCCGTGGTCCCGCGCGCCAGCACCACTCCATCCGCCTGGCGGATGATCTCCCAGCTCGCCAACATGTGGACCTCACCCGCCGTCGAAGCCGGCCCCTCCGGCGCCAGTCCCTCGAAGCGCGCGATGTCGAGCTGAATCAGGTAGTCGTAACGTGCCGCGGCCGGCCAGGGGGCCACCGTGGCGTCCTGGAATCCGCGGGCCGCGAGCGATCGGGCAACCACGCGGTTGATCCCCGCACCGAGAGGCTCGCCCCAGCGGTTGAACTCCGAGAAGCCGAGCTGGTTCGGTCCGCGACGGACCACCATGAACGGTGACGCGAGGTAGGAGGCCAGCTTGAGCCGTCGTACGCCGACGGTGACGTCGGCGACCTGGGGGGAGGTCGTCGGAGGCGCCCGCAGCGTGTCTCCACCGAGCACGTAGTACTGCTGGGGCGGTTCGCGTCTACCCAGGCTGACACACCCCGTCAGACCCGTGGCGAGGCACAGGAAGACCCGGTAGATCGCCCTCGTCGGATGGCGCATCCTAGTGGCCACCGGACTTCCTCCCGCGGATCAGCATGTCGGGATTCCGCTCCAGCGAAAAAGAGAGCGCCCGCATCGCGTCCGCCGCTTCCTTGAGGCTCGACATGGCTCCCTCCATCTGGTATCCGACCCCGGAGTCCGAAGAGAGCAGCCCTCGTACGTCCTCCATGGCCTGCCGCATGGCCTGCAACGTTCGCGTCAATTCCGCGTTCGTGCTGTCCATCTGTCCCTGGAGCGGGCCGACGGCCGCGTCGAGCCGCTCGGCCAGGGTCTGTATTCCGCTCATTGTGCGCGTGAACTGCGCGGTCATCTCCGGGACCCCGTCGATGGCCGCCTGCAGCTCCTTGGAGCCTGCCAGGCGCTCCACGGCCGCGGCCGATGCCACCACCGACCGGTTGATCTCCCTGACGTTCACCGAATCCAGCATTTCGTTCACCCGGAAAAGGACCTTGAGCACATCGGCCACGACGCTGCCTGCCTGTGTGCCGAACGCCGCCAGAAGCGAGGGGCTCGTCGGAATCTCCGGATGGTTCGACTGCCGCCGCTCGAGCTCGGGCGGCGCCGCATCGGCGCGGTACACGAGCTCGATGTACAACTGACCGGTGACGATGCTCTCCATTTGCAGCTGGGCACGAAGCCCGTCCGCGATCTGTTGGCGCAACACGTCCTTGTCGTTCAGATGGATGAAGTCCCCGGCGACCGACGTCAGCCGGGTGAGCTCCACGTCGTACTGCACCGGTACCTGGAAGGTCTTGTCCTTCTCCCCGATCTGGATGAGGAGGTCCGTCACGTGGCCGACCGGCACACCCTGGAACTTCACGGCCGCGCCTACGTCCAGCCCGTTGACCGATTCATCGAAGTAGCTGACGAAGGTCG
>CAZVYM010000200.1:0-2850 GCA_964630935.1 uncultured Gemmatimonadaceae bacterium | reverse complement strand
GGGTTGCGGTCCTCGCCCGCGAACTGCGAGAGCTGCCGGTACTGCTTCGTGGCCAGGTCATAGACCCAGACGTCGCGCGTCACCGCCGAGGTGTGGTGCTTGCGCCACTGGTTCTCGTAGCCCTTCAGGTCCTCGTAGATGAGCTTGCCGCCGGACGCGTCGACGGTGGCGTTGATCGCGGAGACGGGCAGGGTCATCTCCACGCGACCGCCCCCGACGGGCACCGAGTAGAGCTGGCTCATGGGCCCGACCGGGAACTGAACGTCGGTGGCGAGCTGCTGGCGGGTCGCCGAGAAGAGGACGGCCTTGTCGTCGGCCGTGAACGAGCTCGGAAGCTCGCCGCCCGAGTAGAAGGTGAGGCGCGTGGCCTCTCCTCCGCTCGCCGGCATCACGAAGACGTCGAAGTTGCCGTAGCGGTCCGACGCGAACGCGATCGAGCGGCCGTCGTGGCTCCAAACCGGAGAGAACTCGTAGGATTCGCCGAGCGTCAGCGGCCGGGCCGTTCCTCCGTCCGAGGACACCGTGTAGAGATCGCCCTTGAACTCGAAGACGATCGTGCGCCCGTCGGGTGAGATCGCCGGATAGCGCATCCAGAGAGGAGCGTCCTGCGCCCGCACCGACGTGGTCGGAGCGAGGCAGAAGGCCGTGGCGAGAAGAGCGAGCAGACGCATGGCGGCGGTGCGGACGAAGCGAGACATGGCGGGGCTCCCTGGCGGGGGATCGACGATCCGGAGGCGCGCGACGTCGAGACGGGGAGGCGCCCGGATCGAACGCGTCACGTTAGGAATCGGTCGGTCGGGCGGCAAGCAGGTCGATCGACGGATATCGGGCGGGTCGTCGACGAGGGTGGATCGCCCCAAGGACGGCGGGTCGTGGGCGATGGGATCGCCCGGATGATGTCGGGTCGTGGACGATGGCGGATCGCCGGACGCCCGGCAGCGCGAAGCTGGTCCGGCGGGAGTCCCGTTTCTACCTTTCAGCTCACGACTCGGCTCCCGACGAGCCGCACGCCCATCCGCTCCCGGAAGCTGCCCGCCGGAGCCTTCGGAGATCTCGATGAGACGCCGATTCCTCCCGCTGGGATCCCTGCTCGTCCTGGCCGCGTGCGTGACCGTGAGCAAGTCGGTCCTCGATCGCTCGTTCCAATCGGCGCCCGTTCCGAAAGAGAGCGTGTACGTCTACCTGCCGGGCGACGAGATACCGGAGCATACACGCGTCGCGATCCTGAACGCGAAGGGCGATGCCGACGTGACCGACGAGGGCGACATGATCGACCGACTCCGCGAGGAGGCGGGCAAGCTGGGCGCGAACGCCATCGTCCTGGGCGACATCAGGGAGCCGGGGCTCGGAGAGAAGGTCGCGAGCGCGTTCCTCGACACCTCGGCCGACCGGAGAGGGCAGGCGATCGCGATCTTCGTGCCGGAGCTGGTCCGGCGCTGAGGCTCCAGCCGGCCTCGCTGCCTCGGCCGGGTTCCGGAGGCCCGATCCCGCCTACCCGTCCCCCAGCCCGAACACGAACAGGGTCGGTGAGCCGCTGCCACCGAACGTCAGGGACCCCCCGCCGGACGTGACGGCTACGTACTGCTTGCCGCCCACCGCATAGCTGGCGACGCCGCCGAAGATCCCACCCCCGGTGTAGAACCGGTAGCGCACGTCGCCCGTGGAGGCGTCGAGCGCGAGAAAGTCGCCGGTCTGCTCCCCGGTGAAGACGAGGCCACCGGCGGTCGCGGTCACGGCGGCGACCATCGGCATGGCGGAGTGGTAGCGCCAGCGCACGCTCCCGTCGGTCGCGTCCACGGCCGTGACCCATCCCTGAGGCTCGGATGCCGGCTCCGCGGTCCCTCCGAGGTACATCTGGCCGGGGATGAGGCGGACCGAATCATCGGCCGCGAGGGCGAACTTGAAGCACCAGTCCACCGCCGGGACGTAGAGCAGCCCCGTGTGCGGGTCGTAGGCCGGGCCGTTCCACTCCACCCCGCCCAGGATGCCCGGGCACGCGACGGTTCCGCCCCGCGTGAGGGGCTTGTCCACGTTGCGGCGGGTCGTCACCGGAGTCTCGTAGAGCCGCGCGTGGGTCCTGCGGTCGAGGGCGTGCAGGAGGCCGTCCTTGCCGCTGGTGATGACGAGATCGCGCTCCTCGCCGCCCACGTCGGCACGGATCAGCGGGCTCACCTGGGTCACGTCCCAATCATGGAAATCGCTCGGGACGAGCTGGTCGTACCAGCGGAGCTTCCCCGTGTGCACGTCGAGCGCCAGCAGGGAGTTCGTGTAGAGGTTCTTGCCGGGTCGGAGATGCGCCGCGAGATCCGGGGCCGGGTTGGTCACCGCGACGTAGAGCTCGCCTGTCGCGATGTCGAGAGAGAGCGGGGTCCACACCGACCCGCCGCCCGTGGGCACCGTCGGATCGTCGCCCCATGTCTCGGCGCCGGGCTCGCCGGGCCGCGGAACGGTGTTGAAGCGCCAGACCGGCTCCCCGTCCGTGAGACGGAACGCGCCGATCCACCCCTTCACCGCGTTCTCGCTTCCCGCCGGTCCGATGACGACCAGGCTATCGAAGATCAGCGGCGGCATGGTGATCGTCTCGCCGAGCGACGGTTTGGCCACCTGCCGTGCCCAGAGCAGCTCGCCGTCGGCCGCATCGAGGGCCACGAGATAACCGTCGGGCGTCCCCCTGACGACGTAGCCGCCCTCGATGGCCACACCCCTGCTGTTGGGCCACACCATGTGATCCTTCGGCTGCCATACGGAGCGCCACCGCTCGCGGCATGTCGCGGCATCGATCGCGACGGTCGTGCTGGACGTCGTCAGATACATCGTCCCCTGGTACACGATCGGGCCCGCGTAGAACGT
>CAZVYM010000199.1:0-2879 GCA_964630935.1 uncultured Gemmatimonadaceae bacterium | reverse complement strand
GCGCAGGCGCTCCGGGAGTTCGGGGACATCGAGGACGCGCGTCGCTACATCGGGAGCCTGGACCGGGCGGCGGAGGCGGAGAGGAGGAGGAGGGACGTGATGGGAGAGCTCCGACAGGATCTGGTCTACGCGGTGCGCAAGCTGCGCTCGTCGCCGGCATTCACCATGACCGCCGTCGTCACTCTGGCGCTGGGGATCGGTGCGAACACCGCGATCTTCTCGATCGTGAACGGCGTGTTGTTCCGGCCGCTCCCGTTCCCGCACCCCGACGAGCTCTACCGTGTCTGGTCGGCAAGCCGCTCGTCGGAACGCGCGACCGTCCCGGTGTCGTCTCCGGACCTCGAGGATTGGCGGGCCGGCCGCCGGCAGATCGCCGACCTGGGAGGCTACTGGTACGCAGACGGCGGAAGCGGTCTGGATTTCACCGGCGAGGGCGAGCCGAAGCGTCTCCAGGGTGCCTTCGTGACGGCGGGCTTCTTCTCCACCTTCGGCGTCGCGGCCGCGCGAGGGCGTCTGCCCAGGGATGACGAGATGGTTCGGGGCGGCCATGACGAGGTCGTGGTCCTCTCCTGGGGGTTCTGGCAGCGCCAGTTCGGCGGCGATCCGTCGGTCATCGGCTCGTCTCTGACCCTGGGTGGCGAGCCGTACGAGGTCTTGGGGGTCATGCCTGCCGACTTCCGCTACCCTGCCGAGGGGATCGATGTCTACGTGCCGTACTCGGCCATTCCGGATCACTCGATCCCCCACATCCGGCCGGTTCGGGTTCTCCAGGTGGTGGCACGCGCACGGCCCGGCGTCGGCCAGCGTACGGTCCAGGCGGAGATGAACACCATGGCCGCGCGACTGGCGGCGCGATACCCCGAGGACAAGGCGTACGACCGCGCGACCGTGCGGCCACTGCAGGAGGTCATCACCGGGCCGGTGCGATCGGGCCTCCTGGTGCTGCTGGGCGCGGTCGCCTTCGTCCTGCTCATCACGTGCGTGAATCTGGCGGGCCTCCTCCTGGCCCGGGCCAGCACCCGGGGGAGAGAGATCGCGACGCGTATCGCCCTGGGCGCCAGCCGAGCACGCGTCGTGCGCCAACTCCTCACGGAGAGCATGGTGCTGGCCCTCGTCGGGGGCTTGGCGGGTCTTGTGCTGGCACGCCTCCTGGTCGACGGGCTTCTGGGCCTCAGCTCGGGCCAGCTCCCCCGGAGTCCGGAGGTCGGCCTGGACGGCACGGTGCTCCTCTTCGGTCTCGGGCTCACGGCCACGACGGGGATCCTCTTCGGCCTGGTGCCGGCTCTGCGCGCCGTTTCGGGCCACGTACAAGGCATGTTGCGTGATGGTGGGCGGGCCTCCGCCGGCCGCCACGCCACCCACCTTCGCGATGGCCTGGTGATCGCCGAGGTCGCGCTGGCCGTGGTGCTCGCCGTGGGCGCCGGACTCATGGGCCGAAGCTTCATGGAGCTCCTCCGCGTCGACCCCGGATTCCGCCCACATCACCTGCTGGCCGCCAACTTCACCATCAGCACGGAGCGTCACGGAAAAGACTACGGCACGTTCTACGAGGACATCATCCGCAAGGTGAGGACCCTGCCCGGAGTGATCTCGGCGGGAGCGGTGAAGGACGCTCCGTTCCGCGGGACGGGTGAGCGTTGGGGCTTCACCACGGAGGGCATGGTCGTCCCTTCGGGGGAGGAGGGTCCGACGGCCATGGTCCTGCACGTGAGCGACGGCTACTTCCACACGATCGGTGCGCGTATCCTCAGCGGACGCGAGTTCACGCCACGGGATCGCGCCGACGCTCCCCCCGTGTTCGTCGTGAACGAGACGCTGGCCAAACGGTACTTTCCCGCTGAAGAGGCGGTGGGAAAGACGCTCTACATCGGCACCGATCATCCGGTGACCATCGTCGGCGTCGTCGCCGACATCCGGCAGTCGGCCATGGACGAGCCCGCCACGCCGACCATCTACGTCGACAACCTGCAGAACAGCCGGGTGAGGGTCACGCTGGTCGTGCGCACCGCCGGTGACCCGCTGGCCCTGGCGCGGCCGCTCCGGGAGGCGATCTGGGCGATGGACCCGGACCAGACCATCACGTCCATGTTCACGTTCGACGATCTCGTCGGCGAGTCCGTGGCCCGACCCCGCCTCCTCACGGTGCTCCTCAGTGCTTTCGGGCTGCTGGGACTCACGCTGGGCGCGCTGGGCATCCACGGGGTCCTGACCTACCTCGTGAGCCGGCGTCAGCGGGAGATCGGGGTGCGCATCGCCCTGGGCGCGCGTGCCTCCGCGGTGGAGTGGATGGTGTTGGCGCGCGGCTTGGAGCTGGGGGGAGTCGGCGTCGTCATCGGACTCGTGGGCGCGCTCGCGCTGACTCGCTACCTCCGGGGGGTGCTCTTCACGATCCAGCCCACCGATCCCCTCACCTTCGGTGGGGTGGTTGCCATCCTGGTCGGCACCGCGGCGGTGGCGAGCTGGCTACCTGCCCGGCGGGCCGGACGCGTGGACCCGGTGGTCAGCCTACGAGCGGAGTAGCGACGGTGACCCGCGGCTCCAAAGCCGCTATGAGGACGGCTGCAATACGGTGACAACACGGCCCCGCGTCCCGAGCCAGAACCCGAGGATCACGACGCCGGCGCCGAACAGAAGCAGAGACGCGACCAAGCCGTCGAAGCCGAATCGGAACTCCACGGTCCGGGTGCCCGGTGGAATCCGCGCACCCGTAACCAGTCCGTTGACCCGGAGCACCGGGATTCGCACCCCGTCCGCGAGCGCATGCCACTGCGGATAGTACGTCGACGAAAACACCACGAGTCCACCGTTGGGCGCGTCGAGCCGCGCCCGGATTCCGTTCGGCCGCCGCTCGATGGAGAGGACCCGGGCTTCGGGGAGAG
>CAZVYM010000198.1:0-3115 GCA_964630935.1 uncultured Gemmatimonadaceae bacterium | reverse complement strand
AGGCCGAGCCCTTGCGGCGACGCCGCGCCGGGAGCAGTGTGTGCTCGCCTCCCGCGGACCTCCGTCCGAAATCCATGAGACACGAACGCCGTACATTCGGCAGGTCCGACCCGCGTTGAATGAGCGGCGCACGACCCTCGATTTCTGGGTCTCGGTCCGAAATCCATGAGACACGAACCTCCCCGAGCGCGAACCATGCGAACAGGCTCTCTTCTCCGCACCCTCGCCGTCGCGGCGCTCGCCGGTGCGAGCGTTCCGGCCTCGGCTCCTCCGCTCTCCGCACAGGCGGCGGGGAACGCCGGCGGCGTCCACATCCCGTTCGAGCGTTACACGCTGCCCAACGGCCTCACGGTCATCCTCTCCGAGGACCACACCACCCCGACGGTGGCGGTGAACGTCTGGTACCACGTGGGCTCGAAGAACGAGAAGCCGGGTCGCACGGGCTTCGCGCACCTGTTCGAGCACATCATGTTCACCGGCTCCGGCCACGTCCCCTACGGCATGCATGATCGTTACACGGAGGGCGTGGGCGGCGGCAACAACGGATCGACCACGAACGACCGGACGAACTACTTCGAGACCGTGCCGTCGAACTACCTCGAAGACGTGCTCTGGCTCGAGTCGGACCGGATGGGCTGGCTCCTCGACGCGCTCGACGTCGCCAAGCTGAACGCGCAGCGCGACATCGTGAAGAACGAGCGGCGCCAGAGCTACGACAACCGGCCGTATGGAAGGGCGGGGGAGATCATCAGCGGCGCGATGTACCCCGACGACCACCCCTACCACTGGCCGGTCATCGGGAGCATGGCCGATCTGAGCGCCGCGTCGGCCGACGACGTGAAGGACTTCTTCCGCCTCTACTACGCGCCCAACAACGCGACGGTGGCCATCGTGGGAGACTTCGATCCGGCGCAGACGAAGGCGTGGGTCCGCAAGTACTTCGGCGAGATCCCCCGGGGAAAGCCCATCACGCGCCCGAGCGCCCCGGTCGTCACGCTGCCCTCCGAGACGCGGCTGGTCTACGAGGACCGGGTGCAGGTGCCGCGTCTCTACATCGCATGGCCGACGGTGGGCGTGGTCAGCGACGACCAGTACGCCCTGGACGTCCTGGGTGCCGTGCTCTCGGGCTCGCGCACCGCGCGCCTCACCAAGGCGCTCGTCTACGACCGGCAGAGCGCCGCCTCCGTGAGCGCCCGGCAGGACGAGAACGAGCTGGTCGGCGCGTTCGAGGTGGTTCTGACCCCGCGCCCCGACCACTCCCTCACCAGCCTGGAGCTGACGACGGACTCGATCCTCGATCGGCTGAAGCGCGAAGGCCCCACCGCCCGCGAGCTCCAGAAGGTGAAGGCGGGTCTCGAGCTGCGCGCCATCAGCCGGCTCCAGTCGAACCTGGCGAAGGCCGACATCCTCGACGAGGGGAGCGTCTTCCACGACGACCCGGCCTACTTCCAGACCGATCTGGCCCGAACGCGCGCCGTGAGCGCGGATGACGTGAAGCGCGTCGCCAACCGGTATCTGACGGAGGGGCGCGTCGTCTTGAGCATCGTGCCCATGGGCAAGCCGGAGATGGCGTCCAAGCCGGAGGAGAGCAAGCCCGTGAAGCGAACCCCGACGGGAGGGCAGGAGGGAATCCGATGAGCATGCCGGCGATGATCCGTGGAGCCTCCGGCCCCACCCGCGCTCGGGCGTTCGCCCTGGCCCTGGCCGTCTGCACCCTCGCCCCGGGTGCGGTCTCGGGGCAGGCGGGTGCGAGCTCGTTCGACCGGACGCGGGCTCCCGCGCCCACGGAGCCACGTTCCTTGCACGTTCCCTCGTGGACGGAGACGAGCCTGGCCGACGGGGCGGAGCTGGTAGTCTCGGTGAAGCACGACCTGCCGCTGGTGTCGTTCTCCATCGACTTCGTGGGCGGCGCGGACCAGTACGAGCCCGCGGACAAGACCGGTCTGGCGGGCATGACCGCCGCGATGATGAGCGAGGGAACGAAGACCCGCACGGGGGACGAGCTGTCCGACGACCTCGAGCTGCTGGGCACCCGCGTGAGCGTCTACGTCGGGGGTGAGCGGGGTGCGATGAGCTTCCTGTCCACCACGGCCAACTTCCCCGCCGTGCTGGATGTGCTGGCCGACATGCTCTTGAACCCGTCCTTCCCCGACTCGGCTCTGGAGCGCCTGCGGGGCCGCACGCTCGTGAGCCTCGCGCAGGCGAAGGACCAGCCCACGGCCATCGCCTCGAACGTCTTCGACCGCGTGCTCTACGGCGCCGACCATCCGTACGGGCGCTTCATGACGGAAGACGCGGTCCGGAGCATCACCCGCGAGGACGTCGTGCGCTTCCACGACACCTATTTCCGTCCGGGCCGCGCCGTCATCACGGTGGTGGGTGACGTCGATCCCGACGGCGTGAAGGCCACGGTCGAGAAGGCGCTCGCCGACTGGCCCGCCGGCGGCGACCGCCCGACGTTCGACTACCCGCCGGTGCCCCCGAAACGGCCCACGACGATCTACCTGGTCGACAAGCCGGCCGCGCCCCAGTCCGTCTTCGCGATCGGCCTGCCGGGCCCCGCCCGCAGCACGCCCGACTACTACGCGATCGAGGTCATGAACACGATCCTGGGCGGGCTCTTCCAGTCACGTCTGAACCACGACATCCGCGAGGTGAAGGGCTACAGCTACGGGGTCGGCTCGCGGTTCTCGTTCGGGGAAGGCCCCGGGCCCTTCCGCGCCGGCGGATCGATCGTCACGGCGAAGTCCGACAGCGCGCTCATCGCGTTCATGGCGCACCTGAGGGGCGTCCAGGGGAGCGTTCCGTTCACCGACGACGAGATGGCCCAGGCCAGGGCCGCGCTCGTGCAGAGCCTGCCCGAGCGGTTCGCTTCGGTGAGCGCCACGGCGAGCTCCATCTCCGATCTGTACGTCGAAGGGCTTCCCCAGGATTTCTACCAGTCGATGGGGGCCCAGGTGGCGGTGGTCACCAAGGACGACCTGGTGCGTGTCGCCAGGAAGTACCTCGACCTCGACCACCTGGACATCGTCATCGTGGGCGACCGATCGAGCATCGAGAAGCCGCTCGCCGACACGCACATCGCGCCCATCGTGCATCTGGACGCCGAGGGACG
>CAZVYM010000197.1:0-3129 GCA_964630935.1 uncultured Gemmatimonadaceae bacterium | reverse complement strand
CCACGTTCGGGGGGGACGCGGTGACCGTGGCGCCGAGACGCTCGTTGGTCTCGGCGATCTGCACGACCCGCTCCGAGTGGGGGAACGGCAGGGGGCGAAGCACGACGCTGCGGAGCACGGTGAAGATGGCCGTGTTCGCTCCGATTCCGAGCGCCAGCGTCGCGATGATGGCCACGGTCAGGCCGGGCCGTCGAACGAGCGTCCTGACGGAATACCGCAGATCCTGCAGCAGCGTCTCCATACCCCACCTCCACCTTGGCCTGGACGACGGTCCGCCGCGCCCGGCGACGGGGCGACCGTGCCTGGACGACGGGTCGCACGCGTTCGCGCGATCGGTCGTACGCGCATGCGGCGACGGGAGGGTGCGCTCGGATTCTCTCTTGGGCAATCCCGATGCCAGGCGATCCCGCTAGATTGGGACGACCTCGGGGATCCGCGCCACGTAAGGAAGAGTCCGGTGCGAGGGTCGAATCTTCGTGCCTGCCAGGCGGGCCCCGCGATGGCCGGTTCCGGACGGCGTGTCCCACTTCCGGACACGTGGGCTCCGGAATGCGGACCCATGGGCCGTGGATATGAACGCTCCGGTCACGACCAGACGCAGGCTCAGGGAACTGCTTTCCGAAGGTGACGTCGAGCGCGTCGCGCACCTCGCGGAGAGCCGCAGTCGCATCCTGGGCGACCTGGTACCTATCACGTACGACGCCGACACGACCGTCGCCTGGCGCGCCGTCGAGGCGATCGGGCTTTGTGCCGCGCGCGTCGCGGATCGCGATCCGGGTGTCGGGCGGGAGCAGCTGCGGCGACTCTTCTGGCTGCTCAGCGAGGAATCCGGCGGCATTTGCTGGCGCGCGCCCGAGGCGATGGCCGAGATCGTGCGGCGCCGCCCGGACCTCTACGCCGACTGGATTCCGATCGTCACCCACCTCCTCGTGGAGTTGGCGGAGGAAGACCTTCGGCACTTCAAGCCCGGCGTCCTGTGGGCGATCGGCACCTTGGGGCCCCTGACCGACGGACAGCTCGATGAGGTTCTGCCCGCCATCGTCGCAGCGCTCGACGATCCGGACCCGGCCGCGCGCGGCATGGCCGTCCGGGCCCTCGATCGAGTGGGTCGAGCGGACCTGTTGGCCGGACGCGAAGATCTTCTCGACGACGAGGGAACGGTCGAGCTGTACGAGAACCGCATCTCGACCGAGGTCACCGTCGGATCGCTGGCGCGCGAGGCACGAGCACGCGCGTAATCCGACCTCTCACCACCCCGGACGGGATGGGGTGAGGAGGACCCGCCGGAACGCCTTGGACGCCGCCGACGTCGGGGAGCTACGCCTCAGGACGTGGTGACCGGCCCCTCCCGGGAAACCTCCACCACCCCGCTCTGAACCGGTGCGCGCCCCAGCAGGAAGTCCCTCAGCCCCTCCGCCGCGCCGTTCAGCACCAGGTAGGCGCTCGGCACGACGAAAAGCGTGAGCAGCGTGGACAGGCTCAGGCCGCCGACCACCGCAATGGCCAACGGCTGCATGAGCTCGGAGCCGTTGCCGATCCCCATGGCCAAGGGAAGCATCCCGAACACGGTGGTCAGCGTGGTCATCAGGATGGGGCGCAACCGCACCGCACCCGCCTGAACGACCGCCTCCTCGCGGGTCATGCCGTGGTAGCGCCGGCCCTGCTCGATGTACTCCACCAGGAGGATGGCGTTGTTCACCACGATGCCCGCCAGGAGGATCACCCCCAGGAGCACCGGCGCGCTGAGCGGCGTCTGCGTGATGTGGAGCGCCAGTCCGACCCCGATGAGCGACAGGGGAATGGCCAGGATGATGACCAGGGGATTCACGATACTCTCGTACTGCACCGCCATGACCACGAAGACCAGGAAGATGGCCAGTGCCACCACGATGGTGAGCTGCCGGTTGCTCTCCTTGATCGACTCCTCGTCGCCGCCGATGACCACGCTGTAACCGTCGGGCATGGCCAGAGCCGCCAGGCGTGCGCGGATCGAGTCGTTCACCTCGCCCACCGACGCCACCTCGGGGATGTTGTCTCCGGTGAGGCGGAAGACGCGGTTCTGGTTCTCGCGCAGGATCATCGTCGGGCCCAGGACGTTCTCCACCTTCGCCACGTCACGCAGGTAGATGGGCTGCCCCCCGGTGGCACCGGGGAAGAGGGCGATGGAACCGAGATCCTCGGGGCTCTTGAAGCGCTCCCGGGGAAACATCACCCGCAGGTCGTACTCCTGGTTGCCGGAGGTGAAGCGGGTGGCCACGGTGCCGTCCAGCGCCGTGCGCAGGGTCTGGCCCACCGCCGCCACGCTCAGCCCGAGGTACGACGCCCGCTCCCGGTCCAGCTCGATGGAGAGCTGGGGCGTCGCGTCCTCGGCGGAGGGCTGCAGGTTCTCCAGCCCCGGCACGCCCTTGAGAGCCTGCTGGACGTCGCCGGCGACTCTCTCCAGCTCGTCCAGGTCGTCACCTTGCACCGACAGCGCGATGGGTGACCCGTAGTGCGACGTCCTCAGGCCCCGGATGCGCGGCGGGCTGACGAAGATGCGCGCGCCCGGGAAGCCCTTGGCGTTGATCTTGGCCTGGAGCTGCTGAACCCACTCGTCGGCGGTCATGGAGCGCTGGTCCACGGGCTTCAGCACGATGCTGACGGAGCCGCGCCCCGACTGCTGGCTGGTGGACGCGCCGAAGAGCATGCCGCCGGCGGTGGCGAAGCGCGCCACCACGTCGGGCATCTCCGCGATGAGGTCCTCAACCTCCAGGGTGATGCGGTTGGTCTCCCGCGCCGACACTCCCGGTGCCAGCCGGATCATCACGCTGACGTTGCCGTCGTCCACCTGGGGGAGGAACTCGCTCCCCAACCCCCGGGCCAGGAGGAAGACGCTGCCGAAGGCCGCCACCGCGATGCCCAGCACCGCCCATCGGAAGCGCACGACCGAGGGCATGACCCCCCTGTACAGCTCCCGGAGCGCCCGCATGCCGCCGTCCACCATCTTCAGGAGCTTCCACTGCTTGACGCCGCTGCTGAAGCGGATCTTGGCCAGCTGCGCCGACAGCATGGGTACCATCGTGAGGGCGACCAGAAGCGACGCCAGGATGGCGAAGGAGATGGTGAGGATGAGCTCCCGGAAGATGAGCG
>CAZVYM010000196.1:0-3152 GCA_964630935.1 uncultured Gemmatimonadaceae bacterium | reverse complement strand
GCGCGCCCCCGTCATTCCTCCCTGAGGACCGTGGCGGGGTTCACCCGCACGGCGCGAAGCGCCGGCACGAGACACGCCACCGCCGAGACCGCGAGGAGCAGGGCCGACGATCCCAGCATGGTGACGGGGTCCCCGGGGGAGACGTCGTAGAGCATGCTCGACATCGTCCGCGTGAGCAGGAACGCGCCCACGAGCCCGACCGCCAGACCGGCCAGCGCCAGGGACAGCCCTTCTCGGGTGATCATGTTCAGCACCGTGCGTGGACTCCCGCCCAGCGTGAGACGCACCGCGATGTCACCGCGGCGACGCTGCACCGAGTAGGACATGACGCCGTAGAGGCCCAGCACCGACAGGCTCAGGGCGAGGGCGGAGAACACCGAGATGACCAGCGTCAGGTTGCGCGGCCGGGTGAGCGAGGCGTCCATCGCCTCGTCCATGGTCGCCACGTCGGTGACGGGAACGCCGGGATCGAGGTCACGGATGACCCCCTGGGCGGCGGCGAGGACCGCGGGGAGGTTGCCCTTCGCCCGTACGTACAGGAAGGGGCTGCGCGCCCACGGCCGCAGGCTGGAGTCGTACACGGTGCCTTGGTCGGGAGCCCCGAGTCCGGAGAAGGGAACGTCGCCCACCACGCCGATCACGGTGGTCAACGGGCTGCGGGTGTCGCCGCCGTTGCGCAGGCGGTGCCCCACCGCGTTCTGGCCGGGGAAGAACCGGCGCGCCCACGCTTCGTCCACGATGATCCCCGGCGTGGCGAAGGTCGTGTCCCGGGCTTCGAACATCCTTCCGGCGATCAGCGGGATGCCCAACGTGTTGAAGAAGCCCGAGTCGGCGAAGATCCACGGCACGATCGGCTGCGAACCGGCCTGAGCCGGACGATCCTCGAGGTCGAAGTTGTTGTCCACCTGATGGAGATCCGGGGGCCTGCTGTCGGCGAGGGTGACGCCGGCGACGCCGGGCAGTGCCGCGATCCGCTCCAACGTGCGGGTCCAGAATGCCTCCCGGTCGTTGGGCCCGGGATACGTGGCGCTGGGCAGGGACACCCGCATGGACGCCAGGTCGGCGGTGTCGAATCCCGGGTCCACCGCCCTCAGGTGTGCGACGGTGGTCAGCAGCAGTCCGGCACCGGCGAGGAGCGGCACGGTGATGGCCAGCTGCCCGCCCACCAGCAGCCGCTGCAGTCGGCGGTCCCCCACGCCGCTCGTGGCGCCCCGCGCTCCGCTCCGGAGGTCGTCTGCCATGCGCTTGTGGGACCGGCGCCCGACGGCCGGCACCATGCCGAAAAGGAGGCCGCTGGCGCACGCGAGGACGAGCGCGAAAGCGAGGACGGGACCCGAGAGGGAAAGCTCGTCGAGCCGGGGGATGTATCCGGTGGCCACGTGCGGCAACACGGCGATGCCGACCCGGGCGGCAAGAATGCCCACCACTCCGCCCGCCAGCGCGAGAACGGCGCTCTCCGCCAGGAGATGTCCGGCCACGCGGGCACGCGACGCACCCAACGCGGCGCGCACGGCGAGCTCCGTTCTCCGTGTCGTCACCCGGGCCAGGAGAAGACCGGCCGCGTTGGCCGTGGCGATGAGGAGGACCAGGAGGCCCGCCCCCATGAGGATGCCGACGAGGTGTCTGACGTCGCCTTGCTGGTTCTTGGCGACCGACTCCATCCCCCAGGTGGCGTTCTCGTTCTGGAACGAGGACTGCCAGAGCGGGAAGAGGCGGCGGGTGATGGCGTGCAGCTGATCGGTCGCGCCGGCCTCGGTCACGCCGTCACGCAGACGCCCGACGACGTACATGTAGAACGGACCTTTGCGGGTGGGCTGCGGGATCTGGAGCGTGGTGAATACCTGGGCGGCCCGACCGATGGGCCCGAAGTCCGAGGGGAGCACGCCCACGACGTCGTAGGGGGCACCGTCCAGCGTGACGGAGCGGCCCACCGCGTCCGAGCCGTCCGGGGCGACGGAGCCCAAACGACTCCGTGCGAAGGCCAACGTCACCAGCGCGGTACGGGGCCCGTCGGGCTCGCCCTCCTCGGGCGTCGGGCTCCGGCCCGAGAGGAGCGGGACGCCGAGGACGTGGAAGAAACCCGGCGAAACCGCGTAGGTGGTGAGGAGCTCGGCGGATCCTCCCGCGGCGAAGGTCCGCGTCGCCCGGGTGGTTGCCGCCACTTCGGCGAAGTCCGTGGCCTGCTCCTGCAGCGCCTGGACGTCCACGGCCGAGAGCGCCCACCGGTTCGAGCCTTCCCGGGAATACACGACCTGGAGGCGGTCGGCGTCCGGGTACGGGAGTGCGCGCAAATAAAGCGCATCCACGATGGCGAAGATCGTCGTGCACCCGCCGATCCCGATGCCGACGGTGAGCACGATGGTGACGGCCAGCCCCGGCACGCGCGTCAGGCTCCGCGTCGCGTGGGAGATCTCCCGGAGGTCGGGAACGGGAACGGCGACGGCCGCCCGTAGCTTGTGCGCCAACAGCAGGAATGGATAGCGACGGAGTTGGCGACGATAGCGGCGGTCGGCCTCTCCAGCGCCCACCCTGGCGGACCAGGCCGCGTGCAGCTCGGCGAGCTCGGCGAGAACGACGCGGCGTTCGGCGTCGGAGAGGAGGTGGCGCAGGGCCCGGCGCACCCAGCCGGGCATCTCCGGGGGACGGGAGGAGCTCATGGCTCCTCCACCACGCCGTCGAGCCCTTCCCAGAACCGGTCCATGGTGCGGCGCGTCTCCCGGAGGATCTCCAGGCCGGCGGGCTCCACCTTGAACCAGCGGCGCTCGCGGCCGCTCTCCGTGTCGGCGCCGGACTCCATGCGCGACGACACCATACCCTTCTCCTCGAGGCGCCGGAGGGCGATGTAGACGGCGGCCTGGGAGACCTCCCGGCCACCGCGCTCCTCCATCTCCATCACCATGGGCACGCTGTAGGCCTCGCCGCCCAGGCGCAGGATGGTGAGGAGCACCTGCTGCTCGAAGTCACCCAGACCCCGTCTCGTCATCGTCTGCCTCTCCGTGTCCGCGTGCCACTAGCGCTGCTAGTAGCATGGACGACCGGGCGCACGAAGTCAATAGCGTTGTTAGTGAGTGCCGGGACAGACCGGATCGACCCATGAGATACGGGCTTCCAGGATCCGGACCTCGTCCAGCGCGGCGGTTCGGCCGGTGAGG
>CAZVYM010000195.1:0-3211 GCA_964630935.1 uncultured Gemmatimonadaceae bacterium | reverse complement strand
CGTCCGAAACGACATGGGAGCCTCCTCTGGCCAGAGTCCTACGACGCCGGCTCATCCAGCGCCGAACCCCTTCCCTCCAACGACGCTTCAACCTCCTCCAGCGCCGCCTCGATCTCCCGCGCGTCCGTGCGGGCCCGCACGGCCCTCCAGCCCTCGATCGCCACGATCACGACCGCGGCGACGCCGACGATCTCGGGTCCGAAGTCGTGCACGGCGGCCAGGAGTGGGATGAGGGTCGTCGGTGATACGCCGAGGATGGCCCAGAGCGTGTGCCTCCGTGCCGCCCGCCGGCGCACGCGCAGCCGCTCCTCGAGGTCCTGACGTTGGGACAGGAGCAGCGCACGTTCCTCCGGAAGGAGGAGCTCGCCGGGCGCGTGAGGTTCCGACAAATCCCGCTCCCTAGGCCGAAGGCGCGGCCGCCAGCCCACGCACGAACGCCACCACGCGATCGTCGTCCCACCGGGCGGCGCCGATGTGGCGCAGGGCGATCTGGCCCGTGCTGTCGAGGATGAACGTGGCCGGGATGCCACGCGACTCGAACACCGCGGGCGTCTCGCCGCGGAGGATGTAGATCGGCACGTCCAGCCTCCGCTTCGCGAGGAATTTCTCGACCACCTCCCGGCTCTCGCGCGTGACGCACGCCATCTCCACATCCAGGTCGGCGCTCAGGCCGCGGAGCCGCTCGAGGCTCGGGATCTCGGCGAGGCACGGGGCGCACCACGTGGCCCAGAAGTTCAGGATCAGCACCCTGCCCTGGAACTTCGAGAACGGGACGACCTCCCCGTCCAGCGTCTCCGCCTCCATGGCGTAGTCCCACGAGCTCGAGGGAAGCGGGGGTGGACGGAGTCCGGCCTCGGCGCGTTTCCGCAAGCGCTTGAAGAAGAGTATCGAGCCGGCGACGACGGCCAACCAGACCACGAAGCCCGCCAGGGCCCCGATCACGAGTCCGTGCACGAACGGGGACGGGAAGGCGAGCCACACCACGATGGACGCGACGAGCACGACCCCCGGTACCGCCGGGAGCAGGCGCAGAATCCTCCACCGCCTGCGCACGGGGCGCTCGGACCTGCCCCGAGGGCGCTCGCGCTTGCCCGGAGAGGGCTCCAACGGCTGCTCGGTCACCGCCCTCGGCCCTCCGTCCGGGTTCTCTTCCATCCGCTACCCAAGGAGCCCCCTCCCTTCCGCCTTTCTCAGCAGGAAGGCCGCCCCCAGGCCCACACCCAATCCCATGAAGGGGGAGAACGAAGGTCCCCCATTGTCCCCGAGCCAGATCCCCAGCATGGCGAACCCGAACAGGGCGAGCGTCGGCAGCCAGAAAAGCAGCTTGTCCCAGGGTCGCTTGGCGAACGGAGGAAGGGTCTCCATGGGGCTCGGGTGGGCCAGGTCCCAGGCCTGGGCCGCCGAACACGCTTCACACGACGCTGCGTGCCTCGCCCACTCCAGGATCTGGGCCTCGTCCCATTCATGCGGCGGAACGGCCTGCTTTCGCTCGCGGAGCCAGGAACACTCGGGTAGCTCGGCCGCCTGGCGCCGGATCTCGTGCACACCCTCCAGGGCGATCAAGAGCTTCCAGACCAGCGCGTTCGGAATCGATCGCGGCGAGGCCACCAGCTTACGTATTCGCCGATCCGACACTCCGGAGATCCTGGCCAGCTCCTGCGAGGAGATCCCCTGGAGCTCCATCGTGTGGCGAAGCTCGCGGCCCGTGGATGGCTTGGCGGCGCTCATGCGGCGTGGTCGTCCGTGCCGTGGCGGCAGTCCCGCCACGTGGAAGCGGCAAAGGGGGACGAGGAGGCCGGCTCTGAGCGAGCGCGACCTCCCGCAAGATAGACCGCAGTCCACGAAGCGGCCACCGACGCCGAGGCCGGGCTGGCGAGGCCGAAGCCCGTGGAAGCGTCACTCGATCGACATACTTTACATGACAAAGTTCTTTGCATTACCTTGATTCTCATGGTGAAACCGTTCCAGGGAGATCATCCATGAGTGAGTCCGATCGTTCGCCTCGCTGGGTTTCGCGACCGGTGCTGGGTGTGCTGACCATCGTCGGTCTGGTGCTCGTGCTGCAGATCCCCATCGCGCTCATCCAGGGGATCATCCGGGAGCGGACGGAGACCCGCGCCAAGGCGGTGGCGGACGTCCAGGGGACGTGGGGCGCCCAGCAGTCGATCATCGGACCCCGCCTGGTCGTGCCGCGTCATCGGAAGGTCGAGGACCACGACGTCGACGACTTCGTCAGCCTTCTTCCCGCCTCCCTGTCGGGGACGGGAACGGTGGAGGCCCGGGCGCTCAGGCGAGGCCTGTTCACGGTCCCCGTGTACACGACGGATATTACGCTGCAGGGCAGGTTCGATCCGAGCGAGCTCGAGGCCGCCGGAATCGAGGACGCCGAGCTGGCTTGGGATCGCGCCCGCCTCGTGATCGAGGTCTCGGACCCGAAGGCCCTGGCGGCCGGCGCCTCCGCGTCCTGGCAAGGCGCACCCGTGACGCTCCTGCCGGGAGCCGGCGGCGGCGAAGGGCTCCGTGGCATCCATGCCGCGGTGACGAAGCCCGGCGCCGACTCGGGCGCCTTCGAGCTGCACCTGGTCGTCCAGGGATCCGAGGCCCTCTGGTTCGTGCCCTTCGCGCGCGAGACGGACATCCGGATGAGCGCCAACTGGCCCGACCCGAGCTTCGGCGGCGCGTGGCTTCCGACGGAACGGAACGTCGACCAAGCAGGGTTCTCCGCACGGTGGCTCATCCCGTCGCTCGGCCGGAACTATCCGCAGGTCTGGCTCGGCTCGGCCGATCCGCACGATCAGGTGATGGCGTCCCGCTTCGGTGCGGAGCTGGTGTCTCCGGTCGACCCCTACCGGATGTCGGAGCGGAGCACGAAGTACGCGCCGCTCTTTCTGGTGCTCACCTTCGGCGTGCTCTGGCTCTTCGACACGCTGATCGGCATCCGCGTCCACCCCATGCACTACCTGTTGGTGGGCGCCGGGATGTGCACGTTCTATCTGCTGGAGCTCTCGCTCGGCGAGCACATCGGGTTCATGAGCGCGTACGTCACCGCATCGGCCGCGGTGGTCGGCCTCGTGGCCATGTACGCCAAGACGGTCCTCCATTCCACCATGCGGGGCGTGGCGTTGGGCGGGACCGTGGCGGCGCTCTACGCCTATCTGCTCGCGCTCCTCACGCTGGAGGACTACGCCCTGCTGGTCGGGTCCATCGGGCT
>CAZVYM010000194.1:0-3340 GCA_964630935.1 uncultured Gemmatimonadaceae bacterium | reverse complement strand
CGGTGGTGCCCTGTGTAGGTTGGCCCAGGTCCTGTCATCCTGGAACGAAGACCGTTGCCTGCCCCCATCGACCGCCTGTCTGCTGCCCTCCCTGACCGCTATCGCATCGAGCGTGAGCTCGGCCAGGGCGGGATGGCGATCGTCTTTCTCGCCGATGACCTGAAGCACGACCGCAAGGTCGCGATCAAGGTCCTCAAGCCGGAGCTGGCGGCGGTCCTCGGCGCCGAGCGGTTCCTGCGCGAGATCCGGATCGCCGCCAACCTGCAGTCGCCGCACATTCTCCCGCTCCTGGACTCGGGCGACGCCGACGGGCTTCTCTATTACGTGATGCCGTTCGTGCGCGGCGAATCACTGCGTGACCGGCTCGCCCGCGATGGAGCGCTGTCACCGACCGAGGCGATGCGTCTCCTGCGAGAGGTCACCGACGGCCTCGCCCACGCGCACCGTCATGGCGTGGTCCATCGCGACATCAAGCCCGACAACGTCATGCTCGCCGAGGGCCACGCGCTCTTGATGGACTTCGGCGTGGCCAAGGCGATCGCGGCGGGCCAGGGCGAGCCGTCCGGCGGCGATCAGATGACGCTCACCGACGTGGGCATCTCCGTCGGCACCCCGGCATACATGGCGCCGGAGCAGGCCGCGGCGGATCCCTCGATCGACGCGCGCGCCGACATCTATGCCCTTGGCGTGATGGCGTACGAGATGCTCTCCGGCGCGCCACCGTTCACGGGCACACCGCAGGCGATCATGACCGCACACGTCATGACGCCGCCCCCGCCGCTGCGTGACGCCGTGCCGCCCGCGATCGCGGCGATCGTGCTGAAGTGTCTGGGGAAGAATCCCGAGGATCGATACCAGAGCGCCGACGAGCTGCTGACCGCGCTCGATGCGCTCGTCACCCCTCTTGGGACCGCGAAGGCCGCGGGACGCACTCCGGCCTCTCGCCGGCGAACGACGGCGATCGTCCTCGCCGCGATCGCCGTCGTGGCTGCGGTCGCGTTTCTCGGCATCCGGCGCATCGAGCGTCGTGCGTGGGTCCGTGGGACCGCGATCCCCGAGATGCGGCGGATGATCGACGATGGCCAGATGGACAGCGCTTGGTACATGGGGCTTCGTGCACGTGCGATCATGCCACGAGACACGATCCTCGCCGTGCTGTTCACCCATTTGAGTCACGGCCGCCGGCCGTCGATCGTCACCCGCCCGGCCGGCGCAGAGGTATACCGGGCGTCGCTCAGCGACACCAGCGTCTGGCACGACCTCGGAAGGACTCCCCTCGACTCCACGGAGATCCCGTTCCAGATCGGCCTCTATCGTTTCGAGAAGCCCGGATACCGGACCCTATACGTGACCGGCATGTACCTCTCCTTTCCGCTGATGCTCGATACGGTCGCCGATCCCGATTCAGCCATGATCCCCGTCGCGGGCGGCCCGGACTACGGCACGTTTCTCGTCGGCACCGAAGGATCACCCGAGCTTGCGCTCGGCGACTGGAAGATCGATCGCTACGAGACGACCAACCGCCAGTACAAGGCGTTCGTGGAGGCGGGCGGGTATCGCGACAGCACCTGGTGGGACTATCCGTTCAAGGACGGCAACCGCACGCTCACCTGGTCCCAGGCGATGGCACGCTTCGTGGACCAGACGGGACGTCCGGGGCCTTCGACGTGGATGGCCGGGGACTACCCCTCCGGGCAGGCCGACATGCCCGTCGGCGGCGTGAGCTGGTACGAGGCTACCGCCTATGCCAAATGGTCGGGGGAGTCGCTTCCCACGGTGTACCACTGGGCGCGCGCCGCGGGCGTCTGGCTCTCGCGGGCCATCGTGCCCCGCAGCAACCTGCAGGGCACGGGACCGTGGAAGGTAGGAACGCCTCGTGCCGTGAGCGTCGTCGGCGCGTCCGACATGGCGGGCAACGTGCGCGAGTGGTGCTACAACGAAGAGGCCAACAGCGGCGAGCGCTACATCGAAGGTGGCGGTTGGAACGATCCCACGTACGCATTCGTCGACGCCTTCGCCCAGCCCCCGATGGATCGCTCCGCGATCAACGGCATCCGGCTCGCGCGATTTGATCCCGCGGACAGCAACGTGGCCCTCGCGCGCCGGCCGCTCGTGCGTGCGTTCACGGACTACTCGAAGATCCGATCCGTCTCGGACGCGGTGTTCGAAGGCTATCGCCACCAGTTCGACTACGATCCGCTCCCGCTCGAGTCCCGGGTCGAGCGCGTCGATTCCAGCAGCGATGAGTGGATCGCGCAGTTCGTGAGCTTCACCGCCGCGTACGGCGGCGAGCGGACGGACGCGTGGATCTTCCTTCCCAGGCACGGCACCCCTCCATACCAGCCCGTCGTGTTCTTTCCAGGCTCCGGCGCGATCAACACCCGCACGAGCGCCACGGAGCGCGACATGACGCCGAGTTTCGTGGTAAAGAGCGGGCGCGCGTTCGTGCTGCCGATCTACAAGAGCACCTACGAACGTTCAGACAGCCTGACGAGCGACATTCCCGACAAGTCGATCTTCTGGCGCGATCACGTCATCATGTGGGGGAAGGACTTCCGGCGGACCCTCGACTACCTGAGCAGCCGGGCGGACATGGACAGCACGAAGTTCGCCTATTTCGGCTACAGCTGGGGCGGCAACATGGGCGGGATCGTACCGGCCATAGAACCGCGGATCAAGGTCGCGGTGCTGTACGTCGCGGGCCTCACCATGGAGCGGCCGAGACCCGAGGTCGATCCGATCAACTATCTGCCCCACATCCACGTCCCGGTCCTCATGCTGAACGGGAAGTACGACTTCTTCTTCCCCACGGAGACGGCGCAGCGCCCGTTCTACGAGCGGTTGGGTACTCCACCCGCCGAGAAGAAGTGGGTGGTGTATGAAGGCGGCCACGACGTCCCGCGGCCGAAGCTCATCGGCGAGACCCTCGCCTGGCTCGACAAGTACCTGGGGCCGGCAAGTCACCGATGACATTGGATCGCCTGAAGGCATGACCTCACTCACGCCTCACGCTCCGCCCGTTCCTCCGCCACCTCCGCTCTTCGGCGGCACGAACACGGGTCCGACGCCGTGGCTCCTCAGGAGGTCGTCGAGGGCGGGGATCTCCTTCGCGCGGATCTCGCTCCACGCCGCCAGCACTCCGTCCAGCCGCTTGCGCAGCATGTCGTAGACCGCCAACTGCTGCGCGGTGGGCGCCGCGTCGGCCGCGTCGACCGATCCCTGCAGCGAGGCCAGCTTCACGTTCAGGGTGGCCGGGTGGTTCATGAAGAGCTCCTTGGGCACCCTGGCCCTGAACTGGAACAGCCGGGTCGCGGTCGAGTCGGCATGCTCGTCCAGCGAC
>CAZVYM010000193.1:0-3422 GCA_964630935.1 uncultured Gemmatimonadaceae bacterium | reverse complement strand
TGTGGCGCGTGGTGAACCAGTACATGGACACCATGAACGGCCCGGCGGACTTCCTCGAAGTGCCGAAATCCCCGGTGACGGGCACGGTCTTCGAGCACGCCCGCTCCACCAAGGCCATCCACATCATGGAATTCCTCGCGGACGTGATCCGGCACGGGAAGCTGAAGCTGGATCCGTCCCGCAACGACCACATCCGGGTCACGTACCACGACTCCTGCAATCCCGCCCGCGCGATGGGCATCCTGGAGGAGCCTCGCTACGTGATCCGGCACGCGTGCAATCACTTCTACGAGATGCCGGAGAACACCATCCGGGAGCAGACGTTCTGTTGCGGCGGGGGAGCGGGCCTGGGCACCGACGAAAACATGGAAATGCGGTTGCGAGGCGGACTCCCCCGCGGCAATGCCGTTCGGTACGTGCAGGAGAAGCACGGTGTGAACCAGCTGGCCGCGATGTGCGCGATCGACCGCGCCACGTTGCCGACCGTGTGCGACTACTGGGCGCCCGGTGTGCAGGTCACAGGCATCAGCGAGCTCGTCGCGAACGCGACCGTGTTCGAGGGCGAGAAGCGGCGTACCCACAACCTGCGCCTCGAGCCGATCCCCGGAATGGAGCAGGACGAAGGCCCGGAGGAGCCGACCCACGTCCCGGGATCCGAGGAGCACGCGACGCCCGGGCACGGAACGGAGGTCCCCTCGGCGGAGGAGGCGTGGTCCCATGACTGACCGACCGCGGATCGTCCTCGGACTGGGCGTCTTCCTGGTCCTCGCGGCCTACCCGGTGTGGAGCGCCCTCGCGTCCTCGGCGCCGCCGGAGCGTCCCGAGCTGGAGCGCGCGACGGACTCGATCGGCTGCGTCGAGGACACGCTCTGGATGAAGGCGCACCACGCCGACCTCCTCAACGAGTGGCGTACCTCCGTCGTGCGGGAAGGCACGCGCACGTACGTGTCGACGTCGGGCAGGACGTGGGACATGAGCCTGACCGGAACGTGCATGAGCTGCCACAAGAGCAGAGAGGCCTTCTGCGAGCGGTGTCACACCTATGCCGACGTGACGCCGACGTGCTGGAACTGTCACGTGCCGCCGGAAGGAGGCCTGCGATGAACGAGTCTCGACGGCGCTTCCTCAAGGAGCTGGGCTGCACCGTGCTCGGTGCCGGCGTCGCCCTGCCCCTGCTCGACCCGACTCGGCTGGGAACGGACGTGGGCAAGGCCGCGAGTCGGCCCGCCGCGGGCGGTGCCCGGGCCTCGGCGGCCGCAGCCGCCTCTTCCCGCCAGTGGGCCATGGTCGTCGACGTGGAGAAATGCCTCCGCGAGGACGTGCGCAACGCGTGCGTCGAAGCGTGCGACCGAGCCCACAACGTGCCCCGCATTCCCGATCCGAAGGAAGAGGTCAAGTGGATCTGGAGCGAGCGCTACGAGGGCGTCTTCCCCGACGAGGTCCACGCGCACACGCCCGCCGCGACGCGCGAGGCCCCCGTGCTCGTGCTCTGCAACCACTGCACCGACCCGGCGTGTGTGAAGGTCTGTCCAACCGGGGCGACCTTCAAGCGCGAGTCCGACGGCATCGTCATGATGGACATGCACCGCTGCATCGGGTGCCGGTACTGCATGGCGGCGTGCCCGTACGGGGCGCGCAGCTTCAACTGGCGAGACCCGCGCCCATGGATCGAGACCGATGCGAGCGGAAAGCCCGCATCGGACTACCCGACCCGCACCAGAGGCGTCGTCGAGAAGTGCGACTTCTGCTCCGAGCGCCTGCGCGTCGGCCAGACTCCCGCGTGCGTCGAGGCCGCCAACGCGGTCCAGGGCGGCGAGGGCGCGCTCACCTTCGGCGAAGTGAGCGACCCCGACTCCGACGTGAGCCGCCTCCTCGCCGAGCGCAACACGGTCTGCCGGAAGGTCAGGCTCGGCACCGGTCCCAACGTCTACTACATCCTCCCGGGCGCGACGCCGGCCGGGGACGGGAGGGCATGAGGCATGTTGACCCGCGTCTTCCACGGCAGCCGGCGCTATTGGGCGCTCGTGGCCCTGTGGGCCGTCCTGATCGTGATCGGGCTGTTCGCGTACAGTCGCCAGTTCTCCCAGGGCCTCTCCGTCACGGGCATGAGCCGGGACGTCTCGTGGGGCCTCTACATAGCCCAGTTCACCTTCATGGTGGGCATCGCGGCCTCGGCGGTGATGGTCGTGCTCCCCTACTACCTGCACGACTACAAGGCCTTCGGCCGCACGGTGATCCTCGGCGAGTTCCTGGCGGTGTCCGCGGTGCTCGTGTGCGTGCTCTTCATCTTCGTGGACATGGGTCAGCCGCGCCGCGTAATGAACGTGATGCTGCATCCGCGGCCCAACTCGGTGATGTTCTGGGACTTCATGGTCCTGTTCGGCTATCTGCTGCTCAACCTCGTCATCGGCACGACGGCCATCGAGGCGGAGCGTAAAGGGGTGCCTCCCCCCAAGTGGGTGCGCCCCCTCATCTACCTGTCCATCCCGTGGGCCGTGAGCATCCACACGGTCACGGCGTTCCTGTACTCCGGGCTGGGCGCGCGGCCCTTCTGGATGACCGCGATTCTCGCGCCCCGCTTCCTGGCTTCGGCGTTCGCCGCCGGACCCAGCCTGCTGATCCTCCTCGCCCTCCTGGTGCGCCGCTTCGGAGGATTCGACGTGGGGGAGCGCTCGATCCGGGCTCTCTCGGTGATCGTGACCTACGCGATGGTCGTCAACGTGTTCTTCGTGCTGGTGGAGATGTTCACCGCGCTCTACAGCGGTATTCCGCACGACGTGGACGCGTTCGCCTACCTGCTCGCGGGCCTCCAGGGCCACGCCGCCCTGAGGCCGTGGACGTGGGTGGGAGACTTCCTCGCCGTCGCGTGCGTGGTGCTCCTGCTCGTGCCCGCGGTGCGGCACCGGGAGCGCTGGCTCGCGTGGCTGTGCGCCGGCGTGATCGCCTCGCTCTGGATCGAGAAGGGACTGGCTCTGATCGTGGCGGGCTTCATCCCCTCGCCACTCGATCACATCACGGAGTACACGCCGACCGCCCCGGAGATCGCCATCACGATCGGCGTCTACGCGGTGGGCGGCCTCGTTCTGACCACGCTGTACAAGGTGGTCCTGAGTGTGAGAAAGGACTTGCAGTTCGCTTAACGGCAACGTGGCGGTGGCGCCATTCACCCCACGGCACAAGGAGAGAACGATGGCAGAGGAACACAACGGCACTCCCTTGTTGGACGAGCTGGAGAAAGGTTCCTGGCCCAGCTTCGTCACCCAGATCAAGGAGATGGCCGACGAAGGAAAGGAGCAGTGCAGGCAGCTCCTGGGGCTGCTCGAGCGCTCCTACCGCGAGAAGATCGGCCACTGGAAGCACGGCGGCATCGTGGGCGTGCACGGATACGGCGGTGGCGTGATCGGCCGTTACAACGACCTCCC
>CAZVYM010000192.1:0-3430 GCA_964630935.1 uncultured Gemmatimonadaceae bacterium | reverse complement strand
GACATGGACCTCGTGGAGGTCAACGAGGCGTTCGCTCCCCAGTACAAGGCGGTGGAGAAGGCCTTGGGGCTGGACCCGGAGAAAACGAACGTCGATGGGGGCGCGATCGCGTTGACGCATCCCCTCGCGGCTTCCGGGGCGAGGATCACCATCCACCTGCTCCATGAGCTCCGCCGGCGCGGAGCGCGTTACGGACTGGGATCGGCATGCATCGGGGGTGGCCAGGGCGGTGCCGTGATCGTGGAGGCCATGTAACAGGGTGAGCAACGAAGAGGGGACCGGCCGGAGCCTCACGCGTAGGGAGTTCGACGCGGTCATCCGACGCGCGGCGGAGCTCGCGGCCTCGGATTCGGAATCGGGGGAAGCCGCGCTCAGCGAAGGCGAGGTGTTCCGCATCGCCCGGGACGTGGGGTTGAGCGAGCGGCACGTACGCCGGGCGCTCTCCGAGGTACGCGCCGGCGTTTCGGGGCACGGCGCCCTGGACCGTATCTTCGGTCCCGCCCTCTTGCTGGCTTCCCGTGTCGTCCCGGGAACGCCGCGCGAGCTCGCCCGCAAGCTCGACGACTTCCTCGCCGGAACCCAGCTGCTCCAGCCCGTGCGACGCACCTCGGAGGTCCTGCAGTATCGGGCGGCTTTGGACTGGGCGTCCCAACTGGCCAGGGCGGCGAGCTTCACCTCCATGAAGTACTTCGTGGCATCCGCGAAGTCGGTGGAAGTCCACCTCGACGTGGTCGACGAGGAGCACACGTTCGTCGAGCTCGTCGTCGATCCGGGCACCCGGGGCGACTCCATCCTCGGTGGAACGCTCGGGGGCGGAGCGGCGGGGATCGGATTGGGGGTCGCGGCCGGCATCTCGCTGGCCGCCGCTCCGCTGATCGTGGCGGCGGGCGCCGGCGTGGCCCTGGGTGCGGGCGTGGCCTCGGTGATCACGTACGCCGTCGGCGCTCGGCACAAGCACAAGCTCGCGGATGTCCGGGCGGAGGTGGAGGGCATTCTCGATCGCCTGGAATCCGGCGAGTCCCTGGAGCCACCTCCGGCTTCGTGGCGACGTTGGGTCAAGCGCCAGTTCCACGGAGTCGCACACGACATCCTGGGGTCCGACGAAGAGATCTTCGGGGACGACGACGAGGGACCCGAACGGCACGGGAGGGGGCGGCCCTAGAGGCGGGAGGGGACGGCCCTGGAAGGTCGCGTTGCGTCTCCCCCTCAAGCGATCCGCCGGCCTCTCCAGACGATTGGATGGATCGAAACGGGAGGGTCCGATGGATATCGAGAGCGTGGGGATCGCGGGGTGCGGCCTCATGGGCAGCGGCATCGCCGAGGTGGCGGCCAAGGCCGGGTTCGACGTCCTCGTGCGCGAGGTCGACGAAGGCCTGATCGAGGCGGGCAGACGTCGGATCGAGAAGTCCCTGGGCAAGGCGGTCGAGAAGGAGAAGCTGTCGGCGGAGGACAGAGACGCGGCGCTGGAGCGGATCTCGTTCACGACCGAGCTCGAGGACCTGGCAGGATGTGACCTCGTGGTCGAAGCGATCGTCGAGAGCCTGGAGGCGAAGAACGAGCTGTTCGAGGTGCTCGACGGGGTGTGCGGCGAAAAGACGATCTTCGCCACGAACACGAGCTCGCTGACCGTGACCGACATGGCCGCCGCCACGAGCCGTCCGGACCGGTTCGTCGGACTGCACTTCTTCAATCCCGTACCGGTCATGAAGCTGGTGGAGGTCGTCAGGACCATCGCGACGAGTCGGGAGACGTTCGATCGCGCCTACGCCTTCGCCCAGGCGGTCGGGAAGGTGCCGATCGCCGCCAAGGACAGCTCCGGCTTCGTGGTGAACCTGCTGCTGGTGCCGTACATGCTGGACGCCATTCGTCAGCTGGAACATGGCGTTGCCACGGTGGAGGACATCGATACCGGCATGACGCTGGGGTGCGGATACCCCATGGGTCCGTTCGCGCTGAGCGACTTCGTGGGAATCGACACCTTGTATCGCATCAGCGAGATCATGTACGAGGAGTACCGCGAGGAGCGCTACGCGCCACCTCCGCTCCTCAAGCGGATCGTCGCCATGGGCCGGTACGGCCGGAAGAGTGGCAAGGGATTCTATGATTGGTCGGGCGAGAAGCCCGTGGCTCTGCCACTGTGAGGAGACGGGGTGGCGCGAAGCCCCCCCGAAGCCCCATCCTATGACGTCTCGAATTTCGTTCCGCCGGCCGAGCGTTTCTCGGGGAGCCGACGCGAAATGATCGTTGCCCACCTGTCCGATCGTCATCTTCGAGCGGCCGTGCGCCAAGTGGCGCATCCGGAAGAGGATGTGATCCTCGAGCCCGAGCTCGCCTCCGAGGCCATGAAGTTCGGCTATCCGAGGCTCCTGCTGCGGGTCGCGACCCGACGGGCGGCGCTCCTGGACGGCGTGTCGACGACGGGGTCGGCGAAGATCGTAACGCTCACGCCGGCGACGCTCGACTCCTGGGAGGCCCAGCGACGCCGTGAGGAGTTGCCGCCGTCCCGCGTGGATCATCTCGCGGTGCGGCTGCGAGAGCTCATCGAGAAGGAGGCCACCGAGCTCACGTGGGTCGATCGGACGCTCAGCGATCTGGGGCGGGCCGCAGGGGCGACCCTTCCGGTCGGTCTGCGCGCATTCGGACGACGAGTCCTGGAGTTTCCCTACCACTACGTGGATCTGTATCCACTCGCCGAGGCGTGCGGGCTGACCCGGGGCGCGCTCAAGGCGCGGTTCCGCCGCCGGAATCTGGCGTCGCCCTATACCTACCTACGCTGGTTCCGTCTGCTCGCGACGGCGAATCTCCTGGCCGACCGCTCGGTCACGGTGGCCCGTGCGGCCCGGAGGTTGGGCTTCACCTCGGACGGCAACCTGTGCCGGTCCATGCGATCGGTCACCGGGCTCACACCCACGGAGGCCCGCTCTCCACAAGGCTGGAATCGCCTTCTGATCGGTTTCGCGTGGCAGCACCTCGGTAAGGGTGCCCTGGAGGCGTGGCGCGAGATGGAGGAGCTGTTCGAGCGCCGGGTCGCGTAGCTCGAAAAACGAACGGCCTTCCCCCCGGGGGGAAGGCCGCATCGGAGAGTCTCTCGTCCGAGAGTCCTCTAGCGTCGATTCCGCCGTTGCCGCCTACGCTCGCGACGGATGGCCGCCTCACGCTTCCTCTTGCGCTGGGCGCTGGGCTTCTCGTAGAACCGACGCTTACGCAGCTCCGAGTACAGACCGGAACGCTGCACCTTGCGCTTGAAACGGCGCAGTGCCCGCTCGAGGCTCTCGTTGTCCTGAACGACTACTTCCAAGAGAATCACTCTCCTTTGCGGTGTCTGCTGTGACAATAGCTCTGAAAGCTATCATTGATCCCGCCCCGAGGGCAACCGATGGGTCCCCGTGGGGTGAAGGGAAGCCCGGAGGGCGCTCTTCCCGAGGCCCTG
>CAZVYM010000191.1:0-3597 GCA_964630935.1 uncultured Gemmatimonadaceae bacterium | reverse complement strand
CAACATCATGGAGTTCTGCAAGCAGTTCAACGCGAGGACCCAGGACAAGCAGGGAATCACCACGCCCGTCGAGATCACGGTCTACGCGGACCGCTCCTTCACGTTCATCACGAAGACGCCGCCCGCCGCCGTGCTCATCCGACGCGCTCTGGGAATTCCGAAGGGCTCCGGCGTACCGAACCGGGAGAAGGTCGCGAAGATCACGCGCGCCCAGCTCCAGGAGATCGCCGAGGCGAAGATGCCGGATCTGAACGCGGCCGACATGGACGCGGCCATCCGGATGATTGCCGGGACCGCCCGCTCGATGGGCGTCGAGGTCGAGGGATAGCAGTCCGATCGTAGTTCGCAGGAATGGAGAGAGGACGGCGGAACCTCTCCCACCCCAACCCGCGTACCACCGTCTGAGAGCCGCCAGCGGTGGGAGGGCAAACGAGCCGGCTCGAGTGTGATGTCCAGACACGGCAAGCGATTCGCCGCCGCCCGCGCTGCGGTGCCGGTAGGCGTCAAGTTCTCTCCCGACGATGCGGTGAAGCTCGTCAAGGAGCTGGCGTTCGCGAAGTTCGACGAGACGGTCGAGGTGGCGACCCGCCTCGGCGTCGATCCCCGCAAAGCCGATCAGATCGTCCGCGGCACGGTGGTCCTCCCCCACGGAACGGGAAAGTCCGTGCGGGTGTTGGTCATCGCGCAGGGCGACAAGGCACAGGAGGCCGAAGAGGCGGGGGCCGACTACGTCGGGGTCGAGTACGTCGACAAGATCAAGGAAGGGTGGCTCGAGTTCGACGTGTGCGTGGCCACGCCCGACCAGATGGGGAAGGTCGGACCGCTCGGCCGCGTGCTCGGGCCGCGAGGTCTGATGCCGACGCCCAAGGCGGGAACCGTCACGATGGACGTGGGCCGGGCGGTCTCCGAGATCAAGGCCGGTAAGATCGAGTTCCGCGTGGACAAGACCGGAAACGTGCACGCGCCCATCGGCAGGATCTCGTTCAGCCAAGAGCAGCTCCGCGACAACCTGGTCGCATTCATGGATCAGATCATGCGCGGCAAGCCTTCGGGTGCGAAGGGCACCTACGTGAAGAGCGTTACGGTCTCCAGCACGATGGGACCCGGCGTGGCCATCGACCCGAACCTCTACCGGAGGGCCTGAGATGAATCGCACCGGAAAGGAGTCGTTCGTCTCGGAGCTCACCGGGAGGCTCAACCGGGCCCCGGTGATCTACCTGACGGACTTCAGCGGGCTCGACGTGAAATCGATAACGGTCCTGCGCCGCTCCCTGAAGGAGTCCGGGGCCGAGTACGTGGTGGTGAAGAACCGCCTCGCGAAGCGGGCGCTCGGCGAGACCGACCTGCCCGACATCGCCGAGAGCTTCGTCGGGCCGACCGGCCTGGTCCTCGGGTACGGGGACGTGGTGTCGCCCGCGAAGGTGCTCGCGGACTTCGCGAAAGAGCACAACCAGAAGCCGGCGTTCAAGCTCGCCGTGCTGGAGAACGAGATTCTCCAGCCGGAGCAGATCGACCGGATCGCGAAGCTCCCGCCGCGCGAACAGCTCCTGGCGGAGCTGGCCGGCGCCATGCTGGCGCCTGTGGCCCAACTGGCCTGGGCGCTCGAGGCGAAGCTTCAGGAGATGGCCGGCCTCCTCGACGCTCTGAAGACGGAGCGCGAGCAGGCGGGCGGTTAGCAGCCCGTGAGCGTGAGAGAATCCACATCGGGGCAACACCCAATCGCCGGCTGAGGCCGGGTTCAATCAGGAGGAAGTAGGAAGGATGGCAACCAAGCACGAAGAGCTGCTCGAGACCATCGGGAACATGACGGTTCTCGAGTTGTCGGAGTTCGTCGACGCCTTCAAGGAGAAGTTCAACGTCCAGGCGATGGCCGCTCCGGTGGCCGCGGCGGGCGCGGCTGCTCCCGAGGCCGCCGCCGAGGAGGAGAAGGACGAATTCGACGTCGTGCTCGAGGGCATCGGCGACAAGAAGATCCAGGTCATCAAGGTCGTGCGCGAGCTGACCGGTCTGGGGCTGAAGGACGCCAAGGATCTGGTCGACGGCGCGCCGGGAACCTTGAAGGAGGCCGCGTCGAAGGAAGAGGCCGAGCAGATGAAGGCCAAGCTCGAGGAAGTCGGCGCCACCGTCGTGCTGAAGTAGTCGAGGATCAGGAGCCACTGCCTGTCCGTGCGTGGACGGCATTCCCTCCCGAGTCCGACGCGACGTATACGACACCATGGGGTCGAGTCGATAAGAACACTAGCCATCGGGCTGCATGCGTGGGTCCCCGCCGTGGGCACCCCCGATTTCGGGGCGTGCCGACGGGTCGGGGATTTGCGCGCTTGTCCCATGTCGAACACGAGACGCCCGGTGCCCGCTTGACGGGCGACCGGTAAGGGGGACTCACGTTGGAACTGCGGAAAGACAACAGGCCGATCGTAAGCTTCGCCAAGCTCAAGTCGGTCATGCCGATGCCGAACCTGCTGGACGTCCAGGTCCGCTCGTTCGAGAAGCTGGTCGAGACGCCGGCGGACCCGGAGGAACAGTGGGATTTCGGGCTGGATCGCGTCTTCGGCGAGATCTTCCCGATCTCCGACGTCAACGGAAATTTCACGCTCGAGTTCGTCTCGGCGATGCTGGGCGAGCCGAAGTACTCCGTGGAGGAGTGCATCGAGCGGGACATGACGTACGCCGCGCCGCTGAAGGCCACGCTGCGGCTCATCGTGTGGGAAGAGCTCGAAGAGGGCGAGAAGGACGCGGAGCGGCGTCCCAAGGACATCATCGAGAAGGAAGTCTACCTCGGTGACCTGCCGCTCCTGACCGAGCTCGGCACGTTCATCATCAATGGTGCCGAGCGCGTGGTCGTGAGCCAGCTCCACCGCTCTCCGGGCGTCGTGTTCGAGGAGAACATCCACCCGAACGGCACCAAGCTGTTCAGCGCGCGGATCATCCCGTTCCGCGGGTCGTGGGTCGAGTTCACCATCGACATCAACGACATCTGCTACGTCCACATCGACAAGAAGAAGAAGTTCCCGGCCACGGCGCTGCTGCGCGCGCTCGGGTATTCGAGCGATGCCGACATCTTCCGGCTCTTCTACGACGTCGAAGCGATCAAGCTGCCCAAGAACGACGCCGAAGCGCTGGCCGCCCTCGAGGGGAAGGTCGTCGCGGAGGAGATCGTCGATCCCGAGACGGGCGAGATCCTGGTCGACAACGGGCAGGAGATCGACGCGGATGTCCTGGGCATCCTGGAGCGCCTGGGAACCAAGAAGCTCTCGATCTACAAGAGCAACCGGCCGACCACGCGCGGCGAGAGCCCGCTGGTGAAGAACACCATCAAGAAGGACCCGACCGACAGCGAGGAAGACGCGCTGCACGCGATCTACTCTCTGCTCAGGCCGGGCGAGGCGCCCAACGTCGAGACGGCGCGGGCGGCGCTCGAGCGGGTGTTCTTCAGCCCGAAGCGCTACGACCTCGGTCGCGTCGGCCGCTACAAGATCAACCAGCGGCTCGGGCTCGAGGTGCCCAGGAGCAACACGGTCCTCACGTCCGAGGACTTCGTGGCCATCATCCGCTACCTGATCGGCCTGAACGAGTGGCGTGGCTTCACCGACGACA
>CAZVYM010000190.1:0-3998 GCA_964630935.1 uncultured Gemmatimonadaceae bacterium | reverse complement strand
ACAGTGCGGTACCTGGTCACGGGTGGAGCGGGCTTCATCGGCGCCAACCTCGTGCGCCATCTCCTCGCCGAGCGTCCCGACGCGGAGGTCGTCTGCCTGGACCTCCTGACCTACGCCGGCAACCTGGAGAGCCTGGCCGGGGTCGAGGACGAGCCCCGCTTCCACTTCATCCAGGGTGACATCTGCCACGGGGCCACCGTGCGCGCGGCGCTCGAGGGTGTCGACGTGGTGCTCCATCTCGCGGCCGAGTCGCACGTGGACCGCTCGATCGTGGCGGACGCGCCCTTCGTGCGCACCAACGTCGTGGGCACCCATACGCTCCTGGCCGCGGCGTTGGAGGCCGGCACGGAGCGGTTCGTGCTGGTCTCGACCGACGAGGTCTATGGCACGCTACCGTGGCATGACCCCGCGGAGGCCGATCCCTCGGCGCCGCGGTTCACCGAAGACACGCCGCTGGTCCCGACCTCTCCGTACGCCGCCACCAAAGCGGCGGCCGATCACCTGGCACTGGCCTATCACGCGACGCACGGCCTCGACGTGGTCGTCACCCGCTCATCCAACAACTACGGGCCGTATCAGTTTCCCGAGAAGCTGATCCCTCTCATGATCACGCACGCGCTCGAGGACCGGCCGCTTCCGGTCTATGGGGACGGGCTGCACGTGCGCGACTGGCTCCACGTGACCGACCAGTGCCGCGCGCTTCTGGCCGCGGCGGAGCGCGGCCGTCCCGGACGCATCTACAACTTCGGCGGCGGTGCCGAGCGCACGAACCTCGAGGTGGTGCGACGGCTCCTGGCGGCGATGGACAAGCACGACGCCCGCATCGAGCACGTGACCGACCGCAAAGGGCACGACCGGCGCTACGCCATGGACTTCGGCCGCGCCGAGGCGGAGCTCGGGTGGGCGCCCACGGTCTCCTTCGACGAAGGCATCGTGGAGACCGTGGGCTGGTACCTGGAGCACGAGAGCTGGTGGCGGCGCGTCATGAGCGGCGCGTACCGCCAGGGACGGGAAGGCTAGGGTCGTCGGGGGTCAGGTGTTGCCCAACACCGTTCCTCCGGCTCGCCGCATCGCCTCCGCCATCTTCCGGTCGAAGGTCGCCAGCGTGCCGTTGCTCCGCAGAGCGAGATCGAGATAGGTGGCGTCGTAGGCCGAGAGCTCGTGGGCGCGGGCCAGGGCGAGGACCGCCTCCCGCCGTGTCGCGGGCGATGCGTCGTCCGTGCCGATGGGCAAGCGGGCGAGTCGCCCGAGATAGTCGGCGATGCGAGCCGCGGTGACCACTCCGCGCCGCTCGCCGACGAGAAGCGCGTTCACCACCTCGGAGTGCCAGAGGGGAGGAACGAGCGCCCCACCGGACGCCAGCTCGTCGAGGGACCGCTCGGCGAGCGCCGCCTCGTCGGGGCTCTCCCGCACGAAGAGCCACGCCAAGGCCATCGAAGCGTCGAGAACCAGACTCACGTACGGCCCTCGGCGATCCACGCCGCAACATCCGCGTCACGGATCCCCCGGATCTTCTCCAGGTCCCGCATCGCATCGACCGCGACCTGCCGATCGGCCGCGGCGGCACCTCCGCTCGGCACGAGGTCCGCCACCGGGCGGCCGTGCAGTGTAATCGTGTACCGCTTGCCTCGTTGGACCTCACGCAGCAGCCGGGACAGGTGTGTCTTGGCTTCGAAAGCGCCGATTTCCGTGGTCATCAAGCCGTTCCGTAAGTAAACTAGTTGATACAACCAGTTTAATCTGACCACGACATGCGCCTCCAAGCAAGGGTAGGGGAGCACGATAGAAGTGCCGTCGGGGCGGCGGAATAGCCGAATGGCCCGCCGCCCCGACGAGATGCGGCACCGCCGGAGGCACCGAGGCTAGTGCACTCCGAGCGACACCGTCGTGCAGCGCGGTCCTACTGCACCTTGAACGACACCGTCGCCTGGGTGCTCTCCCACGCCATGGAGATCGTGCCGCCATTGGAGCCGCTCGGCTCGATCGAGATCCTGAACTGCTCCACCGGAGACGGCAACGGGCTCACGGTCATGGGGATGCGCGCGAAGTCCTGTGCGGCGTCGTAGTCCGTTCCCCACTGCCCGTGCTGGCTGTTCACGATGAGCGTCCAGCTGTTCTGACCGGGCACGGCCCAGAGCGAGTAGGTCCCGGCCGGCACCTTGGTGTCGCCGATGGTCAGGTCACGATCGGTGATGAGCTGCGTGGCCTCGTTGGCGCCCAGCCGCCATACCTGGTCGAAGGGGACGATGCCACCGAACACCTTGCGGCCCCGCATGGACGGGCGGCCGTAGTCGATCATGACATGCGCCGCGCCCACCTGGGCGCTCGCCGTATCACGAGGGGAGAGGACGCCCGGCGCCGGGCGCGCGGCCCACGCCGTGGCCGTGGCCTGCACGTCGACCGTGTCGACGCGCTCGACCGTGTACTTGCTGGTGGTCCCGGTCAGGTCGACCTGGTCGAGCCGGCCGTTCGGGCCGAAGGTGGCGTGGCCCGTTCCCCAATCGGGGAACCCGAAGTCCGCGACCGAATCGTTCTGCCGCTGGAAGGAGATGGGAAGCAGGCTCCGGCCCGTCGTCGTGTTGAAGGTCGCGGTGTCGGCCGTGCCGGCCATCTCATGGCGGAGCGCCAGCTCCCAGAACGCGAACAGGTCCTCGTAGAAGGGGACCGGATGGGTGCTGTCGGTCGCCACGGCGAAGTGGCGCGAGAGCGTGTCGCGATGCGCGTCGACGGTCACGCTGTCCGCCGTGTAGGTGAAGTCGGCCGTGCTGATCGTGTCCTGGCCGGGCCGGCTCGTGGCGAGGTGGATGCTCGCGATCTCGCCCGAAGGAGCGAACGTGACGTCGTAGGAGCGTACCGTCGCCATCGGATACGCCGTGACGCTCACGCCTCTCAGCTGATTGCCCGAGCGCGTGTAGTGCTCGACGGCCACGGTGTCGGTAGGCCCGAGCGTGGCCACGAAGGAGCCGGAGGAGGGCACCCCCGGCGAGCAGGCGGTGACGGTCGAGACGACCAGTGCCGTTAGAACGATCGAAGCGGATCTCGTGCTCATGGGGGCCTCCTATGGTCGAGCGTGGCGGGCCGTCGAACGCGGTGGCTCGTCGAGCTGGGCAGGTCGTCGAATCCTGGTGCCATGGAGCCTGTGGGCTCGGGGACCCGGGCGCAAGGTCGTCGTTGGACAGGTATGGGTCGACGCGCGTTCGGGGGGTAGGCGCGGCGCCGCTCAGGTCGAGACGACGCCCCGATCAGGGCCCCTGGTGATGCACGCTCACGGCTCCACCCGGCGGACGCCGGCCACTGGATCGAAGTCCCGATCAAAGGAGCAGATGCCGTCGAGCTCGTGGGCCAGAACTACGGCGGCATGCAGGGCGTCTCGCGCCATCAAGTGAGGATAGGCGTCCAGCATGGAGCGTGCCCGGTCGAGGAGGTCGGCACGCACAGGAAGCACGACGGGGAAGAGGGCTCTGGCCAGGTCGAACACCTTTCGGCCATCCTCCCATCGGTCGAGCGCCCTGTAGCGGTGGAGGATCTCCTGGAGGGTCTCGGCATCCAGCACGGCGTCCTCCTCGCCGGACGCGACCCGTTCGAGGAACCGCACGCTGCGGCCCTTGTGCGGATGCACCGCCCCGGCCGCGTACATCAGGATGTTCGTGTCAACGAGGATCAGACGCCGATCTCCTCCGGGAAGGGCACCGACTCCTGCTTCATCTCCTCGGGAGAACCCACGGGAAGATCCAGTGCCGCGAGTGCATGGACGGCCTCGAGGCGCTCTTCGCTTCCCACCAACCCGTACTGGCGCTCGCACGCCGTGCGGATGAGGTCACCGACACTGGTGTGCCGCTGCTCGGCGAGCTGCGTGAGCCGCCGGTGCAGCTCGGGCTGGAGCAGGATCGTCGTCTTCTTGGTGAGCTTCTCCATATACACCTCCATATATGGACATGATCGCGGTTGGGCCCTCGTTCGTCAATGCGACGCATCGCCCTGGGAGCGCCTCCGACGAC
>CAZVYM010000189.1:0-4306 GCA_964630935.1 uncultured Gemmatimonadaceae bacterium | reverse complement strand
CAAACCGATGGAGTCGGACGCGGAGTCGCCTGAGTCTCTTGAAGGAACCATCGGCGCACCTCCACGGCGTCCCCTGGAGACTATTCCCGCGGTCGGCATTTCGAAGGGCCACAGCCCGGCCATCCGGACAGTCTCCTAAGAAGGACGGCACTCCCGGGTCCACCGATCAACGAGTGAGTACGCTGTCGCTCGACACTCGAGACTGATGAGCGATTCGACACACCGAACAGAAACGGCAAGCGGCGGATGCAGAAGACCCTCATAGGATGGCGCGAGTGGGTTCGGTTACCCGAAATCTCGCCGGTGGCGATCAAGGCGAAGATCGATACCGGGGCGCGGACATCGGCGCTTCATGCGTTCAACCTGAAGTTCAGCGCCGCGAGCGGGGTGGGCTGGATCCCCTACGCGGCCTCCGGCGTGGGCTGTCTGGTGGGTGGCGCTCTCTCGAGCCGCCTGCTCGCCCGGGGGATGAGCGTCAACGCCTCCCGCAAGATCGCGCTCGGCTTCAGCGCCGCGTTCATGCCGTGGGTCTGGCTCGTGCCGAGCCTCCACTCGCTCGGCCTCGTCATCGTCATCTTCAGTCTCGCCTTCTTCGGCCAGCAGTCGTGGTCCACGCTGGTCATGATCCTTCCCACCGACCTGATCCCGAAACGGGGCGTCGGAACCGTGGCGGGCCTGGTCGGGATGGGCGGCGCGCTCGGCGGCGTGGTCCTCGGCCAGATCGCCGGGTACATGCGCGACCACGGCTTCAGCTACACCCCGATCCTGATCATCGCGGGCTCGCTGCACCTCATCGCGTTCGCGCTCATCTGCATCGTCATTCCGAAGATCCACCGGGTCGATTTCAGCCAGGGAGACTACCAGCCAGCATGAGCCTCCCGGACCCAGCGAGGCGGCGTCATGAAGCTGATCATCGCAGTGATTCGGCCCGAGAAGCTGCCCGACACCCTCGCAGCCCTCTACCGGACGGAAGTCCGCGGCCTGACCGTGCGGAGAGTGCAGGGTCACGGCGGAGAGATGGAGCACGTCGAGACCTACCGGGGCACGCAGGTCAAGATGGAGCTCCACGAGAAGGTCCAGCTCGAGATCGGCGTGTCGGATCCGTTCGTCGAGCGAACGGTGGAGGCGATCCTCGAGAACGCGCGCACGGGCCATGTCGGGGACGGGAAGGTGTTCGTCCTCCCGTTGGAGCGTGTCTACCGCATTCGTACCGGGGAGCTCGACACGGCGGCCGTCACGCCCGTGGCCACCCCGGAGCAGGAGGACGACGCCGGGTAGCGTTCGGCGGCACAGGCCCTTCCGGGTCCCTCTCGCCGGGTCGGCCTGTGGTGGAACGGGCGGCCGGAATCCGGCGGACGGGAGCGCCCCTCGTCGCCACCTCGGCCGGATCCCACGGCGCCGGGCCCGGGTACTGAGCATCGAGGGCGGGTTCCCACGCTGGAGGTGACATGGCGTACACGATCCGCGCGGTCGACTACTACACGACCACCGTTCAGGACCAGCCCGGCGAAGCCTACAAGCTCCTCTCGCAGCTCGCCGAGGTCGGCATCAACCTGCTCGCGTTCACCGCCGTCCCCATCGGCCCTTCACGGGCCCATCTCACGCTTTTCGCGGACGACGACGAGCTTCTCCTGGAGACCGCCAGGAGAGCCAACATGGCTCTCGACGGCCCCACGCCGGCGATCCTGGTTCAGGGTGACGACTCGCTGGGAGCGCTCGCCCAGATTCACGAGAAGCTCGCTCGGGCCGAGGTCAACGTCTTCGCCTCCTCCGCCGTGACGGACGGTCGCGGGAGCTACGGCTACGTGATCTACGTGAGGCCGGAAGAGTGCGAGCGGGCCACCTGGGCGCTGGAGATGTGACGAGCGCCGCGGCGCAGCGGAAGACGATAGAGGACACGACGCCCCCCAATCGCCCACTGCCCCACCTGACGGAGTGACGTGAGGTCGGGCGGAAGGCGTGTGCCCCTGCGGGTCATCGGCGCGGCGTAACGGAAGAAGGAAGAGGACAGGACGACCCCGGACGCGCCGCGTCGCTAAGCGAGCTCCGAACGAATCAAAGCCGACGTAGCGAGCGGGCCCGCAGGGGCACACGCCTCCGCCCGAATCTCACCCACCCGCCCCCACCCGCCCACTCCTTCTTGCGATCCCCACATCCGCAACCCACTCTCATCCCACATCGCACCGGACGCGCCGCCGAGCCCCTCCCCTCGCTCCGCCTCCGAGCGCAGCCCGCTGCCTTCGACACGGAGCACGCCCATGTCCCGGCTCCCCCGCATCCTCGGTCTGGCCGCACTGACCCTCGTCGTCGTCTCCACCCCGGCGCTCGCCCAGCGGCGTGGCGGCCCCATGACGGAAGAGCAGAGAGCTCACCGTTGGGACGTCGAGAACGAGCTCCAGTCGCTCGCCGTGGTCCAACGCAAGGTGATGATCCCGATGCGCGACGGCGTGCGCATCGCGGCCGACATCTACGTTCCGAAGGCTCCGGGCAAGTACCCGACCATCTGGGTGAGAACGCCGTACAACTTCAATTGGTGGGACATCAACAACGGGGTGCCGCGCGACATGTCCCGCCAACTCGACGCCATCAAGCGCGGATACGCCTGGGTCGACATGCAGGAGCGCGGCCACTTCTTCAGCGAGGGCAACTACGACATCCTGGGCCCACCGCTCTCGGACGGTAACGACGAGCTCGACTGGATGACGAGCCAGACCTGGTCGAATGGGAAGGTCGGCACGACCGGCTGTTCCTCCACGGCCGAATGGCAGGGCGGCGTGGCCTCGCTCGGCAACCCGGGCTACGCGGCCATGAACGTCCAGGGTTTCGGCGCCGGCGTGGGCCGCGTGGGACCCTATTGGGAGATGGGCAACTGGTACCGGGGCGGCGCCGTCCAGATGCTCTTCATCGACTGGATCTACGGAGAGCAGAACCAGGTGCGCCCCATGTTCCCGCGCGATACGCCGCGTGAGGACCTGGTGCGCGCTTCCAAGGCCTTCGATCTCGCGGCGCGCATGCCCCCGGTCGATTGGGCGAAGGCGTTCTGGACGCTGCCCGAGGAGGACATCATCAAGGACGTCGACGGCCCCAAGGGGATCTTCGCGGACTCCATGCCCGTGCCGACGGGCGGCGCCATGATCGAGCGGGCCCCGAACGATCCGGCGTGGTTCAAGGGCGGCCTCTGGCACGACAACATGCCGCTCAACGTCCCCGGCCTCTGGTTCATGTCGTGGTACGACGTGTCCATCGGCCCGAACCTGGCCATGTACAACCATGTCCGGCAGCACGCCGAGGGCGACGTGAAGAACGAGCAATGGGCCATCATCGCGCCCGTGGGGCATTGCGCCTACACGCGCGCGACCGAGCACACGGTCGTGGGCGAGCGCGACGTGGGCGACGCCCGCTGGGACTACCAGTCGATGATCAACGGGTTCTTCGACCGGTTCGTGAAGGGCTCGGGCGGTCAGGTGCTCGATACGATGCCCAAGGTCCGCTACTACGTGATGGGCAAGGAAGAGTGGCATTCCTCCGACACCTGGCCGCCGGCCGGAGCCAAGCCCATGACGTTCTTCCTCTCGAGCGGGGGCAAGGCGAACACGCGGAACGGAGACGGCACGCTGGCCGCGCGCGCGCCCGGGCGAGACGCGCCCGACCGCTTCACCTACGACCCGATGAACCCGGTGATGAGCCACGGGGGCAACGTCTGCTGCCAAGGCAACGCCGTGACGCCCGGCTCGCTCGATCAGCGCGAGATGGAGGAGCGGCCCGACATCCTGGTGTACACGTCGGAGCCGTTCGAGAACGGTCTCGAGCTCACCGGCCCGATCACCCCGACGCTCTACGTCTCGTCCGACGCCAAGGACACGGATTTCACGGTGAAGGTGATCGACGTCTACCCGGATGGAACGGCGTACAACCTCGACGAATCGATCCAGCGCATGCGCTATCGCGACGGCTACGACAAGCCGCTCGTCTGGATGGAGCCCGGCAAGGTCTACAAGGTCACGCTCCAGCCGCTCACCACGAGCAACTGGTTCGGACCGGGGCATCGGCTGCGCATCGAGATCTCGAGCAGCAACTTCCCGCGCTTCGACCGCAACCTGAACACGGGCGGCAACAACTACGACGAGTCGAAGGGCGTGGTGGCGCACAACGTGGTGCATCACTCCCGGCAGTATCCGTCGCAGATCGAGGTGACGGTGATGGGAAAGTAGGCCGGTAGGTCTCGGGTCGGCGGGCGGACGCGCTCCTTTCCGGGGCCGCCCGCCCGCGCTTCCCGGGGTTCTCGTTCGGGGGCGGGCTATGCGAC
>CAZVYM010000188.1:0-4343 GCA_964630935.1 uncultured Gemmatimonadaceae bacterium | reverse complement strand
GCGTCCTGGATCGAATCGGGGCGCGGAGGCGCGTCGAAGGACGCGCGCGCCGGCGGGGCGAGCGGCCACCGGTCCGGTGTGAACGGGAGCCGCTCGATCTCCCAGCCTTCGGCGTGGTATCCCGAGTAGTAGAGCCAGCGGCCGGACGGGTCGACCGACGGGTACGTGGCGCCCGTCTCCGTGTTCGTCACGAGCCGGATCGGCCCGGGCCGGCCCGACGCGGAGTCGATCGGCGCGGCCAGGACGTTGAGGATGCCGGTCCGGTCGGAGCCCCAGAGGAGGTAGCGGCCGTCCGGGCTCCACGCGGGCAGCAGGTCCATGGCACGGTCGTGCGTGACCTCGGCCACGACGGAGCCGTTCGCGTCGAGGATCACGACGTCCAGCCATGCCCCCGGCGTCCAGCGCGACACGGCGATCCAGCGGCCGTCCGGCGAGACCGCCGGCTCGGTCCACAGCATGTTCGGCCGGGACTCCACCAGCGGCCGGATCGCGCCGGTCGCGAGATCCACCTTCACCAGCCGGTTCGTCCCCCCGCCGTCCTGCACGGCGACGGCCCACGCCCCGTCCGGCCCCACCGACGGCTCGCTCAGGCGCGCGCCCTTCGTCAGGCGCGTCACGCCGCCGCCGGGCCGCAGGCGGTACAGGTCCTCGTAGGTGCGGTACGGTCCCTCGTACTCGGCCTGCGCGAAGACCATCCCTCCGTCGGGCATCCAGTCGAACGTGGCCACGCTGTTGGTGCGGGTGAGCTCGGCTCCGCCGCGCGCGTCGAGTCCGGTCACGCGGATCTGGGCGTCCGTGCGCCCGTCGGCCATCGAGAACGCGAGCCGCTTCCCGTCCGGCGACACCGTGGGATAGAGGTCGTAGCGCGATCCGGGTGTGAGCCGCTCGCCGTGCGTGACCGGACCGAGCTTGCCCAGCTCGGCGTCCAGGTTCGCGTATCGGTCCTCGAGCTCCTTCTTCCAGCGGCTCCATTCGTCCGTGAGCGACACGCCGAAGGCGTCTTCGCCGGCGGCGTTCAGGCGATAGGGGATCCACTGGTCGGCGACCGCGTTGGCGAAGGCATTGACCTTGTCCGCGCCGTACTGGTCCGCCAGGTGCTTCAGGAAGAGGGAGCCGTACACGTACCAACGGTTCCCGCCCGGCCAGACCGGAGAGTCCCCGGACGCTTGATCGAGGTCCTCGAAGCGCCCCTCGAGGATCGCGGTCCGCACCACCATCTCGTGATACGTGCCCCGCAGCCGTCCGGAATGCGTGAGCGCCGACTCGAAGAAGACGGCCGTGCCCTCCGTGTCCCAGCGCGGCACCGCATCGGCCGGGAAGTACGGCCAGGTGTTCGGCACCCGTCCGAAGATCGGCCGCAGCAGCTTGCCCCACCCTCCGTTCCGGTCGAGATGGAAGACGTGGGTCAGCTCGTGCGTGACCACCAGCTCGAGCCAGTCGTCGAAGTAGCCCAGGCCGAGATCGTCGACCGGAGGGCGCGCCGTCACGACGATCCGATCGGTCGGCGCGACGTTCGTGTAGCCGTTCGAGAAGTCCGTGGCGTCGGTGACGAGGAGGTCGATCTTGCCGTGGGGCCCCGGCGCGAACGAGTCGGAGAGCTCACGGTACGCCCGCTCGGCCCGGGCGCCCGCACGCCGGCCCAGCCATTCCAGATCCTTCGGGAAGGTCACCCGGAAATGCTCGGTGGTGATCGTGCGCCACGCCTGATTCGGCACCACCTGGGCGTGAAGCCCGGGTGCCCCGGCGGACGAGAGCGCCAGGAACAGAAGGAGCGTCCCGGTCGCGAGGAGCGTCCCGGTCGCGCGCACGCATGTGCGCCGGATCACCCGCATCACCTTGATAATGGGCGAACGGGTCGCCACCCTATTCTGGAGTCTCGCATCCTGGAGTCTCGCACCCCCGGACTTCGTCACCGATGCCTCCCAAGCAAAGCTTCTGGTATCGCCTCGGGTACGCCCTCGAGCGCACACGTCAGGTTCCCTCGGCCTCCGGACGCAAGCTGAACGGCCTGCGCGAGCGACGGACGACTCGCTCGGCGGACCGCAAGCGCCGTGCGAGCGCGCCCGCCATGCCGGAGGCGGACGAGCTGTTGGCCTCGGCCATCACCGCCGCCGCGGCCCGAATGATCGGCGCATTGCGTCCCCGGCGAAAGCACGGCCTGCTCGGCCTCGTGCGCGCGGGGCTCTCGGGCGCCGGCGCCGCCTTCCTGGTCGAGCTCGTGCGTCCGCTCCTCGAGGGACGCCCTTCCCTGCCTTCGCTGGACGGCGATCTGCCCGAGCGGCTCCTGGTCGGCGCCAGCCAGGGTCTGGTCTACGGCACGGTGGTGGAGCGGTTCCTGCCCGGCCCGCCGCTCCTCAAAGGCGCGCTCTACGGCTCGGCCGAGTACGCGGTGGATCCGGTGGGGGGCCTCTCCCGCCTTCTGGGCTCCCGGACGCCGGTCGGCCGCGTGCCGGCGCTGGCCCACGTGCTGGAGGAGCTCGATCCCCACGACCGGGGCTACCTGGAGCACCTGACGTTCGCGACCGCCCTCGCGCTGCTCTATGGGTCGAGCCCCTCGAGCAGCGGGATCCTGGACGACGGCGGAGAGGACGCGTAGCCCGTCAGGTCCGCGCCGCTCCGCACGTACGAGCCCGGACAGGCCACGATGTGCACCGTCCTCGCCTCACCCCCTTGCTCCGGGGGAGCTCGGTCGTCGGGCGGGAGGAGACCGAAGAGCCGAGTTCCCACCCCCTGCCCCCGGCCGAACGGCCGCATGTCGCAGTACGCCCCTGGATCCCGCCGGATCGCGCCGCCGACGTAGCGGCCGGCGAGGCCGTCCACCTGGTCGAGGAGCTCGTAGCGGGCGTTCACGGAGTCCGCGAGGGCCAGGTGCGCGCCCGGCTGCTCCTGGAACGGGAAGGTGCGGCTCCTCAGCCCGCTCAGCACGAAGAAGATCCTCGGCTTGCGGGACAGCACCACGGAGCCGGCGGGCAGATTGGAGCCGGACCACGTGGCCGCCTCGGCGAAGTCGGAATAGCGCGGACCGTAGCACGCGAACGCGCCGCCCGCCTTCGTCAGCCCCGCGCAGGCGGTCGCCTGTCGCGTGGCGTCGAGCCAGCTCCCGAACGCCGGCAGGACGACCACCAGCAAGGCCACCAGACCGATCCCCGCGGCGGCCGTCTCCCCGATCCGCCGCGCCCCGTCTGTGATCGCCTCGGCGGCGAACAGGAAGAGAAGCGGCAGCAGCGGAAGGGCGAAGCGATCGCCGGACCACACCTGGGGCCAGAGTAGGATGAGTCCGAAGTAGAGTGGCACGAACAGCTCGACCACCCCGATGCGGCGGCGGAGGCGCCGGGCCCAGCCCACCACGGCCAGTCCCACCAGGATCACGCCGAGCGCCGCGATGCCCGCCCCTCCGTTCCTCCCGACGACGCCCGTCGGAATGTGCGCGCCCACGTAGCCGCGCAGGTTGGCTACGATGCGGGTGAGCAGTCCTCCGAGCCCCACACGTCCGAGCGACGGCTGATACGGATTCACCATCCAGAACTCGGAGGCGTACTCGATCTGCCCGACCGAGCGGGCCCGCAGCCACCAGAGGAACGCGGGGATCCCGACGGCCAGGGCGGCGACGGCGAGGGCGCGCCAGCGACGCCGGAGCGCCAGCCAGCCCCAGAGCGCCACCAGCAGCGGAAGACCCGCCGAGCGGGTGAAGTAGGCGAGACCGGCGGCGGCCACGCCCAGCGCGAGCCAGCCCGGGCGTGCCCCCTCCTCGTCCGCACGGTCGAACGCCCACAGGCCCGCCAACGTGAGCGCGAGGAAGGTCGGGTCCGAGAGGACCCAGTGGCTGTAGTAGACGATCGAGGAGGAGAGCGCCACGGCGATGGCCACGCCGAGCCCTCGCCCGGGTCCGAGCCGGCGCTCCGCCCAGAGGTAGGTGAGGCACGTCGCCGCCACGGTCGAGACGGCGGCCACGGTCTTGAGCGCGGTCCAGGTGCGCGCGCCGAGGAGGATGAGGAGCGCCAGCAGCCCGGGAAAGACCGGCGGGTACTTCGTGTGCGGAAGCTGGGCCGGGTCGTACAGGTCGGTGTAGGTGTGGTGGGAGACCAACGAGTAGGCGAGCGTCACGTAGCCCGCGTTGTCGCCTCCGCTGTGGGGCGCGGGATTGAAGGCGCCGACCACGACCACCACGGAGACGAGGGTCGCGACCGCCAGGAAGATCCACCGGAGGCGGGAGGTCCCGCGCGACCGGCCGGCCGGAGATTCCCCCCGTTCCGGGCTGGCGGAAGCTCGGTCGTTGCCGCCGCCGCTCGCCGCCCGGTCCCGATCCTCGCCGGCCGCCGGGGTCTCGCGCGCGCCCTTCTTCT
>CAZVYM010000187.1:0-4637 GCA_964630935.1 uncultured Gemmatimonadaceae bacterium | reverse complement strand
CCATCGTCGGCCACGCTCACCCGACCGTGGTCGCCTCGGTCCAGGAGACGGCCGCAAGAGGGCTGAGCTTCGGCGCCTGCTCGGCGTTGGAGACCGAGCTCGGAGAGATGGTTCGCGACGCGCTTCCCTCGGTGGAGTTGGTCCGCTTCGTGAACAGTGGCACCGAGGCGACGATGAGCGCGATCCGCCTCGCCCGCGCAGCGACCGCTCGTACGAAGATCCTGAAGTTCCTCGGCTGCTACCACGGTCATTCCGACGGCCTGCTCGTGGCGGCCGGCTCGGGCGGCGCCACGTTCGGCGTGCCCGACTCGGCCGGTGTGCCGCCGGCGTACGCCGCTGAAACACTGCTGGCCCCCTACAACGACCTCGACGCGGTCGAGAAGGTGATGGCCGCCAACGGGGACGAAGTGGCTGCGATCATCGTCGAGCCGATCGCGGGCAACATGGGCTTCGTGGAGCCTGTCGAGGGCTTTCTCGAGGGTCTCCGCGCCCTCTGCGACCGACACGGCAGCCTCCTGATCTTCGACGAGGTGATGACCGGATTCCGCGTCGCCTGGGGAGGTCATCAGAACGTGAGCGGCGTGCGCCCGGATCTCACCTGCCTCGGCAAGGTGATCGGCGGAGGGCTGCCCGTGGCCGCGTACGGCGGTCCGAAGAGCCTCATGGAGAGGGTCAGCCCCCTCGGTCCGGTCTACCAGGCCGGCACGCTGAGCGGGAACCCCCTCGGGATGGCCGCCGGAATCGCCACGCTCGAGCTGTGCCGGGCCGACGGGTTCTACGACGCGCTCGCCCGGAGCACGAAGCGCCTGGCCGACGGGCTTCGCGACGCGGCGGCCGAGGCGGGTATCACGCTTCAGACGGCCTCGGCCGGAGGGATGTTCGGCATGGCGTTCCGGGACGAGCCGGCGCGCGACTTCGCGGACGCCGGGGAGGCCGACCACGAGCGCTTCGCCAGGTTCTTCCGGGCCATGCTGGAGCGAGGAGTGTGGCTCCCCCCGTCGGGGTACGAGGCGATGTTCGTGTCGGCGGCGCACGACGAGGGAGCGATCGAAGAGGTGCTGGGGGCGGCGCGGGAGAGCTTCGCGGTGGTTGGGTAGGATTCGAGGGCGCGTCTCTCCTCCGCTCTTCGCGCTGTCGCAATGACGCTTCGGAGAGACGCGCCCTCGAATCCCCCTGAACGTGCGGGGCTCCCGCGCCGCCGACGCCTTCGCGACGGCCGCCTCCTCGCCGGGCGCGCGGCACAGGTGGGCGGGCCTTCCTGGCGTGTGGGGAGGACTGCCCGACGGGTGGGTGGTGGGCCTTCCCGCCCGGGTCGGGGGTGGCCGTACCTGCCGGATGGGCGTGCTTCCTACTGGCTGAGGTCGTACTTCTTGATCTTGTTGTAGACGGTCACGCGATCGATCCCGAGAATCCGGGCGGTCTGGGTGATGTTCCAGGCGGTGCTCTCGAGCACCGCCCGAACGTGCCTCTTCTCGACCTCCGCGAGTGAATCGGGCTCACCCGCGCGCTCGTGGAGGCCGGACCGGAGAGGCAGGTCTTCGGGCTGGATCTCCTCGTGCCTTCCGACGACCATCGCGCGCTCGATGGCGTTCGAGAGCTCGCGGACGTTTCCCGGCCAGTCCCACGCCTCCAGGACCGCCATGGCATCCTCGGAGATGCCTCGGATGCGGGTGTCCATCTGACGGGCGAAACGCCCCAACAGGTGATTTGCCAGGAGCGGAATGTCCGACCGACGCGCCCGCAGCGGGGGGATGTCGATGGTGAACACGTTGATGCGGTAATAGAAGTCCTCGCGGAATCGTCCGTCCGCCACGGCCTCCTCGAGGCTCTCGTTGGTGGCACAGATCACGCGGAAGTCCACTTCGATCGGTGTCATCCCTCCGATGCGCGTGAACTCCTTCGTCTCGAGCACGCGCAGCAGGTCCACCTGCGTCTTGATGCTGATCGAGCCCACCTCGTCCAGGAAGAGCGTGCCGCGATCGGCCATCTCCAGGCGGCCCTTGCGACGCTGTTGGGCGCCCGTGAACGCGCCCTTCTCGTGGCCGAAGAGCTCGCTCTCGAGCAGCGTCTCGGGCAGGCCCCCGCAGTTGACCGCGATGATGGGAGCGTACCGTCGGCGGCTGTTGGCGTGGACCGCCCGGGCGATCAGCTCCTTGCCCGTTCCGCTCTCCCCGCGGATCAACACGGTCGCGTCGGTCTTGGCCACGTGCTGCACGAGCTCCATGACCTTCTGCATCGGAGGGCTCTCTCCGACGATCGCGTCGTCGGCGACGAACTCGTCGATGGTTCCGCGCAGCTGCGTGTTCTCCTCCTTGAGCCGCTGGTGCTCGAGGGCGCGTCGCACGAGGTGGCTAAGCTCGTCCGGATCGACGGGCTTGGTGACGTAGTCGAACGCGCCCTGCTTCAGGCTGCGCACCGCGGTGTCGACCGAAGCGAAGGCGGTGATCATGATCACCTCCATCCGCGGATCCACGCTGCGGATGTGCTCCTGAAGCTGGACCCCGTCCATGTGGGGCATCCTGATGTCCACCACGGCGACGTCGTACTTGCCCTTCTCCAGGCGCTCGAGCGCCTCCTGGCCGCTCGCCGCCACGTGGACCTCGTAGCCGTCCTTCTTGAACCAGCTCTGGAGCGAGTCCCTCACGGAGAACTCGTCGTCCACCACCAGGATTCGAGGCTGTTTCGGCGTCATCTCGAGTGACCTTTCGTCGTCTCGGCACGACTCGCAGACGGCGCAACGGCGCCCGGCTCCTCGGCGTCGTCATCCCCGCGAGCGGCCGGCGGAATCCTGCGCAGGCGCAGATGGAACGTGGCCCCCTTCCCCTCTTCCGATTCGACTTCGATGGTGCCTCCGTGCCGGTGCACGATGCCGTAGACCACCGAAAGGCCGAGCCCGGAGCCACTCTCGTTGTCCTTCGTCGAGAAGAACGGCTCGAAGATCTGGGGGAGCACGTCGGGCGCGATCCCCGGTCCGGTGTCCGCGATGTCGATGAGGACTCCGCCAGGCTCGGCCTTCACGCGTACCGTGAGCGTGCCTCCGGTCTTCATCGCCTCCACCGCGTTGACCAGCAACGCCACCATCGCCTGCTCCACCTGGCCGGGGTCGGCCACGATACGACTGTCGCCCTCCAGCGGCTCGGTCCGCAGCTCGATTCCGCTGATGTCGAGATGGTGGCGTACGAGCATGAGGCTCCGGTCCACGATCTCGTTGAGGTCGACGGCCACGAACTCCGCCCCTCCCGGCCGCGCGAACATCAACATGTTCTTCACGATCTGTCCGCATCGGACGCACTCCTGCTGGACCAGTCGCAGGTAGCGCCCCATCTCGAGCCGGGGCTCCTCGTCCAGGGGTTGCTCGGCGATCTCGCGCTCGATCAGGCGCGTGTACGTGAGCATGCCGCTGATCGGATTGTTGAGCTCGTGCGCGACGGTCGCGGCCAGCTTCCCGAGCGACGCCATCTTCTCCATGTGCAAGACCTGACGTTGGGCGCTGCGAAGCTCGCTCGCCTTCTCGGCGACTCTGGTCTCCAGCGTCTGGGACCACTCGCTCAGCGCCGTCTGGGCCCTTCCGAGATCCTCGGCCATCCGGTTGAAGTCCTCCCCGAGCCGTGCGAGCTCGTGTCCGCCCCGGACGTGCACTCTCGTCTGGAGGTCTCCCCCCGCCAGCTGCCTCGCGCCTTCCTGGAGACGGGCGATCGGCTGCTGGACCAGGTGCCGGAACACGAACGCCGTCACCAGGCCCGTCAGAAGGATGAGCACGGCGGTGGTCCAGACCAGAAGCCGCTTCGCCCCGGTCAGGGCACCCTGGACCGGGAGCATGGACATCTCCACGTCGAGCACACCCAGCACGTCACCCGGTGAGGCATCGGTGTGGCATCCGGTCCTGGAGCATCCTGGCTCGTTCGGGATCACGGTCAGGCGGCGAAGCACCTCCCCGCCGGCCCCGTGAAGGACGTCGGCCGCTTCGGTCCCGATCTCCCCCTGCGGGGCGTCCGCGACGTGGCATCGGGTGCACGGCGCCGCATCGACGGGGATGTGGGCGCCGATCTCGGTGGAATCGCTGGACAGGACGATCCCGCCTTCCTTGTCGTAGACCCGGATCGCGGCCACCTCCGGTCCCTCGGCGATCCTCTCGATCGTCGCCTGGACCTCGTCCAGACGGTTCAGGAGCATACCGTCGTGGGTCGCCCGGCGAATCAGCTCGCTCGAACGCTCGGCCTCACCGCCGACGAAGGTGAGGAAGTGGTCTTCGGTGGACTTGAAGCTGATGTACGCATGGACGGCGAGCACGACGCCCACGGTGATGAACACGGGAACCAGCAGGCGGGCCCCCAACGAGGAGAACATCGCCTTGGCCCAGGCTGCCATTGAGGTGCACCTATCCGCGGGACGAGGTCCCGGTTCGAGGAGATCGGCTGGGCAGGCGACTGCTGAAAAATCATACAATGCGTTGTGAATCTCAACGCCGGCCAGGGCGTTCCGTTCCCCGCGGCAAGCCCGGAAGGCGGCCTGGTTCACGGTTTCTCGGGCCGCGAGCCCCCTGGTACCCTCTTTGCATAGAGCTACGTCGGCGGGATCGGCGAACGGACTCGACGCCCGGACGCCGTCCTCGATCCGTGGGGGAATTGACGATGTCG
>CAZVYM010000186.1:0-4756 GCA_964630935.1 uncultured Gemmatimonadaceae bacterium | reverse complement strand
TCGCGTGCAGCGGCGCGCCCTCCGTTGTCCCCGCGCCAGGGCGTCATCGTTCGCCGCTTGCCCGCGGGGCCCCGGAATCGGAGCTTTGGAGCTTCGTGCGTCCTTCATCCGGAGCAGCCCAGCTTGAGCGAGCCCATCCGCCTCTTCGTCACGGGAGGCACCTTCGACAAGGAGTACGACGAGATCCACGGACGTCTCTTCTTCCAGGACACGCACCTGCCCCAGATGCTCGAGCTCGGGCGCAGTCGCGTGGACGTCCGGGTGCGCACGCTCATGATGATCGACTCGCTCGAGATGACGGACTCGGACCGGGAGCTCATCGCGCACAACTGCGCCGAAGCGCCCGAGCGCCACATCGTGATCACGCACGGGACCGACACCATGGTCCAAACAGCCCGCGTCCTGGCCGAGACGGTGAAGGGCAAGACCATCGTGCTCACGGGCGCCATGATTCCCATCGCCTTCGGTAGCTCGGACGGTCTGTTCAACCTGGGGGGCGCCGTCACGGCCGCGCAGTCGCTCCCCACCGGGGTCTGGGTGACGATGAACGGGCGGATCTTCCGATGGGACAACGTGCGAAAGAACCGCAGTACAGGCGTCTTCGAGGCGATCGACCCCGACCTGGAGCCGATCGACCCCGGCACGGCCTGAGTCGACCTCTCACGCCTCCGTCATGAGCGTCTGGACATGTCACGCGCGCTCCGGCGGTCCGCGGACCCTCGACGCGTGCGGGTCACGAGGTGCGTTCCGGTCCACCCGGCCGCTCACTCCGTGCGGAGCGCCCGGACCGGATCCACGCGCGCGGCCCGCCGCGCCGGCAGGAAGCTCGCGAGCGCCGCGACGGCGAGGAGGATCAGGGCGACCGCGCCGAAGACCCACGGGTCACGTGCCGACTCCTCGAAGAGGAGCGGCTCGACCCAACGACCCACCACGAGCGCGATCGCGCTTCCCAGCACCACCCCCGCCAGCGCGAACTTCACGCCCCCTCCCACCACGAGCCGGACGACGTCGGGGATCGTCGCGCCCAGCGCGGCACGAACACCGATCTCGTGGATTCGCTGCCCGACGTTGAACGAGATCACGCTGTAGAGGCCGACGAGGGCCAGCGTGAGGGCGAGCAGCCCGAAGAAGACGAACATGGTGGCACCGACCCGCCACGGTTGGGTCTCCGGGCCGATGATGTCGGAGAACGGGGTCACGGTGACGTACGACACGCCGGGCATCTCGGCCTGGAGCTCCTTCTGGAGAAGCCCGGGCGCGTCAGGGGCGTCGGCGCGCAACCGCACGAACAGGCCTCCCTGGGAGGGGTCGAACTGCGCCGTCGGCATGTAGTAGTAGAGCCCGGGGTCGTCCCCCAACTTGCTGCTCTTGATGTTCTCGGCCACGCCGACGACGGTCGTGCACGGGACCGTGTCCGCCTGCACCCGCACGCATTTCCCGAGCGGGTCCTGGTGGGGCCATAGCGTGCGCGCCATCGCCTCGCTCACGACCATGACGCGCGGCGCCCCCGCGACGTCGCCCCGCTCGATCCCACGCCCCCGGAGGATGCGTGTGCCCATCGTGGCGAAGTACCCCGGCGATACGGCATTCAGGTCGAACTCGCCGAGCAGGCTCACCGAGTCGATTCCTTCCACGTGCAGGTCGACCACCCATGTGCTCCAGAACGGAGTCGTGAGCTGGCGGGCCGCGTGCGTCACCCCGGGGACCCCGGTGGCGACGGCCTGGAGCCGGTCGAGCAACGCGACGCTCTTTGCGCTGTCCAGATGGACGCCGCGCATGTTCAGGTCCACCAGCACGAGGTGCTCGGGGTCGTAGCCCAGTGGTACCGAGCGCACGTTCTGCAGGCTGCGCACGAAGAGGCCGGCTCCGACGAGGAGGACCACCGAGAGCGTTCCCTGGAAGACCAGGAGGGTCCCACGGAGCCAGGAGCGCTGATACGTGCCTTCGCGCGCCCCCTGGCGGAGATCGTGGGTCAGGTCGGCTCGTCGCGTCCTCGAGAGCGGAGCCAATCCGGCCAGGAGACCTGCGACCAGGGCGGCGAGCCCGGCGTAGACGAGCGTGCGCGGGTCGTCCGCCAACCCGCCGGTGATGCCGGGAGACGTCGCGTCTCCCGGCGTGGAGAGGAAGATCGACCGGAGCGTCCCCCCGCCCCACTGCGCGAGCGCCAGCCCGCCCAGACCACCCAGGAGCGCCAGCATCAAGCTCTCGGTCAGGAGCTGCGCGGCGAGCCTGGCGCGGCTGACTCCGAGCGCCAATCGCACCGCGATCTCACGTCGCCGCTGAAGTGCCCTGGTGAGCAGGAGGTTCGCGACATTCACGCACGCGATCAGCCAGACGATGAGCGCGACGCCCCCGATCCACGTCGCGACCTTGGCGAGGCTCCGCTCGTTCGGCCCGCGGTCGCTCAGCACGGATCCTACGAACGCCTTCGGCTTGGCGAGCTCGAGTGGCGGCATCGACTTGCTGGCGGCGCGCTGGGCCAGGTAGCTGCGCACGAATGCCTGCGTCAGGTCCGCATCGGCTTCCTCGACGCTCACGCCCGGCTTGCGCTCGGCGAGCATCTTCGCCCAGGTCCAGTGGTAGGTCTCCCACCAGTTCTCGCCGGGGACCTCCACGCGAGCTCCGATCTCGGCCCCGTACACGGCGGTCGGAATGAACACGGCCGGCGGCGCCTCCGGCCAGAGCCCGACGAACCCCTTCGGCGCGACGCCGATGATCGTGTAGCGCGTAGCACCGATCTCGAGCGTCTTCCCGAGGACGTCGGTCGCGCCACCGAAGCGCGTCTCCCAGAATCCGTGACCGAGGACCGCCACGCGCACGCCGTCGGGGACCTTGTCCTCCGAGGCGGTGAAGTAGCGACCGAGCGTGGGCGGCGCATCGAACATCCCGAAGAACGCCGCGCTCACGATGCCCACGCTCATCTGTCTCGCGTCGGTTCCGGCCCCGATGGCCAGCGGCCGCTGCGAGACCTCCGCCGTGCGCTCGAAGGAATGTGTGTCGCGGGTGAGGTCGACGTAACGCGCGAATTGGATCCAGTTGTTCGGCCTTCGGACATCCCGGAACGACGACTCGACGTAGACCCGGTGCACCCGTGACGCATCCTTCATCATCGGCGGGGGTCGGAACAACAGACGATCCACGACCTGGAACATCGCGGCGTTCGCCCCGATCCCGAGCGCGAGCGTGAGCACCACCGCGAAAGAGAATCCCGGCCGGCTCCGCAGGCCGCGCAGGGCGTACCGAACATCCTGGGCCCGGTGCTCGATCCAGCTCACGCCACGCACCTCGCGGTGACGCTGCCGTGTGCGCTCGACGCCGCCGAACGCCACCAGAGCGCGTCGGCGGGCCTCCCGGAAAGGCAGCCCCTCGGCACGCATGAGCTCCTCGGTCTCCAACTCGATGTGGAGACGGATCTCCTCGTCCATCTCTTCGTCCACGGCCCGGGTGCGGAGGAGTGCCCGCAACCGGCGCAGAAGCCGCGCCACCCACGTCGTCATCGTCCCCTCCCCGTCAGGTCGCCTCCAGGATGCGCTCGACGGCGCCCGAGAAGATCTTCCACTCGGAGCGCGCCGTGGCCAGCTGCTTTCGGCCGGCGCTCGTCAGGGTGTAGATCTTCGCGCGCCGTCCCTCGGGGCTCGTGCCCCATTCCGCACCGATCCACCCCCGGTCCTCCAGCCGGTACAGGGCGGGGTAGAGGCTCCCCTGGCCGACGCTCAAAACGTCGCCCGAGAGCCGCCGGAGGCGTTTCGAGATAGCCCATCCGTGCAACGGCCCGAGGACGAGGGTCTTGAGGATCAGGAGATCGAGCGTCCCCTGGAGGAGGTCGGCGTGTGCGCCCATTTCAGGATCCCTTCGGTGTGATGCCCGACGCGATCGAATGCCTCGACGTTCGACAATATGTATCCAGGTCCGTTGTCGAATGTCAAGGTATCGGTGCGACGGTCTGCGAAGCGCTGGCCCTGGCGGCCTGCCCGGCGTCGGCGCGATCGACCGGGTGGTGCGGGCGCGGCGGATCGCGGGTGCTTGCGTGGCGCTCTACGCGGCGCCCGCCGACCCGTGGCCGATTCGAGATCTGAATCACGAATCCCCTTGAACACCGACTCCGACGGCGCCATTCTCAGGGGACCATCCCGGGGTCCTCCACCGTTCCCGTCCTGCCCCGCCTCGGGCGCTCACGACCGAGGGGCCCGGTGCGCGAATGCGCCCGCATCCGCGGAGCCGGCCCAAAGGACGGATTCCCATGAACGACAAGCTGGCCGACCTGGCCGGGCCAGGCATCGGGAACTACGCGGATCTCGAGAAGGTGCTTCCCACCGACTACGCGTCGCTCTTGAGCCCGCGCGAGACCCAGGAAGCGCTCTTCGCGGTGAAGGACGCCATCGAGGACGGGCTCTGCCGGGAGCTGGGCCTCATGCGCGTGACGGTGCCGCTGATCGTCGACGCCGAGAGCGGCGTGAACGATCTCCTCGACCGCGACGGGTCCCGCACGCCGATCCAGTTCCACATCTCGAACGACCACGACCAGCATCCGGTCGACGCCCAGGTCGTCCAGGCCGCCACCAAGTGGAAGCGGGTGGCCCTGAAGCAGCTCGGCATGAAGCCGGGCGAGGGGATCCTGACCGACATGCGGGCGGTGCGGAAGGACTACTTCCTCGACCACGACCACAGCGCCTACGTGGACCAGTGGGACTGGGAGCGTGCCATCACCGCGAAGGACCGGAACCTCGACTTCCTCACCGACGTGGTGAAGCGGATC
>CAZVYM010000185.1:0-4835 GCA_964630935.1 uncultured Gemmatimonadaceae bacterium | reverse complement strand
CGATGTCCAGCGTGCGCTGGAGCCCTTGCCGCGTGATGGCGGAAGGAGCGGATTGACGTTCGAGGCTGCCGAGCTGAGACAAGGGTACCGGACCGCTGGGGGTCTGGATGGGATACGTCTCTAGCTGACCCGAATGCGCGCGCTCGTCCGCTCCGAGCTGCATCCAGATGCTCAGGCCATCCTGATTGGGAATGCGAAACACCGAGCCCGGCATCCCGCGCACCACCCCTTGCAGCTGCATGGCCACCGCCGCGGGGGAAACCCCGTACAAGGCCAGCTTCTCGGGATCGGCCCGAAACCCGATCTCCTGGTTGTCCATGGTCCAGGAGCGCGAGATGGAAGTCGCCCCGCGGACGCCCTTGCGCAGTCTCCGCTCCACCTCCTTCCCGATGCGATCCAAGGTCGCCAGGTCCGGCCCGGAGATCATGACGTCCACCGGGCTGCGGATGCTGGACAGGGGTGTCGCACCGAAGTCGAACACGTCTACGCTCTCGAGACCCGGAATCTGGCGGAATCGAGCCCTGAGGCTGTCCTCCACGTCCCAGATCGTCTGGTCTCGATGGAATCGATCCAGCAGGTGCACCGTCAGGAGGCCCTGTTGCGGCAGACGCCCCGCTCCGAAGGAGATGACCGCCGGCTCCGAGCCGATGACCGATGACACGGAGGTCACGTCCGGCCTGCTGCGGATGATCCGCTCCATCCGGCTGAGCGACGCCTCCGTCGCCGCCAGGGAGCTGTTGGCGTCGCTCTCGAACGCGACCTTGACGATGCCGGTATCCATGGGAGGCATGAGGTCGCGGCCGACCAGGCCCATCTGTCGTGCGGAGACCGCCAGCAGCACCAGGCCCACGACCAGGAAGAGCGCCCTGTGCCGAAGCGCCGTGGTCGTGAGTCGCACGTAGAAGTCGCGGATGGGCCCCACCACGAAGCGGTCGAAACGAGAGACCAGCCTTTCGAATCGGTTGCGCCCCTGGTTCGCCTTCCTGCGCAGCAGATAGGGCGCCAGCAGCGGAATGACCGTGACCGAGACCACGTACGACGCGATGAGGGCCACGGTCAACGAGACCGAGAGGGGCCGAAGAACCGTCTGGACGAAGCCTCCGATGAAGATGATCGGGACCAGCACCATGATCGTGGCGTACGTGCCCGAGAAGATCGCCAACATGACCTCCTCGGTCCCCCCGACTACGGCGTCGCGCAGGTCGGTGCCCTTCTCGTGGTAATGTCGCTCGATGTTCTCGATGACGACGATCGCATCGTCCAGCAACATCCCCACCGCGATGATGACCGCGGTGAGGGTCACCATGTCGAACTCGTACCCGATCAGCCACATCACCGCGAATGTGAGCAGGTAGGTGAAGGGAATGGCGATGGCGGCCAGGGCCATTCCCCGTAGATCCGCCAGGAACAGGAAGACGACCAGGACGGTCATGATCACTGCGTCGCGCAGGGCGCCGAGCATGTTGCCCACCGACAGGTTGATCAGCGTGCCCTGGGTGTCGGGAATCGTGAAGGCGATGTCCGGGTAGGTCCGCTCCAGATCGGGGAGAACCCGGGACACGTCGGCGATGGTGCTCAGGGCGACTCCCGTCGTGGCCCTTTGGATGTTGACGGCGATCGCCGGCTCACCGTTCCCGTGGTAGGCGCTCTGGGGCTCGAACACCGATCGCTCCACCGTGGCCACGTCGCCGAGATGTACGTCCCCGCCGTCCCGGTGCGCGATGGGGATGCGCGCTACGTCCGCGACGCGCTGGAACTGCCCCATGCGCTTGAGCAGGAATTGGCTCTCCCGCGTGATCAGCAGCCCCACGGGCTGGTTGGCGTTGAAGGCCACCAGGGCCTGTCGGACCTCGAGGGCGGTGAGGCCATAGCGCTCCAGCAGGTCCCGATCGAGATCCACACGGATCACCGGCTGGTGGGCGCCGAAGACCTCGACGTTGGCCACTTCGGGAAGCTGAAGCAGACGCTCCTTGATAGGGTTGTCGGCCAACTGGCGCACCATGGACAGGTCCAGTGGGGATCCGTCCTTGGGACGGAGCGCCAGAGTCAGCACCGCCGGTGTGGCCGAGGACACCTTGAAGATCATCGGGGGCCGCAGACCCTCGGGAAGCGACGCCTTGATCTTCTCGAGCCCGTTGGCCACGTCGGTCGCGGCGCTGCTGAGGCCCTTTCCGTACTCGAACTCGACGGTCACGGCGGACACTTCGTCCTTGCTGACCGACGTCACCAACCGCACCTGCTCGATGGTGTTGAGCTCCTTCTCTATGGTCCGGGTCACCTCGGCCTCGACATCCTGGGCCGACGCGCCGGGGTACACGCTCACCACGGCGATCTTGGGCCGCTCGGAATCGGGAAAGAGATTCACCGGCATGCGGCGGTAGCCCACGAAGCCGATGACCGCCGCCAGCATCACCAACGAGCTGACCAGGTGCGGCCGTTTCAGGTAGGAGTCCACGATGCGCATGGCTCACCTCCCCGGGGCGTCGGAGACCGGGAGGACCCTCATCCCGGCCGAAAGCCCCATGAGCCGCGAGGGTCGAGCCACCACCACCCGGTCACCCACGCTCAAATCGCCCTTGACGATCGCCTCGTCCAAGGAGCGGGTGGTGACCGTCACCGGCAGGACACGCAGAGTGTCCGCTCCTGCGGTGCTCCCCCCCACGACGAAGGCGTAAGCACCCGCCGATCCCTCGAGCAGCGCGTCGAGGGGCACCAGAAGACCCTCACCATTCTCGAAATGGAGGTCGACCCCGACGGTGCCGCCCGCAACGAAGTCCGAAGGTGGCGTGGACACGTCGACCTCGAAGGTCGCCAGGTGGCTGCCCTGCATGGCTGGAAAGACCCGGGAGACCGAGGCACGCACATGCTCATCCCCCAGCGTCAGGTCGACGGGCGTACCCCGCCGCACCTTGGTCAGCAGGGCCGGCGGAAGCGCACCGCGCACACGGACGGAGGTCTGGCGCACCACGCGCAGCAGGGGCCGTCCCGGTACGGCCAGGTCGCCGGGGTCGACCAGACGAGCCGACACGACCCCGTCGAACGGCGCCCGGGCAACCGCGTAGCCGACGCGGGCCCGCGCCTGGTCGAGATGGCGCCGGGCCACCTCGAACCGTGCGGCTGCCGCGCTCCGAGCCGCCTGCGTGTGCTCCCACTGCTCCTGGGAGATCGCGTGGTTCTCGAAAAGCACGCTGTCGCGTGACGTGGAGGCCGCCTGGGCTTCGTGGGCGACTCGCGCGGCTTCCACCTCGGCCTCCGCGGAGCCGACCGCGTCGTCCAGCTCCTGCGTGTCCAGCCGGGCGAGGACCGCTCCGCGGGTCACCCGATCGCCTTCCCGCACGAGAACCTCGCGCACCGCTCCCGACACGCGAGGTGCGATCTCGGCCTCTTCCGCGCCCAGCACCTCGCCCAACACATGGTCCACGCTCTCCAGAGTGCCCCTCCGGACGACCGCGACCTGTACGGCAGGGGCGAGCTCGGCGAGCACGGGCGCCCCGTTCTTCTCCACGACCCTCTTGTGGCGCACGGCCACGAGGCCGACTACGACGAGCACCGCGCCGAGGACGGCGAATACTCTATTGCGAGTCATCGGACGATCTCCTTTTCCACGAGGGCATTGATCTGTGCGGACGTGCCGAGGACGGCACCTTTGCTCTTGGCCAGAGCGGCCTCGGCGGCGGCGGCCCGGGTGCGGGCCCTGAGCAGGTCTTCGATCGTCCCGGCCCCATTGTCGTAGCGGAGGCCCTCGATGCGGGCGGCTTCCACGGCCGCGTCCACTCGCCTGCCGGCGGCGGCCAGCGACGTCTCCGCGGCCCGTAGGCGAGCGAGCGCTCCCTGGATCTCCGCTTGCTGCTGGAGTCGCGCCTGGCGCACAGCCAGGTCGGCGGAGCGCTCCGCGGCGGCGGCGCTCTGGTACTCGGCCACGCGCCGACCTCCCGTGAACAGGGGAAGGGAGGCCGCCAGCGTAAGCTCCCAGGTCTGTTCACTTCCCGAGATGGAAGACGCCGCATGCTCGAGCAGGTTGCCGCGCACGCTCACTTTCGGAAGGAAGTCCGACCGGACGACACCTTTGTAGCTCTCGGCTTGGCGGGCACGAAGCTGGGCAGCCACCACGCTCGAGGCACGCTCACTCAGAGCGCTCCAGTCCGTGCTGTCCTCGGCCAGGGTCGGAACGTGCTCAGGCAGGGGATCGAGATCGAGCGCCTGGTCGGCCGGGTAGTCGAGCAGCGCGCCCAGCAGCGACCTCACGCGGGTAAGATCTGCCTGCGCGCCGGCAAGCTCGGCCCGGGCCTCTTCGAGGGCATCGGTGGCCTTCAGGAGGTCCAGCTCCGGCCTCTTGCCCTGTTCGACCATGAGTCGGAGTCGACGTCCCGTCTCCTCGAGGGACGCGACGTTCTGCTCGTAAGCAGCCGACACCGCCGCGAGCGCCTGGGTCGAAGCGTACAAGGTGGTGACGTTGGCCCGGATCTCCCACCGGGTGCCTTCCAACAACACGCCGGCCTCATCCGCCTTCAAACGCGCCAGATGGCTTCCTGCGAGCAGCTTCCCACCCATGAACAGGGGGAGCTCGAAGGTCAGGCCGTAGTGAACCTGATCCTGAGCGAACGGCAAGCCGTCGAACCCGTTGGCCATCAGGCTGCGTGAGATGGGACGCAGGATCTGGGCGTCCTGGTACCTCGAGGTCCAGGCTACCGCCTCTACGTCACCGAAGTGTCGGCGCGAGGCCGCGGCGGCAGCACGGTCCGCGCCGAGGGCTCGCTGGGCCGCTGCCAACAAGCCCGGGTTCGCGTCGAGCGCCCGTGCGATGGCGTCGGCCATGCCGACGTGCACCGTGTCGA
>CAZVYM010000184.1:0-4955 GCA_964630935.1 uncultured Gemmatimonadaceae bacterium | reverse complement strand
TCCCTCATGGCCACCGCCGAGGTACGCCTGGCGTACGACTGATCCCCTCGACCGACCCCGTGGGTAGCAAAAACCTCATCAGCCCCGAGATTGCTGGGTTTTTGACGACTCGGTGAAAGCGGGTGGTGATGGGGTGTGCCCGGCGCACGTTTCGACACGTCAACCTCCCAGGCGCTCCCGCGCGACGTTGGCCGCCCGGAGGAGGCGCTCGGACTCGACGCGCAGAGCGGCGCTCCCCAGGGGTGTCATGCGGTAATAGCGGCGGCGCTCCGCGTGGAGGCCGTCGTCTCCGGGGTTGTCGGCTTCCTCGATGAGGCCCGCGCCCTGCATACGCTGGAGGGACCCGTACAGGGTCCCCGGGCCCATGACCACTCGGCCGTCGGAGAGGTCGTCCACCTCCCGGGCGATCGCGTACCCGTGGCGGGGACCGTCGGCCAGCGCCACCAGAACGTGGAAGACCGCAGGAGTGAGGGGCAGCAGATCCTCCAGGGTGTCGTCGCGGGTCATGTCGGGATCCTCGTCGCCGTACATCCACAGACGATATATAACGGTGACGGATACATGAACGCATGGCTCGGCACAGTCAATCCCTTGGTGATCCGTGGTCCCGGGGCTGCCCGCAGCGACCATCGCAACGCCTTGACCTCTCACGGCGTCGAATGCATAGTTTCATCGAAATTCAATGATCGAATTGCGATAATCACTTCAAGGTAGGTGTCCCCGTGAGCTCCCCGGACCTCAACACGTATCTCCCCCTCACGCCGGTGGCCTTTCACGTCCTCGTCACGCTGGCAGGGGGCATCGGGCACGGGTATGCCATCAAGCGTTCCGTCGAGGAGCGCACCGGGGGAGTCATACGTCTCGGCGCGGGTACGCTTTATCACGCCATCGGGAGCTTGCGCAAGCGGGGGCTCATCACCGAGTGCGACCCGCCCACGCCGGACGCCGCCGGAAGCTCCCGGTGGCGCTTCTACGGCATTACGGAGATGGGAACCCGCGTTCTGCACGCCGAGCTCGCGCGGCTCGAGGCGGACGTGGCTTTCGGCAAGCGGCAGATCCGGCCGGCCACAGGAGACACGCGGTGACGAGCGGCGACGCCGATCAGCGGCCCGCGGGCACGTCGGCGATGGGCCCCGTCGGCCGGTGGTTCTGCAGGGTCCTCATCCGACTTTACCCTCGGCAGTTCCGGGCGGAGTTCGAGGACAACTGGGCGGCGTTCGTGGAGAGACAGCGCCACGAACGTCGCTATGGGCGCGGCCCCGTGGGGGTGGCTCGGTTCTGGATGGACGTGGTGGCCGACGCCCTGGAGAGCTCCTTCAGGGTGCGCATGGAAGACCGAACGAGGAGAAGGGGGAGGAGGAAGATGACCACCGACGCATGGGTCCGGGAAACGAAGTTGGCGGTTCGGTCGTTGGCGAAGCAGCCGGGGTTCATGGCCTTGGCCGTCCTCACGTTGGGGCTCGGCATAGGCGCCAATACGGCCATCTTCAGCGTCATCGACGCAACACTGCTGAGACCCCTCCCCTACCGCGATCCCGGCCGCATCGTCTATCTCTCCGACGGACATCCGGACCTCGCTCCGTCGGGAATCAACCAGTCCGTTGCCAACCTCGTGGACCTGAAGGCCGGCGCCAGCCTCCTGTCTGACATGGCGATCTTCACCTATCGGAGCGTGAACCTGGCAACCGAGGAGCGACCCGAGAGGGTGCAGGCTCTCGTCACTTCCTCCGAGATGCTCGATGTCCTGGGAGTCTCGCCGCGCCTGGGTCGGGATCTGCTCCCCGAGGACGATATCGCAGGGAGCCCAAAGGTCGCACTTCTGACCGATGCCACCTGGCGGGCCCGGTACGGGGCCGACCCGGACATCGTGGGCCGAACCGTCACGGTGGACGCGGCTCCCGTGGAGATCGTGGGCGTGACGCCACCGAGCTTCACGTTCCGCGGCGACCCGGAGCTCATCCTGCCTCTCCAGTACGTGGGCGCGAACCAGTCCCGGGGGTGGCGGAACTTCAACGGCATCGGACGCCTGGCCGACGGTGCCACGCTGCAGAGCCTGCGCGCCGAGTTGGAAGGGATCTTCCAGGGACTCGTGGAGAAATACCCCGGACCCAACAAGAACTGGCACACCTGGGCCGATCCCGTCGAGCTTCTCATGGTGGGCCGGAACGGCGGGTCCCTTCTCCTGTTCGGCGCCGCCGTGGGGCTGGTCCTGCTCATCGCGTGCGTCAACGTGGCCAACCTTCTCATCGTGCGGGCGGATTCTCGGAGGCGTGACTTCGCCCTCAGGTGCGCGCTGGGTGCCGAACGCTCGGCTCTATTGACCCACTTCGTTGCAGAGGGCCTGGTCCTGGCGCTGATGGGCGGAGCCATGGGCGTGGTTCTGGCCTACTTCGGAATCGACGCCTTGGTGGCCCTCCTCGGAGGCTCCATCGTCCGGGCCGGAAAGATCGAGGTCAACGGCGTCGCTCTGGCCTTCGGGCTGTTCGTGTCCGTGGCCGTCGGCGTCCTGGTGGGCCTGGTGCCGCTCCTGCGGTCCCGAACCTCCGAGATGCACCTGCACCTCAAGGAGGGGGGCCGCGGAGCCTCGATGCATAGCAACCGCCTTGGGAGATTTCTTGTGATCACCGAGGTGGCGCTGGCAGTCCTCGTCGTGTCCGGAGCCGGGCTTCTCACCAACAGCGTCTGGAACCTCCAGAAGGTGAAGCTGGGCGTGAAGGACGCGGAGCAGGTCTTGACCTTTCAGGTCTCCCTTCCCGAGGCCACATACCACGACAATGCGACCATCCAGGCATTCTGGGGCGACCTGGTGGCGGAGTTGGACCGGGTGCCCGGCGTGCGGGCCGCGGGCCTGGTGAACCGCCTCCCCCTCCTGGGCGGCGACAACATCACGAACACATACGCGTACGGGAACCATGAACGGGCGGCGCACTTCGTCTCCATCCGGAGTGTCACCCCGGAGTACCTAGCGGCCGCTGGCGTGCCCCTCGTCGCGGGTCGTTGGCTGGACGCCTCCGAGTTCGCCGATACCACGGTCCGCTCGGTGGTCATCAACGAGACGTTGGCCCGGCAGCTCTTCCCGGGAGAGGATGCCGTGGGTCGGGTCATCGATGCCGGGTGGAACAAGGAGGGCTTCCAGGTCGTGGGGGTCGTCGGGGACATCCTGGGGGGAAGCCCCACGCGGCCCGCACCTCCGGCGTTCTACTACGCGTGGTCGGCTGACGCGGAGAGAGCCAGGAGCGCGCTGGTGAGGACGAACGCGGACCCCATGGACGTGTTACCTGCCGTCCGCCAGGTCGTGAAGCGGCTGGATCCCCAGTTGCCCATCTTCCAGATCCGCACCCTGCAGGAGATCGCCGACGGCCGCATCAGCCGGTACCGCTCGGCCATGTACCTCTTCGAGGTCTTCGCCGGTCTCGCGCTTCTCCTGGGAGCCGTGGGGATCTATGGCGTGATGTCCTTCGCGGTCACCCAGCGGACCCGGGAACTCGGCGTCCGCCTCGCCCTGGGCGCCAGCCGCGGCTCCGTGCTTCGGATGGTCCTGGGACAGAGCGCCCGCCTGACCGGACCGGGAGTCATCGTCGGAGTAGCCGTCGCGCTGGCCTCGGCCCGGGTCCTCGGAGGGCTCCTCTACGAGGTGAGTCCCCTGAGCCTCCCGACGTATGCCGCCGTGGCAGGCATTCTGGCGATGGTCTCCGCCTTCGCCACGCTTCGGCCCGCCTGGCGGGCCACCCGCGTCGATCCCTTGACGAGCATCCAGAGCGAATAGGGCAACTCCGCCGGGCATGGTCCTTCGTGGCCCGAATCCTCATAGCGGGCCGGGTGAACCGGCGGGCCAGGACGGCGCAACGCTTCGTCGCCGACCTGGTGGTGAGGGCCAGGTATGGGCCGCGGCCCCTGAGCAACGGGAAATGGTCACGCCTTCTCGACTGCCCCCTGGCACCCTCACACCACGTGAGACGTTCATGGTGAGCGGTGAGGCTGTCCAGACCACCACGCCGTATCGGGAGGACCACACCGCGGCAGGAGGACTCGTGCGTGTGACACAGGTGGAGAACTGACCTTCCTCGGACGCCTTCTGCGGGTCGCGGGGTGCGTTGCGTCCGTTACGTCGACCGCGGCCGTCGTGCAGGTCCCGCTGGACTTCGACGCCACGGACGACCTCGCTTACATCCATGGAAGCGCCGTCCCGACGACCCTCCGGCGGGAGGGGAGGGTGAAGGGACGAGAAGGGGAGAGAACAGCAGGATGGTCGGAAGGGCCGAGACCATGAGCCGATGGGCGGCGAGGGCCGAGAACGAGTAAGGGGTTGGGCAACCGGACCGTTCTGCTCCGCGAGCACGGGCATGCGCCACGTGTTGTTGTAGGAGAGGCAAGATGCCCGAGCCTCGCAGGAGAAGGGGATCAGGCGCTCGGGGCCGCATTCGTCGCGGCGAGCGTGGGCGAACCCATGGGCGAGGTGGCCGGAAGAGTCGCTTGGCCGGAGTCGCCATGGCCGACGGTGGCCCGGCTCACCGAGCGACGCCATGGGCCGATCGGCCCTGGCCGGACATGCGTCGGCCGCTGGCGACTTCCACGCCCCACCCCACACCCTCGCGACGGAAACGCCCCAGATGCCTTACGGCAGTGGCGACATCGCCGAATCAGGCCTCTCACCCCCACACCGGTTCGGCTCCCGCCGCCTCCACTGATCGGCCCGGGCCAATTGGCCCGGGCCTTTTCTTTGCGCGGCGGGGGGAGAAGCCGCGCGGACGGCGCGCAGCGCAGGACGCAAAGCGGGGGCGGGCCGAGGAGCACAGAGCGTCCTACGCCGACCGGGCTCCTGGCACAAAGCATGGTGACGTCGCATCTTGCCGACGCCGATGACCGACCTGCCCTCCCGCCTGACCAACGCCCTCTCCGACCGCTACCGCATCGAGCGCGAGCTCGGGCAGGGCGGCATGGCCACGGTGTACCTG
>CAZVYM010000183.1:0-5006 GCA_964630935.1 uncultured Gemmatimonadaceae bacterium | reverse complement strand
CCCGGCGAGCGGCTCCAGACGATCGAGCGCGTGTACTCGATCACGGCCGCGCTGGGCCAGGCGGACGAGTTCCTGCGCTCGCGGCCCTGGACGATCCAGACCAGCTACAACACCGCCGGCGCGGCGAAGCAGGTGGCCGAGAGCGGCGAGCGCGGTGCGGCCGCCGTCGCGTCGGCGCGGGTCGCCGGCATCTACGGGCTCGAGGTGCTGGCCGATGACATCCAGACCGGCGAGGGCAACCGGACGCGGTTCGCGGTCATTGCCCGGCCGGGCTCGGAGGCGGCGGTGCGCGGCGCGGCCCGGCCCGGGGCGGTGGCGGGCGCGCCCCGGACGACGCTCGTGTTCGCGGCGCGCAACGTGCCGGGGTCGCTGTACCGATCGCTCGGGGCGTTCGCCGACCGCGGCCTCAACCTGTCGCGGCTCGAGTCCCGGCCGTGGACCGAGCGCGGAGCCCGGTGGGAGTACCTGTTCTGGGTGGACCTCGACGCCGACCCGGCCGACGGCACGTGCGCCGCGGCGCTCGAGGCGCTGCGCGACGAGACCGAGCTGGTCCGGATCCTGGGCACGTACCCGCGCGCGGCCGAGGACTGACGGAGGCGGTCGTCTCGCGAGCTGGTCCCATCGCGCACCGGCGCGCCTACAATCGGAAGCGTCTCACCGCTCCCGATCTCCGAGCCGCCCCCCGAGGTGCCCGTCATGGCCACGACCACCGCCACTGCCCCGCATCCGATCTATCTCGCCGGCCGCTGGGTGGACTCGCCCGAGCCCATGGTCATCGCGAACCCGGCGCGCCCCGGCGAGCCCGCCGGTGCCACCTATCAGGCGACGCCCGAGCAGTACGAGGAGGCCGTCGAGGCCGCCGTCCGCGCGTTCGAGGTGACGCGCACCCTGCCCGCCTACGAGCGGGGCCGGATCCTGCGCGAGATCAGTGCCGGCATCCGGGCGCGGCGCGAGGAGCTGGGGGCGCTCATCTCGGCCGAGGCCGGCAAGCCGATCCGGGACTCGCTGGCCGAGGTTGACCGCGCCGTGCTGACGTTCCGCCTTGGCGCGGAGGAGGCCGAGCGGATGACCGGGGAGCTGATCCCGCTCGACCTGATGGCGTCGAGCAAGGACCGGGTCGGGATCACGCGCCGCTTCCCGATCGGCCCGATCGCCGGGATCAGCCCGTTCAACTTCCCGCTCAACCTCGCCGCGCACAAGATCGCTCCGGCGATCGCGTCGGGCAACCCGATCGTGCTCAAGCCGCCGTCCAAGGATCCGCTGGTGATGCTCACCGTGGGCGAGATCATCGATGCCGCCGGCGTGCCCGAGGGCTCGGTCAGCATCCTGCCCATGAGCCGCGAGCTGGGCGACCGCATGGTGTCCGACGAGCGGTTCAAGCTGCTCACGTTCACCGGCAGCCCGGCGGTGGGCTGGCGGATGAAGGAGCGTGCCGGCAAGAAGAAGGTCGTGCTCGAGCTGGGCGGCAACGCCGGCGTGATCGTCGATCGCTCGGCCGACCTCGACTGGGCCGTCAAGCGCATCGTCACCGGGGCCTTCGCCTACAGCGGCCAGGTGTGCATCAGCGTCCAGCGGCTGTTCGTGGACGAGGCCGTGTGGGACGCGTTCATGGACAAGTTCGTGGCCGCGGCCGGCGCCCTCAGGGTCGGGGATCCGGCCGATGCCAGCACGGACGTCGGGCCCATGGTCGACGAGGCCAACGCGCTCCGGACGCAGGCCTGGGTTGACGAGGCGAAGGCCGCCGGCGGCAAGGTGCTGCTCGGCGGGACCGCGGACGGGACGTTCTTCCCGCCGACCATCCTCACCGACACCCCGGTCACGGCGCGGGTGTGCAGCAACGAGGCGTTCGCGCCGCTCGTGGTCGCGTTCCCGTTCGGGGACATGGACCAGGCGATCGACGCGGTCAACGACAGCGCGTTCGGCCTCCAGACCGGCGTGTTCACCAACGACCTCGACCATGCGTGGGGGGCGTTCCACCGGCTCGAGGTGGGCGGCGTCATCGTCAACGACATCCCGACCTACCGGATCGACCATATGCCCTACGGCGGCGTTAAGGATTCGGGGCTCGGCCGCGAGGGGCTGCGCTGGTCGATCGAGGACATGACCGAGCTGCGCCTGATGGTCCTCGCCTGGCCCCAGTGACGGCGCCTGCCCGACTGCTGTAGGGAGGCGATTCGAGCCCGCGCCCCATCGGTCGTGGGCGGCGCCTGGTACCCGGTCATGACCCGATCGTCGGGCGCCCGGGCGCACCACCCGCCCGGCCCCACCGTGCGCAATTGGTGCCCGCGCGCACCGCGTCTCGCCCCAACGTACCAGCCGTGGATGGGTCACCGGTCCCGTAGCCGCGCACCGCCGCGTGGTGTGTGATGCATGGGCCATTCGGCACAGGCCATTCGGCACGTCGGCCACCAGCGGGGACCTCTCCAACCCGGGGGACCCTCGCCCAGGGGGTGTTGGTGGAGTCGGCGCGTGCCGCCACGAAAGGAGCCCCGCGCTCATGGATCAGGCTGCCTACGACCTCCCCGCCCGCCCACGACGCAAGCGCCGGCTGATGATTGCGATCCTGCTCGGCTCGTCCATCGCGATGCTTGGCGCCGCCACGATGTCGCTGGCCGTGTTCACCGACCAGGACACCAGCACCGGCACGTGGACCACCGGCACGATCGTGCTCGGGCTGACCCCCACGACGACCTTCAACGCATCCGGGATCATGCCTGGCGACACCGGCAGCCAGACCGTGACGGTCGAGAACAACGGCACGGGTGACCTGCGCTACGCGATGACGACCAGCGCCGGCAACGCCGATGGCAAGGGCCTGGCCAGCCAGCTCACGCTGTCGATCGATGAGGGCGACTGCACGTCGCCCGGCACCAACCTCTACTCAGGCCCGCTGGGCACCGCCAACTTCGGCAGCTCGCTCGCCGGGGCGGACCCGGGCGACCGTGACGTGCTGGCCGGCAACAGCGACGCGCTGTGCTTCAGCTGGACGTTCCCGAAGAGCTCGGGCGACGCGTTCCAGAACGCCAAGACGACGGCGACGTTCACCTTCGACGCCGAGCAGACCAAGAACAACTAGCCACCCCGCCTGACCATCCTGCCGGGCCTGTCATCGACGGGTCCGGCATCCGGCTACCAGCGGGTGTCCCCGCCCGCGAGGTAGCGCCACGGAGCCCACATGGCCCTCGCTGAGTTCCTGACCCGCATGGTGCGCCGGATCGTCGATCTCGGGCTGCTCCTCGCGATCGCGTTCGTGATCGTCATCCTCGTGCTCGCGCGTGGGCTGCCGGCGTTCACCGGCGGCACGGCCTTCGTCGTCGGCGGTCCATCGATGGAGCCCACCATTCCCGTCGGCTCCGTCGTGCTCGCCGAGCCCGTCACGGCCGCTGCGCTGCACACCGGTGATGTCGTGAGCCTGCGCGTCGGGCCGGGTCGCGCGATCTTCACGCACCGGATCGTCCAGACCGTCACGCGGCCCGACGGCCTGTACCTGCGGACCAAGGGCGACGGCAACGCGGACAACGATCCGTCCCTGGTGCCCGCGTCCGACGTCATCGGGCGAGTCGAATACCACCTGCCCTGGGCCGGCTACGGCATCACGCTGCTCAGCTCGCCGGTCGGCGTCGCGTTCGTCGTCTGCCTGGGACTGAGCCTGCTGGTCGCCGCCTGGCTGCTCCAGGCCCTGGAGGAGGACCTCTACCTGGCGCGCGGTCGCTGGGCGATGCTGGTGGCGGCCGGCTTGCTCGACGAGGGTGCGTGGGCGGGAGACCAGGGCACCGAGCCCGAGGCCACTGGCTGACCATGGGGCGCCGGATGATCGTCCTGGTCGCAGCGGCGCTGTCCGTCGGGCTGGCGTCCGCGCCCGTCTCGCTGGCCGCGTTCGTGGCGAGCACGTCGACCACGGCCGATCTGACGACTGGCAACCTGCTTCCGCCCACCGAGCTCAGCGCAGCTGTTGCCGACGGGACCGTGTCCCTGTCCTGGATCCCCTCTGTCACCGCCGCGGCAGACGGGTACGACGTGCTCCGCAGCGCGACGTCCGGCACCGGCTACGTGGCCGTCTCCAGCGTGGCCCCCGCGTCGTTGACCACGACCACCGACGGACCTGGCGGCGGCGCCTGGTACTACGTCCTCCAGACCACCCTCCAGCAGTGGACCAGCGCGCCATCGAACGAGGCGTCGGTCTTGATCGGCGCCAGCCCCTCGACCGGGCTCATGGACTGCGCCTCGAATGCGCCGGAGACCTCCGGCTCCGGCCACAACGACGGCTACGAGACCGATGCCACCAATGGCTGCGGGCTCGACGGCGCCGTTGCGACCGACGCCGGCAGCGGCACCGACGACACCCTGGCCTGCGCGGGTCCCGGCAAGGACCGCCACCGGTTCTGGGGATACGCGTTCGGGCTGCCGGGCGGCGTCTCGTCCGTCGACGGCATCGAGGTCGACCTGACCGCCGGGCTCAGCAACGGCGGCCGGACGTCGATGCTATGCGTCGAGCTGTCGTGGGACGGCGGCGCGAGCTGGACCGTCCCGCACTACGTGACGATGGTCGGCTCCGACCTCACGACCTACGTCTTCGGCGGGCCGGCCGCTACCTGGGGCCACGCCTGGGCGCTCTCGGAGCTGGACCCGGCGATGTTCGTCGTGCGCGTGACCGACGTCACCAACCATCCCCGCAAGGACTTCCAGCTTGACGCGGCCCGGGTCGAGGTCAGCTACACGCCGTAGGTCCCGCGGTCCGGATCAGGCTTGGCGCGCGTTGCCCCCACGCACCGGAAACCGCCCCCTGGCGGCCCTGTCAAACGAACGACAAGGGGTCGAATCACGTTCGATTGAGCGGATAGGTACCTTGACCTAGTACGAACGTACTGGGAGACTTTGCCGCCCGAGCGGGCGACCGGAGAGTCGCGTGCTCGGTGAGGGTTGCGGCTCGCTCCCATGACGTGGGTCGCCTGTCTTCCAACCGGGGGAAGAGAGGCTCGATGGGGCAACGGATCCTTCGCTGACGC
>CAZVYM010000182.1:0-5056 GCA_964630935.1 uncultured Gemmatimonadaceae bacterium | reverse complement strand
AGGGGCCCCGCGTCCAGGTGACGAACCTGAACGTCTCCACCAGGTTGCCCGGCACCGGCACCCCGTTGTCCAGCGCGGGATCGAAGCGCAGGTGGCCGACCACCTGGCGCGCTCGCTCCACGGCCGAGGGAGCTCCCCGGACCGCTTCCACGTCCTCGACCTCGCCGTCCGCGCCGATGTAGATCTTCAGCACGGCGACCGACGTGTCTCCCGGTTGGATCCCCCCCGCCCCGCCCCAGACCCGCACGTCCGAGGGCAGCCCCGTCGGTCGCTCTCCGGGTCGGTGGACCATATGCGGCATGCACTCGACGGGACCGGCCAGGGCGAGCGACGTCCGCCGGGCGAAGAGGACGCGTGCCCGGAAGCCGGTCGGGCCGAGCAGGTCGGGAAGCGACTTCGTCCGAGCACCCAGGAGAGATTCCAGCGGGGCCACCAGCGCCGAGTCGACGGTCGCATCCCAGCGGCCCTTGGCGACCACGCGTCCGGTCCCGTCGTAACGGATGACGTAGTCGAAGAACGGCCAGGGCCGCGTAAGGGGCCGCGGCTTCGGCCCGAGGGAATCGAGGACGCGGCCCAGGCCCGCCGTGTCGAGGAGCTCGGCGACCGAGATCGCGGCGCCGCGGGACTCGGTGCCCTGGCACACCTGGTCCCAATGACGCGGGATCGGCGCGTCGACCGGAGCGTAACCGAGGCGCGGCCGCGGGGTCGCGCACGCGGCCCCGAGCCCCGACATCCCCAGGGCCAGGAGCTGGAGGACGGCGAAACCCAACGGTGCGGCCTCGGCCTTCATGCTCCCACTCCGTTCGGGGACAGGGTAAATATCTACAATTGTAGTATTACTCCTGGAGGGCGTCCAGACGCCGGCGGACCGAGGCCCGTCTCACCTGTCGAGGGGCCGCGCCACCATGATGCCGTCCTGGCTCGAGATCCCCCGGACGCGGTCGCCGAGCGGCTTCTCGCTGATCTGAACGGAGGAGCCGACCAGCGGCGCGTTCAACAGGTGCACACGGCCGTCCACGTGGATCGCGATGCCGGTGTGGGCGATGTCGAGTCCCGGTACGGTGCTGGTGACCGCGATGATGTCTCCGTCCCTGATTCCGCCCGAGGCCGCGTCGATCTCGTCTTGCGGCACGTACCACCTGCTTTCGCCCCTCAGCCGAGCTTCGACCGAGCGCATCGCGTCGACGTTGGCCGAATCGGCGAGCTGCCGATAGGCGCTCGCGTGCTCGGTCATGAAGTCGATCCGGCTCGTGTCGCGGATCCCGCCCAGCCGCGCCGTCACGTTCGTCAGCAGTCCCTTCGCCACCCCGTCCGAGATCCACTCGGAGAAGTAATGCAGGCGACTGGGATAGCCGTCGAGCCTACCGCCGCGGTATCGGATTTCGGTGAGCAGTCGGTCGTAACGGGCCTCGGCCGCGGCGCGGTCGTCCAGGTGGCGCGCCTCCGGAGTCCGTAGGAAGCGGGCGAGGGCGAACGTGTTCTCCACGAACGTCACGCAATCGAAGGCGCGGAAATCGATGACCAGGTGCTCGGGACCCGGCTCTTCGAGCGTCTTCGGCACGTACGGCGTCCCCACGAACGATCGCCCCAGATGGGCCATCGACGTGCCGATCGGGAGCGAGTCCAGGCCCTCGTCGAGCGCCCAGGCCACCTTTCCGGAGAAGAGCGTCCAGTCGGCATCGCTCCAGGTGGGCCTGTCCGCGCCCCCGGTCGCCGTGTCCGGAGGCATCACATCGGCGGTGTCCAGCGGATCCACATCGTGCGTCTCGCGCGCGAGGAGGGCGAGCGCAGCCAGGAAGACGAGCACGGCCAGAAGAGCTCGAAGCGTCGCCGCGCCCCGGGTCCGGCGGGTCCGGCCGGAGGTCGTGTGGGATCCGCGAGGCATCATGATGGTAAGCTCGTGGCCGGTCGGAGGTCGGGCAACGGGACCCGGGTTCGGCGGAACTCGCCCGGGCTGCACGGGGGTAGTCCAGATCCGTTGCGCGAAAAGGCCGCGGCATCTGCCCGGCTGCGGACCCGAGGGGGCGGAGCCGGCCCCCGTGACAGGAGAGTTCGATGCCCTACCCGGATCTCATGGTGGCCCCCATGCGCGAGCAGCTCGTGCAGATCGGGTTCACCGAGCTACGCACCCCCAATCAGGTCGACGCCTTTCTGGACGGTGAGAAGCGCACGCTGCTACTGGCGGTGAACTCCGTCTGCGGATGCGCCGCCGGCATGATGCGTCCGGGGGTCTATCTCTCTCTCCAGAACGCTCGGAAGACGCCTGAGATCCTCACGACGGTGTTCGCCGGGCAGGACCTGGAGGCCACCGAGCGGGCGCGCGAGTACATCACCGGGTATCCGCCCTCGTCACCGTCGGTGGCGCTCTTCAAGGGTGGGGAGCTCGTCTATTTCATGCCGCGGCACGAGATCGAGGGCCGCTTCCCGGAGGACATCGCGGAAGACCTGAGGGCGGCCTACGAGGAGCACTGCTGACGAGCACCCCCGTGGTGTGCGCTTGCGGCCCGATCTCCGGCCGTCGTTCGAGGGCCGGCAACGCCCCTGGCCGGCCCGATGGCGACCGGCCGGCGGCCCCGAGCGCCCGCTAGTCGACCGCGGCCCTTCTCCGCGCCGCTCGCCAGCCGTCCAGGCTGAACGCGCCACCTCCGTTCGAGGCCAGGAACAGATAGATGAAGGCGTACAGGAGGGCGAGCTCGCCGCGATTCATGATGGGCACCCATCCGCGGGGGAAGTGCGCCCGGAAGTAGGCCACGCCCATCTCGAGGGCCAAGACGAGGGCCACGGGGCGGGTGAACAGACCCAGCACGATCAGCCCGCCTCCGAAGAGCTCGAGAACGCCGGCGAGCCCGTAGATGCTGTCGAGGGAAACCGCCTGGTTCGCTCCGAAGGCCGCGAAGAGCTTCTGCGCCCCGTGCTGCATGAAAAGGAGTCCGGTCGCGATCCGGAGTGCGTTGAGAAAGAAGTGGGGGATTCCGGAACGCGTGCCTTCGCTCGTCATCATGGTGCTCGTGGGGTTGGAGGGTCCTCGACTTCAATACCGGGCGAGTCGTCGATCGAGTCGTCGATGTGGATGAATACGAACGTCAGAGGATCGCCTTGCCCAATGCCGACGCCATGAGACCAACCGCCAGGCGGGCGGTATGGTTCCTGTCGTCGAGCACCGGGTTGAGCTCGACGACCTCCATGCCAAGGAGCCGGCCGGAGCGGGCAGCCTTCTCGCAGATGAGATGGCCCTCCCGGAAGCTCAGCCCTCCCTGCACCGGAGTCCCGACACCCGGGGCGTAGCGCGGGTCCAGAACGTCGAGATCGAAGGAGAGATAGAAGCCCGCCGTGCCGCGGCCCACCCGAACGAGCGCCTCGTCCATGCAGGCCCCCGCCCCGCGCTCGTCGATCTCCGACATCGTGAACACCCGGACCCCGAGCGATCGAATGAGCTCCCGCTCTCCCTCGTCCAGGTCGCGAGCACCCAGGAGGGCCACGTGCTCCGGCTTCACGGCCGGGCCGTCTCCGTTCAGCCCCACGAGCTCCGGCGGCCCATGGCCCATCAGAGCCGCGAGCGGCATCCCGTGGATGTTCCCGCTCGGCGTGGTGTCCGGAGTGTTCATGTCGGCGTGCGCGTCGACCCAGATGACCCCCACCGGATCGCCTCGACTCCCGTGGTGCCTCGCGACCGCGGAGATCGTGCCGATGGCGAGCGAGTGGTCCCCTCCGACGACCAGGGGAAAACGGCCGCGATCGAGCGCTTCGGAAACGAGCGCGCTGGAGCGTCGGCATACGCTCGCGATCTCTCCGAGGAAGCGGGCTCCGGCTTGACCTTGCTCCGTGGTCTCGAACCCGCCCGCCGTCACGTGACCGCTCTCGTGAACGACATACCCGAGGCTCGCGACCATCTCGTGCAGGCCCGCGATGCGCAGTGCGGAAGGCCCCATGTCCACCCCACGCCGCCCGGCACCCAGGTCGAGAGAAACAGACAGCAGCGCGACCTCACCCTTGTCTCGGCTCAACGACTACTCGTCCCCCCCGGACAGTCGCCGGCGACGTCGTCCGTGCCGCTCTCTGCGTTCTTCGCGGTGGCGGCGGTGCGCATCCCTCGAGCTCTCGCCCGGCCGGCGTACGCTGACCTCCACACCGCCCATGCAGGCCATGCCCGTGATGCGCAGGAGGGGGGCATCCGGATCGCTCGACTCGACGGCTCCCCCGGCATGCTCGAAGCCTCCGAGCAGCGCGAAGCCATGGCTTTCGACGTTCAAGTCGGGCGGCACGATAATCTCGACCCCACCCCAGAGGGCGAACACCTGGAGCTCCGTGACGCCGGGGGCCATGAGGGCCTCCCGGAAGTCGAGCTGCGTCCCGCCGAAGACCGCGAGAGAGAAGTTCTTCCGTGCGGGGCTCCAGCGGCCCTTACGGGAGCTGCCTCCGAGGACCGCCACCACGAACTCCCGTTCCTTCACCCGCGTGGGGTCCCCCACGTCGAAGCTGCGTCGGGCCACGGGCACCTGGCTCGAGCGGGATCCGGCCGGCGCGGGGAGATTTCCCCCAGGAAGGTCGCGGAGGAGCTCCTTCAGCTCGGCCGTCGTGGAAGCCCGATGGGCCTTCTCGACGCGCCGCTCGAACTCCTCCATGACCACCGCGTCGTTGGCGAAATGCTCACAGAGCGCGTCGATGGTGCGCTGGCGCGCTTGGCTCAGGGACTGGCCTTCCCCCTCGGGCTCGCTGGACATGGCTCCTCTGTCGAGGCTGGCCTCCCCCTCGTTCGGCGCTACGGAAGGCGATACGACGACCGTACCCGCGCGGGGGTCGACCGGTGTCGGACGCCGAGCGGTCTCTCCGGACCTCTACTCGAAGTGGTCGCGGTTCTTCTCGATGAACGACGTCCACTCCGTCGGCACGTCCGTATCCGGGAAGATGGCCTGCACCGGACACTCAGGCTCGCATGCGCCGCAATCGATGCACTCGTCGGGGTGGATGTAGAACTGGTCCGTGGCCTCGTAGATGCAGTCCACGGGGCAGACCTCGACGCAACTCGCATCCTTCACGTCGATGCAAGGCTCGGCGA
>CAZVYM010000181.1:0-5169 GCA_964630935.1 uncultured Gemmatimonadaceae bacterium | reverse complement strand
AGGCTGGCCCCGCGTCCTCCCGCGACGTCCCCTTCCCGGCCATAGCCGAGCACCGAGAAGACCGTTCCCTCCGCCTGGCCGGGCTGCACCAGGGCCGGCAGGCTCACGCGCCGGCCCCCGACCTCGACCCAGAGCATGTCACCATCGGACACGCCCAGCTTCTTCGCGTCGGACGGCGAGACGGCGAGGAAATTGCCCCAGCTGACCTTCGTGATCGGGTCCGGCAGCTCCTGCAGCCACCCGATCCCGGCGTAGCGGCCGTCCCACATCCTCATATCGGGCTCGAGGAGCAGCTCCAGGTCGCCGGAGGATGCGGTGGACGCCGCCTTTCCGGCCGCGGCCTCGATCACGCGCACCTGGATCTTCCGACGCGGGCGCGGAGCGACGTCGCGCCTCAGGACGCCATCGTGAACCGCCGCGTCCCAGAATTGCCGGAAGCTCTCCAGCGTCGCCTCGGGATAGACCTCGCGCTGCCAACGTCCCATCAGGTACTTGCGGTAGCCCTGCTCGGCCTCGTCGGAAGCGGCCGGATTCGCACCCGCCCCGGCACCTGTCGAATCGGCGCCGGCGTGCGTCGTGTCGGAGCCGGTCCCTGTCGTGTCGGAGCCCGCCCGCTGCGCGCTCGAGCCCGCCAGGTCGGCCGCCCACCCGAGCAGGAGCTCCTCGGCCTGGCGCGTGTCGTAGAGCGGCCGGATCAATGGCTGCTGGAGGCTGAGCAGGTCCGTGGACGGCTCGAAGTCGTTCCAGCTCTCCAGCCAGTGGTTGACCGGAAGCACCACGTCGCACCTGCGTGAGGTCTCGTCCTCGGAGAGGCAGAGCGAGACCTTCAGCGGGACCTTCTCGAGAGCATCGTTGAACGCATCCGCACCGGGAAGCGCGTAGGACGGGTTCGTCTGCCAGAAGACGGCGACGGCGTACGCACCCGAATCGATCTCGCGCGTGAGCCGCGCCATCTCGTCCGGAGCGGCCAGAGACACGGGATCCGGCGAGAAGGACGTGTCCACCGTGTACCCCTCCCCACCGAGCATCGCGTTGACCAGGGCGACCGCTGCATGCGCTTCCGCCGGCAGCGAGGGACCGGCCATCACGAGGCTCTCGCGGCCCGCCCGGGCCAGATCGTCCACGAGGGACGACACGGTCGCCGGATCCACACCGAGTGGGCGCGCGACCTCGGGGACGCCGAACGGAGACAGGGCGGCTGCCGTGAGTCCCGCGGGAAGACCGAGCCCGTGCTCGACGTGCAGAGCCCGCGCCACCGCGAAGGCGATCCGAGCGGCTCCGGAAGGACGGACCGGAATGCGCACGTCCGCCTTGCTCCCCGTGATGCTCATCCGGCTCTCGAAAGTGTAGAGCCGGCTCATGGGCTCGCCGGGCTCGGCCGGCTTCCGGTTCCGGGCGAATCCGGAGATCGTCTCCGTAGCGTTGCCCATGGTCCCGAGGAAATCGGCCTCGAAGGACGCGATGACCCGTGCCCTCTCCACGTGATACCGCGGCGTGAGGGCCTCCCCGTACGGCGCGGAGGACGCCGCTCGGTCCGTCAGAGGCAGAGCCGGCTCCCAGGCCACGTGCTGCAGACCGGGAAGCGCCTTCTTCAGGTCGGCGATCGCGGCCCTGCGCGTCGGGGAGACCACGGCGGGCGTGAGGAGTAGGACCGCCTTCCCACGGCTCGCCGCTTCCTGGAGCGCACCCGTGACGCGCTCGTTCGCGTCCTTCCAACCGGCCGGGCTGCCGGCGACGCGAGGCCGGCGAAGCCGTTCCGGACTGTAGAGGCCGATGGTCTCGGCCTGAGCCCTCAGCGACGTCTTGCCCTGGAAAAGCGGATGCTCGTCGTTCCCGTCGATGTGGATGGGCCGCCCTTCACGCGCCTTCACGAGGACGCCGTAGGGGATCAACCCCTCCTGGTAGGTGCTCGCGTAGTAGTCCGCGACCCCAGGGATGACGTCCGTGGGCTTGTTGGTGTAGGGAACGACCGTGTCTTCCGGCGGCTTCTCGCACGCTGTCGTGGCGGCCAGGGCGGCGGACGCGGACATCAGGCTCAAGAAGCGCCGACGTGAGACGGGCTCCGACGGGGGCTCGATGGGCTCGAACGCGTCCGGCGGGAACTCCTCCCGCAGCGGCCGGGCCGACGGGTGAATGGGAAGCTCGAGTCGCCCGCGACGCTCGGAACCGGATGCGCGTCCTCCGGAAGGCTCCACCTCGGGCGCTCGCTCGGGCTCCTCCTTCGCGCTACGCATGGCGCTTCACGGAGAAGGGTGCAGGCTCGACGACGCGCGAAGGCTTGCTCCGGCCCGGGTCGGGTGAGCGACGCTCCCGAGGCCCTCCCGGCCACGAGGCCGACTTCGGAAGGCGCCTCGAAAGAAGAGTCCTGAGCAAGACTCCGACGATCGCCGCGAAGATGGCGGTGATACCTTGGCGGCGCGTCAATTTCATCATCTATCACTCCTCTTCACGATCAGCGGCGGCACGCGCTCCTTCGCGCTCACCGGTGACACGCGGTGCAATCGGTCGGTCCCTTCTGGATGGGAGAGTCCGGCGGCAGGTACGGGGTGGGGTCGCGGTGGCAGTCCAGGCAGTGCCCCATGCGCATGTCCATCACACGGCTCACGACCTCCATGTCCTGGACCGGGCCGTGACAGGTCTGGCATTGGACGCCGACCTGGACGTGCGAGCGGTGGTCGAAGAACACGTAATCGGGCAGGTGGTAGACCCGCTTCCACTTCAGCGGCTCGTCGGTCTTCAGCCGGGCCACGACGTCCTTCTTGATGTACTCGCTGTCCGCCATCACGATGAACCGATGGCAGTTCATGCAGGTCTGTGCGGCGGGAATCGTCGCTGCGCGACTACGATCCGCGTTCGTGTGGCAGTACTGGCACGGAATGCGATTCGTGCCGGCATGCACACGGTGCGAGAATGGAATGGGCTGTGTCGGGGCGTAACCGAGGGCGTAGCGCGCGGGCTCCGTAGCCCGTCCGACGACCACCATGGTCGTAAGAGTGAGAACCACGCCCAACGGCAACACGACGCGCAAGAACCGGTCGCGTGGATGCACGCGGGAACCTCATATGGAAAGTCGTGGCAATCGCTGCACCACGACGGCAATTCTCTCGTTACTCCGTTTCCGAATTATAGAAGATTAGACCGTGTAGCGGTCAGGAGAGTTGCCTGAAGGGGTCTGCGGGCCTCTCCGTGCGGCTCAGCGCATCAGCCCGGACGCCCCGGTCACGTCCTCGGAGTCGGGAAAGACCCGAGCGGCCTGAGCAGCGGTCAGGTCGAACACGCCCGCCAGGATGCTCTTCAGGATGGCGCGCGTGTCCAGCGTGGGGCGCAGGTCGCGACCCTCGTACAGATCCCGGGCTCCGAGACCGGGCCAGTCGGAGAGGACCCTGCTCCGGGTCAGGTTGGGGCCGGCCACGAGGCCCGCGCCCGCCGTGCCGTGATCCGTTCCGCCGGTTCCGTTCGGGTGAGCGGTGCGCCCGAACTCGGTCATGACCACGACGGTCGTGTCGGCCCAGGCCGGGCCGAGCGCGGCCTTGAAGTCGACGAGCCCCTTGGCCAGCTGGCCCAGCAGCCGATCCAGCGGCCCACCGGCCATCCCCTGGTTCGCGTGCGTGTCCCAGCCGCTGAATTCGACGGCGGCCACATTCGGCCCTCCCGGGTCCTCGAGGAAGCGCGCCGCCGCCTCGAAGATCGGACTGATCCGATCGGCGCCGGCAGGCGGGCGTCCCCCCATCGCTCCGCCGCCCATCCCGCCGTCCTCGGCTTCGAGCGCCTTGACCTGCAGCGCTGCTTCGAACGGGTCGTGCAACAGCGGGTCACGCTCGTACAGAACGTGCAGCCGATCCACGAAATCGTCGTCGACCACGCCGAGACGAGCCGGTGACCAGGAGAGCACCGGGTACGATCCGGACAGCGAGCGGGGCATGCCGGCGGCCACCGCGATGCCCGAACGTTTCCCGCCCACGACCTGAAGGAGCCGATTCAGCCATCCGTCGGAAGCGCCCACCGGCTTGTCCATCCCGGTCTCGAGAACGGCCTGGCCCTCGAAGTGGCTCCGCGTCCGATAGGGGATCGCCATGGCATGGACCGGCACGAGCTCGCCGGCCTTCCAGAGCGACGCGAGGGGTGCGAGCCCGGGCGCGAGCGCGAACTCGCCGTCGAGCGCGACCAGGTTCTCCGGAGCGTAGGCCATCTCGCCCCGCACGGGGGCGTAGGACGGGTCTCCCACCGGAACGATCGCGGCGAGTCCGTCGAAGCCCCCTCTCAAGAGGACGAACACGAGCTTCCCTTTGCCGGGCACCTGCGCGAACGTCACCCGCGGCACGGCGAAGGTGGCCAGGCCCCCCAGACACATGCCCTTCACGAAATCCCTGCGGTCCATGGTCACCTCCACTGGAAGGCCGGGCCCCCGAAGCCCAGCGCCAGGCGTTCGTCGGCCGCCACCCCGTTGTCGGTGAGCATCCCCGGAAGCGGATTCCCGTCCTCGACGTCGACGACCTGGAGAAGTCGCTCCGGCTCCGCGCGCGCTCCCGGAATTCTCCTGGACACGGAGCGGGCCAGCTCCGCGCGCTGCATGAGGCTCTCGGGATCGGCCCACTCCCGGACGGTGTCGCCGTATCCCTTCGGGGCGGAGGGTGCCCACAACGGATGTCGGAGCTCGCGGAGCACGTTCACAAACGAGGGCGGCGCTTCACGCGCGTGGAGCGCTCGGAGCGTCGCGACCACCCAGTCCTGGGGCGTGCGCAGCTTGCGCGTGTCGGGATTCCACGCCTCGTCGAGCGTCACGAGGGCGTGCGAGATCTCGGACAGGTCGCCCCCGCTCTCCCGGAAGACGCCCGCGATCCGGTCGACCGCGGACGACGGAGGCTCGTCCGACACGAAATGGCGCACCAGCTTGGTGGAGACGAAGCGCGCCGTGGACGGATGGGCGCACAGGTCCCGGATGGCACGTTCGCCCTCGGCCTCCCCGTCCTCCCGGTAGCGTTTGCCCAGAAGCGTCTTCGGGCCGGGCTCGTGCGCGGCCCGGCGGAAGACGAACGAGCCGGCGCGGGCGGCCTCCCTCGGCCCGATCCCGGCGACGCTCCACCCGGTGAGGATGCGCGCCATCTGGATGACGTCGTCCTGCGTGTAGCCGCCGTCCACGCCCACCGTGTGCAGCTCCATGAGCTCACG
>CAZVYM010000180.1:0-5550 GCA_964630935.1 uncultured Gemmatimonadaceae bacterium | reverse complement strand
GTCTCGGGCCCTTCCCGGGTGGCGTTGCCGAATCGTGTCACGGCCGCGCGCTCGCCGTCGGACACCGCGACGTTGAGGAAGCTCGGCTCTCCGTCTCCCACCTCGTGCGCGACCTGGAGCGCGCGCGCCAGCGCCTCCGTCAACCTCGTGGCCAGCTCCAACGCCCCGTCGAAGCCCTCGTCCTCCGCGGGGCCGTGCCCGTCTCCACCGTGGCGCACGATCTCGTCGACGAACAGCGCCATGAGGTGCTCGGTGTCGGTGCTCCCACGCACGACGCCGAACGCTTCGTCGGTCAGCGTCTCCAGAATCCGGCGGCGCGCCTTCCGGAAGCCGCCCAGACGGCCGTTGTGCATGAGCAGGTAGCGACCGTACCGGAAGGGGTGACAGTTGGCCAGGTTCACCTCGCTGCCGGGGCTGGCGGCACGCACGTGCGCCAGGACGCACGGGCTGGCCACCACCTTGGCGAGGCTCGCGAGATTGAGGTTGTTCCACGCGGGCGTGATGGAGTGGAAGACACCCGGCTCGGGGTTGAGGCGCGGCGCGAACCAGCCCACGCCGAACCCGTCGGCGTTCATCGGCTCCGCACGCTCGGTGGAGTGATAGCTCTGGCGGATGAGCGAATGGCTGGGCTGGATGAGGAGCGTATCCAGCACGACCGGGGGACCGAGGTACAGCGTGAATCGGCACATGGGGGTTTCCGTGTACGATGCTTCGGACTCTCGCGGCCACTCGGGGGTCAACATAGCGTGCCACCTCCGACGCGACAGGTCGGTGTCGGCCGGGCGACGAAGGCGGGCGACGACGCGACTGGGACGGCCCGCGGCGGGATCGGGACGGCCCGCGGCGCGACCGGGATCGCCGATTTGGGGATGCGTCGCGGCCGAGATCCTGTATCGTGAGGGTGTCCTGCCCAGGGGATCGCCCGCCGCGATCCCGAGCAACCTTCGGACGACGACCATGATCACCCAGCTCCTCGCCGGACCCTATGGCCCCTTCCTCATCTTCTTCCTGCGCATCTGCGACGTCTCGCTGGCGACGGTGCGCACCCTTCTCATCGTGCGTAACGCGCGGATCCTCGTGCCGCTGATCGGCTTCGTGGAGGTCATGATCTGGCTCTACGCGGTCGGCGCGGTGGTCCAGAACCTCGCCAGCTTCTACCACGTGCTCGGCTACGCCCTGGGCTTCGCCGCGGGCAACTACGTGGGGCTCCGTCTCGAGGAGCGGATGGCGTTGGGCCTCGCGACCGTGCAGGCGATGCTCCGGAACGGCGGCTCGACGCTCGCGTCCAAACTGCGCGACGAGGGTTTCGGGGTGACCGAGCAGGTCGGTCAGGGCCGCGACGGCCCCGTCGAGGTGCTCTACTCGGTCATCCGCCGGCGCCGCGTGCCGAAGTACGTCGGGATGGTGGAGCGTGACGCGCCCGAAGCGTTCGTCGTCGTCCACGAGCCTCGAACGGTGCGCAGGGGATGGCTCTTTCCCCGCCGCGACAAGTAGTTTGCCCCCATGAAATCCCCCCCCCGCTTCACTCCGCTCCTTCTCGTGCCGCTCGCCCTCTGCGCGACGGCGTGCCAGCGAACGCCCGGCCCCAAGCCGGGCACGGAGGCCTACGAAGACGTGGTCAGCGCCTTCTACACGGGCGTCGCCGCGCTCCAGACGGGCGATGAGGAGCGGGCACGGGCCGCGCTCGACAAAGTCACCGAGCTCGCGCCCTCCGAGCCCGCGGCGGACGCGAACCTCGCGATCCTCGCCCTGGAGCAGCACCGGCTCGACGACGCCGCCCGGCGGATCGACCAGGCGCGGAAAGGCGCCCCGCACGATGTCCGTGTCCTGATCCTCTCGGCGCTCATCGAGCGGGAGCGCGGCGACCTCGATCGTGCGATCCAGATCCTCGGGCCGGCCACGACCGGCGCGGCGGCCGACCCCCGCGCGCGCTTCCTGCTCGCCCAGATGCTGGAGCAGCGGGCCGGTCCGGGCGACGTGACGGCCAGCCGAGGCCTGCTCGACTCGCTGGTCGCGGCCGACCCGTCCGACCTGTTCGTGCGTCTCGCGTCGGCTCGCTTCGCCGCGCGCCACGGGGAGACCCGCGAGATGGAGCGCGACATCTCCAGGCTCGCGCTGCACGCGGCGAGCTGGCCCCCGGCCGCCCGCAGGCAGCTCGCGCGCGTGGTGGCGTCCGTCGGCAATCTCGAGGATGCGGGTCAGGAGCTCACCTACCTCGCGACCTCGTTGGAGGGGCTGCCGGCCTATGGCCAGGAGCGCAGCGCGCTCCAGATCTCGCCGCAGCACCCGGATCTGGTGCTCACCGAGCTCGTCGCGCTCCCCACGCCCTCGCGCAGACCTCCCGCAGCGGACTCGAGCCTCGCGTTCACCGCGCACGAGATCGAGGCACCGCCGGGCACGTGGCGGGCGGTCCTGCCGGTCTGGCTTCGCAGTCAGGGGACGGCCCGCATCGGTCTGCTGGGTCCCGGCTCGTTCCTCCTCACCGCGGACAGCGCTCCCGCGCAGCAGGTCGAGCTCCCGACGTCACGTGCCGCCCCGGACGCCCCGTCGGCGGTGGCCGCGTTCGACTTCGATCACGACTTCCGCATGGACCTCGCCACGGCGAGCGGTGGTGGGTTCCGCGTCTTCCACCAGGACTCGAACGGCATCTTCAGGCCGGTGCCTGGGAGGGCCTTGCCGTCCGACGTGCGCACGGGCGCGTTCACGGATATCTGGGCGGCCGACACCGACGTGGACGGCGACGTCGACCTCGTGCTCGCGCCGGCGCACGGCACGCCCTTCGTGCTGCTCAACCAGGGGGACGGCACCTTCGGTGAGCAGCACATCTTCGACGACGGCGACGTCACGGATGCCCGCCAGTTCGTCTGGGGCGACCTGGACAACGACGGCGACCCGGACGCGGTCCTCCTCGACGACGCGGGTCGGCTGCACGCCTTCCGCAATCCCCGCCACGACCGTCCGCGCTTCGCTCCGTGGGCGATGCCCGACAGCCTCGAGCCCGCCGCGGCCCTCGCCCTCGGAGACGTGGACGGCGACGGCACCTTCGACGTCGTCGTGCTGCGGCGTGACGGGCGGATCCTCAGGAGCTGGTGGACGAGCGAGGGATGGCGCGTGCAGGAGATCGCGCGGTGGTCCGGGTTCGGAGCGGCAGGCGCCACGGCTGCCGGTCCCACCGGAGTGGCCGCGGCCGCCGGGGCCGGAACGCGCATGGGAACGGGCGAGGTCGGCGCCGGCGCCCGGCTCTTCCTCGCCGACCTCGACAACAACGGCGCGCTCGACGTGGCGGCGAGCGCAGGCGGGCGTACGCGCCTCTGGCTGGGGAACAGCGAGCACGCGCTCGTCCCGCAGGACACCCTCCCGGCGACCGTCACGGCGGCGGCCGACCCGACCGGAGCGGGCCGCATCGTTCTGTACGGCCTCGACGACGGCGGCCGACCCGTACGCCTGACCAGCCGGCAATCCAAGGACTACTACGCGCTCACGCTCAGCCCGCGGGCCACGAGCCAGGACGGCGACGGGCGCATCAACACGTTCGGCATCGGGGGCGAGGCCGAGGTACGCGCCGGCATGCTCTACGAGAAGCGGCCCATCACACAGCCGTTCGTGCACTTCGGCATCGGCGAGAACACGGGGGTGACGGTCGCCCGGATCATCTGGCCGAACGGCACCGCGCAGGCGGACTTCGACCTGCTCGCGAGCCAGGGTGAGCCGATCGTCGCCACGCAGCGGCTCAAGGGCTCGTGCCCATGGCTCTTCGCGTGGAACGGCAAGGAGATGGACTTCGTCACGGATGCCATCTGGCGCACCGCGCTCGGGCTGCGCATCAACACCTACGGCTCGAGCGCCGTGATCCACAGCGAAGATTGGATGAAGATCCGCGGCGACCAGCTCGTTCCACGTGACGGATATTACGACCTCCGCATCACGGCCGAGCTCTGGGAGTCCCACTTCTTCGACCACCTGGATCTCATGACCGTGGACCACCCGGCCGGCACCGAAGTCTGGGTGGACGAGCGGTTCATCCTTCCGCCGCCTCCGCTGAGGATCTACGCGACCGGGCCGCTCCACGCGCTCGCGCGCGCCACGGATGACCGGGGCGGCGACATGACCGGGCGGGTCCGTTCTCTCGACGAGCGCTACGTCGACTCCTTCGGGCTCACCGCCTGGCAGGGCGTCGCGAAGGAGCATTCCCTGGTCGTGGATCTCGGACCGGACGCCCCGACCGACCGGCCGCTCATGCTCGTGGCCCAGGGATGGGTCTATCCCACGGACGGCTCGATCAACGTGGCGATCGGCCAAGGCCGGCATGCGCCTCTGCACGGCATCCGGGTCGAGGTGCCCGACGGCAGCGGCGGCTGGCGGGTGCTGCATGCCGACCTCGGCATGCCGTCGGGCAAGACGAAGACCGTGCTCATCGACCTGAAGGGCGCCTTCCGGGACGGCGGGTCGAAGCGGGTGCGGGTCTCCACGAACATGGAGATCTACTGGGACCGCATCGCCTGGGCGGTTCAGCGTCCGGACACGCCCGTCCGCATCACGCGCATTCCCGCCCAGTACGCGGATCTGCACTTCCGGGGGCTGTCGCGCTCACACCAGGCGGGACGGAAGGCGCCGGACCTGCCGACCTATCGGGTCGCGACCACCGTCCAGCGGTGGCGCGACCTGGAGGGCTACTACACGCGCTACGGCGACGTGCGGCCGCTGGTGGACAGCACGGACGACCGCTACGTGATCATGAACGCGGGAGACGAGCTTTCGCTCCGGTTCGCCGCTCAGCCCGATCCGCCGACCGCGTGGGTACGCGACTACGTGCTGGACGCCGACGGCTGGGTCAAGGACGGGGACCTCAACGACGGCTGGTCGCGCACGCTGCGTCCCCTGCCCTATCATGGGCTCACCGACTACTCGCGCGCTCCGGGACCCCTCGAGGAGGATCCGGCGTATCTTCTCCACCCCGACGACTGGCGTACGTACCACACGCGCTACGTGACCCCCCGACGCTTCCAGCATGCCCTCAGCCCCTCCCACTGACTCGAAGCCAGCCTCCGGAACACGTCGTCTGATCGCGGCCGCCCTGCTGGCGGCCGCGATCGGAGCGCCGCTCGTCCTGCAGCGGCGCTGGAATCCCGACGAGCCGGTAGCCGGGATGGCGGTCGGCACGGCGCTCGAGCGGTACGGCTTCCACCTGCGCGACGTCGCGGCCCAGGCGGGCATCGACTTCCGGCACCGAGCACCCGAGCTCGACCCCAGCCTGCAGCCGATCATGCCGCTCATCGCGTCGGTCGGCGCGTCCGTGACCGTCGCGGACTTCGACAACGACGGCTGGCCGGACCTGTACGCGACGAACAGCGCGACCGGCTCGAAGAACGCGCTCTACCGCAACCTGCGGAACGGCCGCTTCGAGGACGTCGCCGGCTCGCTCGGGGTCGCCGACGTGAACGAGCAGGGCACCGGCGTGTCGATGGGCTCGGTCTGGGGCGACTACGACAACGACGGCGACGAGGACCTCTTCGTCTACAAGTGGGGCCGGCCCGTGCTCTTCCGGAACGA
>CAZVYM010000179.1:2242-5606 GCA_964630935.1 uncultured Gemmatimonadaceae bacterium | reverse complement strand
GTGGATCGTGAGCGTCTCGCCGCTGCCAGGCGCCAGCCGCACGTTGAACCACGGGGCGTTGACGGCCGTGGTCCGCCCGCCCGCCGTGACCTCCGTCGCGGTGTGCTCACCGTATGCGCCCATCTGCACCGTCACCGTCCGCTCGTGCAACGGGTTCGCGTTGACCAGCGTCAGCGCAACGCTGCCGGCGTCGAAGTGCTCGACGAGCGCGCCGACGTCTGCCGGCAGACCCGGCCGCTCGTGCTCCGGGTCGAAGTACCGCGCCTGCACGTTCAGCGGCAGCGGGCCATGCGACTCGCCGCCCGGATCGGGCCCGCCCATCGTCAGATGCACCAAGGCGGCCACCGGAAGCGCCCCGTTCCCGCCGATGTTGGCCGGACCGCTGCCACCGCGGCGGCGTCTGGCGAACGCCGTCCCGCCGTCCCGGCCCACCGCGGCCGCGACCGAGACCGCCGCCGGCGACGTCGGGATCCCCAGCCGGCGGATCTCCGAAGTATCGTTCGGGACACATTGGCCGAGCCCCGGCCGCATGGGAGGAAGCCGCTTCAGCGACGCGATGGAGACGGTCGACGGGTACGCCTGGCCTGCGACGCCCAGCCAGCCGGTGGAGCTCCTGGACGCGCCGGGCCCGCGGCCGTTCGCGGCGGCCTCCCCGCCGTGCGAGGGAACGGCCTTCGCGCGGAGCTCGGCCAGGGCCGCCTGCAGCGCCCGCATCGGATAGCCGGCGTCGTTGCCCTCGATGTAGTTGATCCAGTCCGTTCCCGGTGGCGTGTCCACGCCGAGGCGCTCCGGAGAGCTGTCGCCCGGCAGGATCGGAATCCGCTCCAGGTCGGCCGGCCGCATCGACGTCATGTAGAGGTCCACGAGGACGTTCACGAGGTTGCCTTGCGTGCCGCTGCCGTTTCCGTGCTGCACGTACTCCGTGCCTTTGCTCATCTCGGCGTAGCCGTCCCACCCCTTGTCGTCGTAGAGGTAGGGCACCAGGACCTTGCCGTCCACGACCTTCTTCGCGGCGAAGATGTTGTCGATCTGATGCCGCATCGCCTGGGTGTAGGACGGATCGCCCGAGAGGAGCAGGGCCGCGTCGAACCCTTCGGGGGGGCCGCGGAACACGTAGTTCCGTTCGGCCTCGCCCGTCCATCCCCATACGCCACAGTACCACTTGCCGCCCCACTCGCCGCCGATCGTGCCGTCCAGCCCGATGTTCGACGGGATGTTCCCTCCGTTCTGCTCGGTCCGGTCGCGCCAGGCGCCGATGTAGTCGAGCACCCAGTTCCTGTACTTCGCGTCGTGCGTCAACAGGTACGCCGTGAAGGGGAGCATCGCGGCGGCCATGTTCAGCGGATGGTCGCCCCTGACGTCCGTGGCCGCCACGCTCCAGAACCGCAGGCTCGGGTTCAAGCCCTCCCAGTCCACCGGCATGGCCGGGGTCAGCTTCGGCCCGAGGCTGCCGTTGAAGAGGCTGCGGATGATCTTGACCTTCGGATCGTAGTTCTGTGCCTCGGGATCCTCGTCCAGGTACAGTCCCGCCATGCGCTCGGCCCTGGCGATGTTCGCAAGATCGTGCGGGCGGGCGAGCGCGTACAGGTAGAACGGCGCGAGCTCCTCGCTGCTGTGCTCCCAGTCGAACTGGGTGATGAAGTCGTTGTGGAAGATCCCGTCCTTCGCCGCCTCGACCTCCGGCACCTTCGCGTCCGTGTACTGCTGGAGGTGCCCTTCCCAAAGTCTCCGGTACGTGTCCACGAGCGACGCCGGCCCTCCCATGATGTAGGCGAGCGGCCAGCTTCGAATGTAGCCCATGATGTCGTCGGGCCCGTCGCCGACGCCCCAGGCCGGGGGCACGGCTCGAATGGCGTGGCCGGCCGCGTCGAAGTGTGACGCGGCATAGACCTGTGCGATCTCCCCGCTGGACTCGAGCAGCGTCCGCTCGGCTGCCACCCAGGCGGGAGGCGGCATGGCCTTGTCGATGGCGATCGTGGTCCCCGGCCACGCCGTGGCCGGCGCCGGATCTTTCTCCTGAGCCTGGAGCGTGAGCACCGGGCCGATCGCGACCAGGGCGCCTGCAAGCCACGCACTCGAACGAACCTTCACATCCTACCTCCTGGCGCCTGATGCGCCCACAGTTGGAGCCTGCGGTCCGCGAACCCCTGAATGGCCATCCCCGAGGAGCATACCGGTGGTAGCAACCAAGAGGCCGACGCGTTCAGCGCTTCAGTCCGGGATTCTCGCCCAGGCTGAGCAGGTTCGCGAGGATGCGGTACGCGCCCGGCACGCTTTCGGGCAGCTGGCGGTAGAGCGCCAGCGCGACGTAGACGTAGACGCCCTTGCCGTAGGAAGCGACCAGGATGCCGCCCTTTTGCGGCGCCTGCTCCGGATCGTGCATCTCCAGCGGCGCCTCCCAGTGCGGGTCCCAAGACTCCGGAAAGCCGTGGCCGCGTTCCTCGATCCAGCCCTCGAAGTCCCTCTGATCGATCCTGTTGGGCCAGACGAGCGCCGGACTCTGCGGCAGCAGGAACTTCACGGCCGACGCTTCGTCGGTGACGGTCTGGGCGGCGCCCAGCTTCAGGGGGTAGGGTCCGTAGTCGTGATCGTATTCGCCCGCCTGATACTGCACGATCAGGTCGCCGCCCTGCCGCACGTAGTCGAGCAGACGCTGATTGGAGGTGGCCAGCTCCGGCCGCACCGAATAGGCGCGCTCACCCACCACGATCGCGTCGTAGCCGTCCAGGTCGCCCGACGTGATGTCGTCCTTGCCGAGGAAGGTGACGTGGATGCCGAGATTCTCCAGAGTCTGCGGCACCTGATCGCCGGTGCCGGTCACGTACCCGACGCGCAGTCCGGGCGCGGTCTTCACGTCGGCGCCGGCCACCCCGTAATCGGCCCCGCGGTAGAGGTTGTACGGTCGCAGGCCCGGATAGCCGGCGGTCTCGTACCCCTCCCGGTAGGAACGGCCATCGTAGTTCGCGACGGCGTGCACGCGGTAGGTCGTGTCCCGGAGGGCGGCCGGCGACACCCGGAAGTCGACGGTCTGATCGTCACCGTCCTTGGCCAGAGAGAAGTCCGCCGCCGCGGGCTCCGCATGCCAGCCGTCGGGCAGATCGAGCCGGAGCGTGCCCTTGGCCGGGCCCTTCACGTTGCTGTGGACACGGACGGAGAGGGGAAACGAGCTCGCTCCGATGGGAACGACGCCGGCGTGCGGCGCGATCCACAGCGAGATGGCCGGCGCGACGACGAGCGGCTCGCCCACGTCGCCGTACCCGATCACCCGCCCCATGGTCTGCACGACCTGCCCCACGCGGATCGGCACGCCCCGGTAGGCGAACTCCACCCAGCCCGACACCGGATAGGGCGCGAACGGGCGCGG
>CAZVYM010000179.1:0-2142 GCA_964630935.1 uncultured Gemmatimonadaceae bacterium | reverse complement strand
GGAATCGCCACGCGGAACGTGCTCGTCGGACCGAAGCCGAACGGGCCACCCGGGGAGCTCGGCGGCTCGACGGTCGAGGTGACGGTCAGGCCCAGCGACGTTGCCAGCGCCGTGTTGAACTGGGCCTCCTTCACGTGCAGCTCGTGTAGGACGTCGTACCGGGCCTGGGCGGAGAGCGAGCTGTGCTCCACCTGCCCGATCAGCGCCAGGTTCTCCTTCGCCCCCTCGGCCAGGATCGGGGCGATCGCCTCCGGATGCCTCGCATCGAAGTGCGTCATCGCCCGGTCGACATCGGCCGAGAGCTTCGCGAGCCCCTCCTTCAGGAACGCGTTGTCCTGGCCGCTCGCGAGGTCGGCGATGCCGGCCAGCGACACGTCGATTCCGTCGAACATGGAGCCTTCGTGGTCGGCGGCGCTGACCCGAGATCCGAAGCGGTAGTAGTCGGCGTTGGCCGGGCCGGGCGGCGGGGCGGTGAGGCCGCCGTTTTGCGTCTTCTGGAAGCCGAGTCCCTGCCGCGCGATCTGCTCGAAGGAGCCTGCCAGCAACGGGTCGTAGTCGCCCTCGGGGATCACGACGCTCGTGGGCAGCATCCCGTCGATCCACTTGCCGCTGATATAGTCTTCGAAGCGAAGGGGATAGGTCTTGTCGTTGGCGTAGTCCCAGATCTGGTGGTCGCGGATGGCGAAGGTGGGCACGCGGGCGTAGTCCTTCAGCGGCTTCCACGGCCGCAGCCCTTCGCGGATCTGGTCCGGGAACATGTTCGGATCGCCGGCGTCCTTGAACGCCTCCTGCGCCGTCTGCCCCGATACCTGATGTTGCCCGTGGCCGTCGGAGGGTCCGCCCAGGAACACGGACGTGATCACCAGGGGCCGGACCATCCGCACCACGCGAACGACGTCGGCCAGCACCCGCTGATGCGTCCACTTCCGCATGGCTTCCTCCTTCGACTTGGAGAAGCCGAAGTCGATCACGCGGGTGAAGTACTGGTTGACGCCGTACCGCCGGCCGGCGGCCAGAAGCTCGTGGGTGCGGTCCAGCCCGAGCGCCTCCCAGTAGTCCGAGTTCATCAGATTTTGGCCCGCTTCGCCGCGGTTCAGCGTGAGCAGGCCCACGCGGGCGCCCTGTCCGCGCGACTCGTAGGCGAGCAGTCCGCCGTCCTCGTCGTCGGGATGGGCGACGATCATCAATAGGCTGGCGCGCGTGTTCAGCTTGAGCAGCGATTGCCACAGCGCGGCGGATCCGCGATCAATGGCGATCGCACGCTGGCTCACCTGGGCACGCACGGTGACATCCTTCGGCTGCTGCGCGCTCAGCCGGCAGGCCAGCGAGGTCATCGCCAGCGCCCCGGCGCAGACGGCCACATGGCGAACGACTCGAATCTGCATCACTTCGGTGCCTCACGTTTGGGAGGGTTGAAGGGCCCGACGGCCGAGAGCGCACGGTAGGCTCTGGGTCGAGGAGTGGCAAGCGGCAAGGGTTCTACGGGGAGAGGAGGTTGGGGGTGACGATGCCGGGCAGGGTCATGCCGGGCTCCAGGTCTTCGACGGCATGCACGTCGGCGAAGGCGAAGGCCTCGAACGCGGGACGGGGGTCCCGACCGGGACGTGCCACGTCCGCGATCCCCATCGCCCCCACGCGCCGGACGACGTCGCCCGCGAAGATCGTGTCCCGGTCGTCAAGAAGGAATGGAGGTCTGGTGTGGTACGGGAACGCCTCGAGGACTTGTCGTGCGGTCCAGTCAGCGCTGGGTGACGTCGCGACGTTGAATTGCAGGATCGTGCGTCGGTCATGTGCCATGATCGAGAAGACGTAGAGCACGCGGAACGTGGCCGTCGGGAGACGAAGAAGCTCGATCCGAGACAGCTGTCCGATGGTCACATCACGGAACCATGCCCACTATCGAGGAGCTGCTCGAGGCGAGCCAGGGGAGCACCCTCTCCCGGTGGATGAAAGCGGTGCAGGAGCGGATGAGTCTCGGAGGCGGATAGGCAGGCGACGCCTGCGGGGTAGTCCTTTTGTTCATCCGGCCCGTCCCCGCCCGGAGAGCGTGGCGCCTCCGAGCGGGGACGGGGATGGTGGGCGGCTATGTCATGCGTGACCGGCCGGACGCGTCAACCGAGCGGGAAGCCGGCTCCGGCCTGG
>CAZVYM010000178.1:0-5645 GCA_964630935.1 uncultured Gemmatimonadaceae bacterium | reverse complement strand
ACCTCGATCGCCTGGTTGGGGCAGATCTTCACGCAGCTGTAGCACTCCCAGCACATCGTGGGGTCCTGATTGAAGGCCTTCATGGTCTCCTTGTTCAGGACCATGAGGTCGTTCGGGCAAATGTACTGGCAGGCCGTCTTGTCGAGGGCCTTGCACCCGTCACACTTGTCCGGAATTACGAAGCTCGGCATTTCCTGCCTCCGGTCGCATGGGAAGAAGGTCTGCGCAAACCTGCTTCAAGTGGCGCCTGAAGCGTGGTCGTCAACCCCCGGGGGCAGGTCTCGGAGGGCCCATACGTGACATTTATCACGAATGAATCTCCAATACGTGATTTTTGTCACAATTCCTGATAGTTAGGAATCTCCAAGACTGTCCACCCTCCGTCAAGTGTATTTGAGATTTTTTTCTCAAATCGCCCGGGCGAGGTCCGCGCGGGTGTCGCGGGGCGTGCCCCGATCGGTCGGGGCGGGTGGCGTCGGAGGCTAGTTCTTCAGGTGGTAGGCCAACTCCGAGAGGCCGAGAGAGATGTGCTCGTTGCGCACGAACACGCCTTCTGGAACGGTGAGCCGGGTGGGAGAGAAATTCCAGATGGCGGTCACGCCGGCGGCGACGAGGCGGTCGGCGATCTTCTGGGACACCGGGGCGGGGGTGGTCAGGATCGCGAGCTTGATCTTGTGCCGCTTGATGAAGGCCCCCATGCCCCGGGTGTGGCGCACGACGCATCCCGCGCAGCCGGCCACTTCCCGGCCCACCTTCTCGTCATCGTTGTCGAAGGCGGCAGCGATGCGAAGACCGTAGCGGGCGAAGCCGTGATAGGCCATGAGCGCCCCCCCCAGATGACCGGTCCCCACCACGACGGCCAGGTGGATCTGGTCGAACGCGAGGGCTCGCCGGATGGCGTGCACCGCCTCGCCGGCATCGAAGCCCACGCGTCCCTGGCCGCGAACCCCGACCGAGCCCAGGTCCTTGCGTACCTGGGTCGGATCGATGTCGAGCGCCTCCGCGATCTCGGCGCTCGTGACGGCCTCGGGGGCGTCCGCGTCCCTCGTCTCCGTCAGGTACCGGTGATAGCGCATGAGGCGCTCGAGCACCAGCCGCCGCAAGTGTCTCACATGGCCCGCCTTGCGAGATATCCATCACGAAAAGATGCAAGGTAGGGCCGTGGGCACCGAGGTCAAGGAGAGACGACGGCAGACGGGGTAGGCCGCGGCCGCCGCGGCCCACCCCTCCACGAGCGCGAAGCTCGCCGCACCGCCTACCGGCCGGCCGGCCCGGCGGGCGGAAGCGGGTGGCAGTCCACGCAATTCCTGTCGGGCTCGTGTGCAACCATGTCACGGTGGCAGGCCAGGCAGAGCTGGCGGGTGCGCGGCACGGTTCGGATCCCCTCGGGAAGCGGGTCGTGGCAACCGACTCCCCCACATCCGGTATGGACCGCCCTCGTGTGCGCTCCCGCCGCCGGAGGCTCGTGGCATGCGGCGCAGTCGGCGGTGGGGTCGTGGTGCCTCAAGTGGCATCCGGAGCAGTCCGCGCCACGCGCGGTGCCCAGGTCCGTCCCACCCGTATGGCACGCCACGCAGTCCGTTCCCCAGTGCGCGGCATGTTCGAAGCGGATGGTCCGCATCGGCCGGTCCAGCGAACCGATCCGGATGTCGAGCCGCCGCGAGACCTCCAGCGAGATGCCGCGCACCTCATCGACGACGTGGCACCGGGTGCAGTCGGAGGATTCGGGCGGGGTGTGATGGCAGCCGCGGCAGTCCGCGAGGCGTCGGACCTCGAGGGTGGCATGGGCCGGACCCGAGCCGTGGCACGCCACGCACGGGACGCCCGGATGGTCGTCGTGGTCGAAGCGCAGTCCGCCGGGTAGGGTCAGCGGCTGCCGTGGCGTGGCCCAGGGCGCGACCAGCCCGCCCGTCTCGTGGCACGCGCTGCACTGGCGACTCCCTCCCTTCACCCGAAAGTCGTGGGGACGGTGGCACTCCGTGCATTTAGCGAGCGTCGCGGCGTCGACCGTCCGATGGAAGGGCGTGAGCGACGCCGGGTCGGCGTGGCATTCCCCGCCCGAGCAGGACCGCACCGTACTGGCGAGCGGTCGATCGCCCCAGAGATCGTGGCAGACGCCGCAGACGGCGCCGTGCGGCTCGTCGGCCGGCACGGGGCGCGCCAGGCAGTCCTCCGGGCGTCGGGTCAGGCAGCGGCGATCGCCTGCTTGCACGGTGTCGACCTGCCCGGACGGGTCCGCATGCCGCCATGGAGGCGCCCCGGTCGCGTGGGCAGCCGCGGTCACCGCGACCGTGATGCCCGAGGCCGCGACGAGCGTCGCCAGGAGCGTCCGGGTGACGAGGATGCCCGCGGCGGCTCTTCGACCGGCCTGCGTGGGCTCGGATCTATATGGAAACTCGGCTCTAGGCTGAGACATGGACCGTCTCCCTTACGTCCGCCGCATCGAGGGAGGGACGCGAGGCCGGCGGGAAGTCCACGGGCGCGCCGCGGAGTATGGGGAATCGCTTGACGAGGACGACGTAGACGAGAATCTCCGCGGCCACGAGCCCGAACGTCACCGCGAGCTCGGGCACGGCGGGGAAGTACGACCACTGGTCGCCCGGATTGAAGGCGAAGAGGTACGTGGAGAACCGGAACAGAGCACCGGCCAGCAGGATCAGGCTCGCCATGATCGTGAGCCAGGTCGGCCCGGCGGTGTCACGCCTCACCAGCAGGCCGACGGCGGGGATCAGGAAGAGCGCGATCTCCGCCAGGAAGAGCAGGCCGTGGCCGTCCATCCGCAGGGCGGTGTCGAGTCGACCCCGCCCGACCACGTCGGCCACCCGGAGCGCCACCCAGGCGAAGATCACCAGCGCGATGGGGATCGCCAGACCGCGCAGCATCGGCGTCTCCGCAGGGCGTTGGAAGGCCTTCGCGGATATGCACGATTCCAGCGTCACCACTCCGTAGCCCATGGCCACGCAGGAGACGAGGAACAGCAACGGAAGCAGCGGCGTGTGCCAGAGGGGGTGCAGCTTCTGACCCGCCATCAGCATGAGGCTCCCCAGCGACGACTGATGCATGGTGGGAAGGAGCAGACCCAGAGCGATGAAGTACGGCAGCGCGCGCTCGATCTTCGGGGTCGCGTACGCTGCCAGCGCACGCAACGGCTCGAAGCGGCTCTCCCGCCAGCCCTCCAGGAACGCCGGAGACACCTCGATCCAGAGCACCACCGTGTACAGCATGATGCACAGGGCGACCTCGAGGAGGATCGAGTTGAAGTTCCAGTGCCAGAAGAAGAGCGGGATCTTGTAGAAGTTCCACGCCCTGCCGATGTCGATCAGGACGCTCGTGCCGCCCAGGGTGTAGCCGAGCGCGCTCGTGACCAGCGCGGGCCGAACCAGCGGGTGATAGCGGCCGCGATTGGCCACGTAGACGAGGAGCGCCATGGCGTATCCGCCGCAGGCCAGCGCGGTGCCGGTCACGACGTCGAAGGCGATCCAGATACCCATCGGGTATCCGTCGTTCAAGTTCGTCGTCGCGCCCAACCCGCCGACGAACCGCCAGAAGACGGCCAGCACGCCCAGCAAGGCCATCACCGCGAGGAAGAGAGTCGCGGACGTGACGAGTGGTCCGCCGACCGGCTCCAGGCGGTCCGCTCCGGGGCCGCGCGCTACCTCCTCCGCGTGCAGTTTCCTCGCGTTGCGCCGCACCACCGCACCGAGCGTGGCGAAGAGCGCCAGGGGAGCCGCGAAGCCGCGGTACAGCGTATGCTGGATCCGCTCGGGGAGCTCGGCGACGGGTTCGTCACCCAGCTCGGGGAGGCCGATGTCCGCGTAGCTCACATCCGCCTTCGTCAGATAGAGAACCGAGGTGCCTCCTCCGTCGTGCTCCCCGAACACCTTCGGGTTGTAGAGGCGGGGGTTCGAGGCGATGCGCCGATGCGCTTCGGCCAGCAGCTCCTCGCGGGTCCCGTAGAGCAGGGCGCCCCGCCAGCACTGTGCGACACAGGCCGGCCCCAGGCCCTCCGCGCGCCGCTGCGGGCACATCTGGCACTTCCGGAGGTTGGGCAGCGGCGTATCCCACTCGAACCGCGGGATGTTGTAGGGGCACGCGATCTCGCAGTATCGGCAGCCGACGCACAGGTCGCCGTTCCAGACCACCGCTCCGTCTTCGTCCTTGTGGAGCGCACCGAGCATGCATGCGCTCACGCAGGCCGGATCGAGGCAGTGCATGCACTGGACCTTCCGGAACACGTCGTCGCCGTCGCGGTCGAAGCGCAGGACGGCCGTGTAGTTGTGGGAGGTCAGCACAGGGTCGTCGGAAAGCGCGAGGGCGGGGTCCCACCCGAACTCCTCGGCGCACCCGAGGGCGCACTGGCGGCACCCGATGCAGCGGACCGCGTCGTGCAGGATGGCCTTCCCGTCGGGCCCGGGTGCTGCTTCGGTCCCGGCACGGAGCCGCTTCGGGAGGAGGGCTGTCGCGCTCGCGGCCGCAAGCGTCCGCAGCGCCGCCCGCCTGGTGATCGTCATTACCGACCTCCGTCCGCCCAGTCGGCCCCGAGCCACGCCCTGAAGCGGGGTGAGCCGAACAGGAGCACGAGCGCGGCCAGGCCCACGGCGATTGCCACCGGGAGCAGGACCATGCGCAGGGTCACCACCAGGAACGCCATGATCGGCAGGACGACCACGACCGCCACACAGGTCGCGCAATATCCGATCGTGACAGCGATTCTATCGCGAATGTGCTTCATCGTAGGCTCCGATTGCACGGGTGTGGGAGGGTTGCTTCACCCACTCTCCGTGCAAGGCCCACACCATGGAGTGGGGACGCGATGGCCTACGATGTAAATTGTTCTAGGAAAGTAACTTACGAGTGTGTATCGGAGTGTGCGCAGGGCGGGTCGATCGCCTCGATCGTAGAAGTTCTATACAGTCCGTGTTGAGAAATTCTTCGGTCGAGGCACCCGGGAGCCGAGGGATGACGGCTCAGTGGATGAAGTGACGCACCAGGCTCATGTAGGCTTCGTCGCCGAACACCCGGCGGAGGTCCGTCCAGGGACGTTCGTCGGCCCGCGAGGTCTCTTGCCAAACGGGTTCACAGAGAAGGCGGCACGCGACCTCTCTCCGGAAGGCGGTGAGGTCGGTATCGGCGTGCTCTTGCCCGGACGTCGGCCCCGAGAGGGCGAGCAGCTCTTCGGGGTCCACGTCGGTGAGCTCCACGATCCAGCCCTTGCCGTACGGCTCGGCCGTGACCCGGCGGGGGTGCGTCCGCACGTCCGGGTTGCAGTCCACGACGCGACCGCTCACGGGGGAGCGGGGGCGGAGGACATCGGACCCGACCTGCAGATCGCAGAGTGCGTCACGGCGCGCGAGCCGCTGGCCCGGGTGACGCGGGCGAACGTCCGATACGTCTCCGATGATGGCGGCCGCGAAGGCGTCGAGGCCGAGCCGGCAGGTGCCTTCGCCCCGTTCGGAGCGTGGCTGCACCCAGGTGTGACCCGGTCCGTAGAGTCGATCCCTCGGCGTCTCCAGGTGAACGCGCGACCGGTTGGGACGGCGCGCGTCGTAGCGCTGAGCCGGACGGCTCCTGAGCGCCACGTCGAGGGGGCAGGCTTCGCAATCGAAGTCCCGGTCGCAGAGCCAGTAGCGGATGACTCCCGCGCA
>CAZVYM010000177.1:0-5783 GCA_964630935.1 uncultured Gemmatimonadaceae bacterium | reverse complement strand
CGTGGAGGCCAGCTTCTTCACGCACGACCAGCTCCAGATGATCGCCGACTTCGTCTCATAGCGGGGAGGCGGCGTGCTCTTCCTCGGCGGGCACAACGCGTTCGCCGAAGGGGGATGGGCCGGGACGCCGGTCGAGGAGGTCATGCCGGTGGTGCTGGGCACGCCGGCGCCGGCCTTCTTCTCGGAGGTCAAGGTGGCACCGACGCCGGCCGGGCTGGCTCATCCGGCCGTCCAGCTCGGGTCGGAGGACAGCGATCCGTCGCAACGCTGGGACTCGCTGCCCCCGATCACGGTGGTGAACCGGATCTCGGAGGTGAAGCCGGGCGCCACGACCCTCCTGACCGGCCCCGTGCAGGGCGGTGGAGGGCAGATCATCCTGGCTCACCAGCGGTACGGCCGAGGCAAGGCGATCGCGTTCACGCCGCAGGACTCCTGGCTGTGGCAGATGTCGGCGCAGGTGCCCGTCGACGACCAGAGCTACGAGGCCTTCTGGCAGCAGATGCTCCGCTGGCTCGTCGACGGCGTGCCCCGCCCGGTGACCGTCACGTTGGACCGCGAGCGCGCCGAGCGCGGGGAGCCCGTGCGCGTGACCGCGATGGTCGCCGACTCCTCCTACCTGGAGGTCGACGACGCGACGGTCGTCGCGCGCATCACGAGCCCGAGCGGAGGTGTGAGCCAGGTCCCTGCCGAGTGGACGGTGGACCGGGACGGCGAGTACGTCGCGCAGTTCGTTCCCACCGAGGAGGGGGAATACGAGGTCGACGTCTCCGCGTCACGCGACGGGCACACGCTGGGCTCGGACGGAGGCTTCGTACGCACCGCGCCGAGCGACGACGAGTTCTTCGGGGCGGGGCGGCGCACGAGGACCCTTCAGCGGATCGCCGAGGAGACGGGAGGAAGGTTCTACACCCCGGACGACGTCGCTTCGCTGCCCGAGGACATCAGCGTGACCGGCGCCGGCGTGACGCTCGTCGAGGAGAAGGATCTGTGGGACATGCCTGTCCTCTTCCTGCTCATCGTGCTCCTCATGGGGCTCGAGTGGGGCTACCGGCGCACCCGGGGGCTCGTATGAGGATGCGCATGCGCTCGGCTCTGGCCCTCGCGGTCGCCCTGGCGGCGGCGACCCCCGTGCGCGCGCAGACACCGTACGTCCTGATCGTCACGGGCCTCGGAGGGACCGAAGCCTACACGAAGCAGTTCGACGAGTGGGCCTCCGAGCTGAGGGATGCGCTCGTGAATCGCCATGGTGTGGCGCCCGGAAACGTGATCTGGCTGGGGGAGAAGCCCGAGCTCTCGCCGGGGACGATCCGGGCGCGGTCGACCCGGGAGAACGTCCTCGGTGCGCTCTCGACGCTGGCCGACTCCATGGCTGCCGATGGGGATCTCATGCTCGTGCTCATCGGACACGGGACGGCACAGAACGGAGAGGCCCGCTTCAACCTCCCGGGACCCGACCTGACGCCGGAAGATCTCAACCGGGCGCTGGCCGCGTTCGGCACGAGACGGATCGCGATCGTGCATACGGGGAGCGCGAGCGGAGGCTTCGTCGCCCCTCTGGCCGCGCCAGGCCGGGTCGTCATCGCGGCCACCAAGACCGCCCGCGAACGAAACGCCACGCGCTTCCCCGGCTACTTCGTGCAGGCCGTGGCGGGAAACGGGGCCGACCTCGACAAGGACGGAAGGCTGTCCCTGCTGGAAGCCTATCTCTGGGCGCGACAGGAGGTGGCACGCTCCTACGAGAAGGACAATCAGCTGCTGACCGAGCACGCCGTGCTCGACGACGACGGGAACGGCGACGGAACCGGAGACGCGAGCGTGGAGGGCCCCGACGGCAAGCTGGCCGCCACGTTCCTCGTAGGCGCCACCGCGTCCACGCTCTCTCGGGCTGCCACCACCGACTCGGTGCTCGCCCGCCTGTATTCCGAGCGCGACGCGATCCAGGCGCGCGTGGAGCGGCTGCGCGCGGCCAAGGACACGATCCCCCAGAAGGAGTACGAAGACCGACTCGAGGCGCTCCTCGTGGAGCTGGCACTCAAGAGCCGCGAGATCAGGGCCCGCGAAGGAGGCGCGCCATGAGCGGCTTCCGCGGCTCGGGGCCCGCGGCCGTGGCGCTCGCGCTCGCGCTCTTCCTCCCCTACACCGCGCGAGGCCAGACGCTGGAGGACGCCCGCGCGGCCGCGCGCACCGGCAGGTACGACGACGCGATCGACGCGTATCGGCGGGCGATGCGCTCCGGGCCGACGTCGATCGAGGCGCGGCGTGGCCTGGTGCACGTCCTCTCGACCGTCGGGCGCTACGACGACGCGGAGGCCGAGGCGAGCGCCGCGGCCGACTCCGTGGCGCTCGCCAACACCCTGGGCGAGGTGCTCGCCGCGCGGGGCAAGGACGCCCAGGCGGAGGCCGCCTTCCGGCGCGCGATCTCGGGCGGGGCGGGAGACCGGCTCACCGCGGAGGTGAACCTTGCCGAGCTGCTCCTGCGCCGTGGCCGGGTCGACGACGCGATGGTTCGCTTCGACCGGTTCATCGACATCTACAACGGAGCCAACGGCCAACTCGACGCCCAGGGGCTCGTGGCGGTCGGGCGCGCGGTCCACCATCTGGCCGTGGGTAATCCGGCGCTCTATCAAGATGCGCTCCGGGCGTTCGACGAAGCCGGCGCGAAGGCCCCGGATTGGCTGGAGCCCAGGGTTCGCGCGGGAGAGCTCTTTCTGGAGAAGTACCAGAGCTCCGAGGCTCAGCAGGAATTCGCCGAGGTGCTGGCCGTGAACCCTCGAGACCCCGAGGCGCTCCTGGGCGTGGCGCGCGCCCTCGAGTTCGACGGCACGGGCGGAGCCGGCGAGCGCGTGGCGGCCGCGCTGGACGTGAATCCCCGCAGCGTGCCGGCCCACACCCTGCTCGCACGTCTGAACGTCACGCGTGGCGACTACGAGCGGGCCCGGCGGGAGGCATCCTCCGCGCTGGAGGTGGACCCCAACTCGCTCGAGGCGCTCTCCGTGCTCGCCGCGATCGACTACCTGGCAGGCGACACCGCGGCCTTCCGGCGCACTCGCACACGAGCGCTGGCGCTCGACCCGCGCTACCCGGGCCTCGATGCCACGGTGTCGGAGCTCGCCGTGCAGGTCAGGCGTTACAGCGAGGCGGCCGAGCGGGCCCGGGTGGCGGTCTCCCTCGACTCGACGGCCTGGAGCGCATGGGGTCTGCTGGGTATGAACGAGCTGCGTCTCGGCCGGATCGAGGACGGCCGAAGGCACCTGGAGATCGCGTTCCGCGGCGACCCCTACAACCCCTGGTTCAAGAACAGCCTGGACCTGCTGGACACGTTCGACCGTTACGACGTGCGCCGCACGCCCCACTTCGCGCTCTTCCTGCGCCGTGACGAAGCCGACCTCCTGGAGCCCTACGTGGCCGCAGTCGCGGAGGAGGCGTACGACAGCCTGGCGAAGCGGTACGGAGCGCAGCCGCCGACGCCCGTGCGGGTGGAGATGTACCCGAGCCACGCCGACTTCTCGGTGCGCACCCTGGGCGAGACGGGCCTGGGTGCGCTCGGCGTCACGTTCGGGAGCCTGGTCGTGCTCGACTCGCCGGCCGCCCGAGCGAAGGGGGAATACAACTGGGCCTCCACGCTCTGGCACGAGATGGCGCACGCGTTCCACCTGGCCATGACCGACCACCGGGTGCCACGCTGGTTCTCCGAGGGGCTGGCGGTCCACGAGCAGCATCGCGCGCGACCGGGCTGGGGGCCCGGCCCGACCATCGGGTTCGTCGAGGCGCTCCGGGACGGGCGCCTCAAGAAGGTGAGCGAGCTCGACGACGGGTTCATGCGGCCCGAGTATCCCCAGCAGGTCATCTTCTCCTATTACGAGGCCTCGCTCGTCTTCCAGGTCCTCGAGGACCGGTACGGCTTCGGCGCCATCCGCTCCATGCTGGACGGATACCGACGGGGCGAGAGCACCGAGGCGCTCTTCTCCTCGGTCCTGGGCACGCCGCTCGAGCGCTTCGACCGGGAGTTCGACGCGTACCTGCACGAGCGATTCCAGAAGCCGCTCGCCGGTCTCGCCGTGATCGAGGACGCTCCGGGAGCGGACGCCCCCGTCGAGGCGCTCGGACGGTTCGTGCGGGCCCACCCCGGCGATCTGCTCGGAAGACTCCGTCTCGGCGCCGCTCTGGTCCATGCCGGCCGCTTCGAGGAGGCGCGCCCGCACCTCACGGAAGCGCTGCGCATCTTCCCCGACTACGGCGGACCCGACAGCCCCTACTGGTTCCTGGCCCGCATTCACGAGAGCACGGGGGACACGGTCCGGGCCGTGGCCGCGCTGGCGCGCCTCAACGCCCTCTCCGAATCGAACTACCCGGCCCTCGTGGAGGAAGCCGAGCTGGAGAGGGCGCTCGGCCGGCCCGCGGACGAAGCGCGCACCCTGGCCCGGGCGATGCAGGTCGATCCGTACGAGATCCCGCTGCACAGGCGACTCGCGGACCTGCTGGCAGACGCGGGGGACACGGCCGGCGCGCTCCGGGAGCGGCGGGCCGTGGTGGCGCTCCACCCGTCGGACAGAGCCGCGGCGCTCTACGAGCTGGCCCGCGCCGAGCTCGCGGCCGGGGATCGGGAGGCCGCCCGCCACACCGTGCTCCAGGCGCTCGAGATCGCTCCCGAGTACGAGGCTGCTCTGGAGCTCCTCCTCCAGCTGCGAGGCGGCTCGAGCGCGGGGGGCGGCCGATGATGGACGCTCGGGTGGTAACGGGGCTCCTGTTCGGGGCCATCCTCGGCGGAGGCGCGCTCACGGCGAGTTCCCAGAGCGACACCACGCCGACGTGCCGGGAGCCGACCGGCTCCGAGGCCTACGAAGACCTCAACCCGGGCTACGACGCCGGCTATCAGTTCGCGCGCATCCGCTACACCCCGACTTCCCGGGGCGGCTTCTACGGCTTCAGGAGGCGAGGCGGGCGCGAGCCGATGTGGCACCACGACTATCCGAGAGCCGACGGCCATTTCCTCAAGATCCTCGACGAGGTCACGCTGATGCATCCGCGGTCGGACGGCTGCAACGTCTTCACCGCGGACGATCCGGGGCTGGGCCGGTATCCGATCGCCTACATCGTCGAGGTGGGGAGCTGGAACCCGACGGACGCCGAGGTCCAGGGGCTCCGCAGCTACCTGCTGAAGGGCGGGTTCCTGATGGTCGACGACTTCCGCGGCGAGCGGGCACTCGGGAACTTCGGCTACCAGATGGGCCGGGTGCTGCCCGGCTCCTCGCTCATCGAGCTCCATCCGAGCCACGAGATCTTCGACTCGTTCTTCCGGATCGATCCGTACGAGGTGCTCCCGCCTCCCATCTACGGAAGCGGACTCCAGATCAAGTACTACGCGATCTTCGAGGACAACGACCCGAGCAAGCGCATCATGGTCGTGGTCAACTACGACAACGACATCGGCGAATACTGGGAGTGGTCGGACACGGGCTTCTTCCCGATCGACCTCACCAACGACGGCTACAAGCTCGGCGTGAACTATATCGTCTACGCGATGACGCACTGAGGGCGGACAACCCACCACCTGGAGACAATACCCTTGGCCGACGACGTGATTGGAACGGTGGCGCTGGAAGACGCGGACGACGTCGCGCTCGCCGACCGGATGAAGGAGGGTAGGACACAGATCGTCAGCGAGCTGCGCAAGCTCATCGTGGGTCAGGAGGAGGTGGTCGAGCAGGTGCTCCTCACGCTCTTCGTCGGGGGCAACAGCCTCCTCGTGGGCGTGCCGGGACTCGCCAAGACGCTGCTCATCC
>CAZVYM010000176.1:0-5816 GCA_964630935.1 uncultured Gemmatimonadaceae bacterium | reverse complement strand
GTCAGGTCGCCGGTGCGCTGGATTTCGCCCACCGGCAGGGCGTCGTCCATCGTGACATCAAGCCGGCCAACATCCTGCTGCAGGACGGCGAGGTCTTGCTCGCCGACTTCGGCATCGCCTTCGCGTTGGCCGGAGCGGACGGCGAGCGCCTGACCGGGACGGGTCTCTCCATCGGAACGCCCGCGTACATGAGCCCCGAGCAGGCGACCGGAGAACGAGAGGTCGATGCCCGCAGCGACATCTACTCGCTCGGCGCCGTCACGTACGAGATGCTCGCGGGGGAGCCCCCGGTGAGCGGCGCCACGGCGCGGGCCGTCCTCGCGAAGCTGATCACGGAGCGTCCGACCCCGCTCCACCTGTTGCGCGACGCGGTCCCGCCCTGGCTCGAAGCCGCGGTCATGCGGGCCCTGGCCAAGGTGCCGACCGACCGGTTCGCCACCGCCCGGGAGCTCGCCGACGCGATGACGCCGCCGGCGGCAGGGCAGGTCGACACGAGAACGCCTGCGGCGGCGCCGGCCGATGGGGCGACACCCGGACCGAGGTCTGCGCGACGGCGACGCACGACGGTCATCGGCCTCGTCTCGCTCGGCGTCGTGGCCATCGCGGCCATCGTCTGGTACGGCGTTCTGCACCGCCCCTCCTCCGCCCCGGGCGCGTCGGGAACCCCGGAGAGGATCCGCTCCATTGCCGTCCTTCCGCTCGACAACTACTCAGGGGACCCCGCGCAGGACTACTTCGCGGAAGGCATGACCGACGAGCTGACCACGGCGCTGGCCACGGTCAGTGAGCTTCGCGTGATCTCCCGAGGATCGGCCATGCAGTTCCAGGGCCGGAATCGGCCGGCGACGCCCCAGATCGCGAAGGCGCTCGACGTCGACGCGGTGGTGGAAGGCTCCGTGATGCGCTCCGGTGACCGGGTGCGCATCACCGCGCAGCTCATCGACGCGCGCGCCGACAAGCACCTGTGGGCCCACAGCTTCGAGCGCAGCTCCACCGACGTGCTCGCGCTGCAAGCCGAGCTCGCCTCCGCCATCGCCCGGGAGATCGACGTCCGCCTGTCCGCCAGCGAGGCGTCACGCCTCGCCGACGCGCCCAGCGTCGATCCCGCCGCCCACGACGCCTACCTCAAGGGGCGCTACTTCTTCAATCGCCCGAGCGACGAGAATCTCCACAAGGCGATCGAGCAGTTCGAGCGAGCCGTGGAGCTGGATTCCACGTTCGCCCCGGCCTACTCGGGCCTGTCGGACGCCTACCTGTGGGCCGGATACAACGAGGGCTTCATCACCGCCTCGGCGGCCAAGCCGAAAGCCGAGACCGCCGCGGAACGGGCCGTGGCGTTGGACAGTACCTCGGCGGAGGCGCACACGTCCCTGGCCGTCTTCAAGCTGTTCTACGAGTACGACTGGGAGGGCTGTGAGCGTGAGTTCCGACGCGCCATCGCGCTCAATCCGAGCTACGCGTTCGCCCACGACCAGTTCGCTCTGGCCCTGGTGTTCACGGGGCGTGACGAAGAGGCCGCCGCCGAGAGCCGACGCGCCGCGGAGCTGGATCCTCTTTCGCCGCAGGTCCTCGTAGATGCGGCGATGGTTCCCATCTTCCAGAAGGATGTCGCGGCGGCCGACAAGCTCATCAGCAAGGCGATCGAGCTCGATCCGACGTTCTTCTTCCCGGGCATGGTCCAGGGGTGGGCCCGGCTGGACGTGGGCAGGTTCCAGGAGGCGATTCCGTTCCTGCTGAAGTCGAGGACCCTGGGTGCGCCACCGTTCGTGACCGCCTTCCTGTCCTATGCCTACGGAGCGGCCGGAGACCGCGCCAAGGCGATGGCGGAGCTGGACACCCTGAAGCAGCTGTCGCCCGGTGGCGAGCCGGCGCCGTTCAGCCTCGCGCTCGTCGAACTGGGTCTCGGAGAGCACGCGCGCGCCATCGACGAGCTGGAACGCGCGCGGGCCGCCGATTCGCAGTTCCTGGGGTGGCTCGGCCGCGACGCGATCTTCGACCCGCTCCGGACCGACCCACGCTTCGTCGCGCTTGTGAGGGGGCTGGGCTTCGGAGGGTGAGGGGCCGCCCGCCATGCGGGCCGCATCCTGACGCCGACCCTCACCCAGAAGTCCCGCTTGCCGGCCTTCGTCGAAGCCGGTACCGTGGCGGGCATCCTCCCCACCATCCAGGATGCTGACCCCATGCCACACACCCGAGCCCTCGAGTCGGCTCTCTTCGCTCTCGCCCTGACCGCCGCGGCCCTCGTCGGACCGGCGGACGCCACCGCACAGGAGCCTCGCACGGCCGATGCGTCGGCCACCGCCGAGCGCCGCCTCGAGGCCTGGCAGAGCCAGGAGGCACGGAACCAGGCCTCGCCCTTCCGGGGAATGCACTGGCAGGCGCTGGGGCCCCGGAACCAAGGGGGGCGGGTGGAGACGATCGACGCCGTGCCGGGCACGGCCACGATCTGGGTCGGTTTCGGCGCCGGAAACGTCTGGAAGACGGACAACGACGGCCTCACGTGGACGCCCGTGTTCGAGCACGAGCCCACGTTCACGATCGGGGACCTGGACATCTCGGACTCGAACCCGAACGTGGTCTACGTCGGCACGGGGGAGAACCTCCTCGCGCGCAGCTCCTTCGCCGGGCTCGGCGTCTTCAAGACGGTGGACGGGGGCACCACGTGGACGAACGTCGGTCTGGGCGACACCCAGCACATCGCGCGCGTCGCCGTCGACCCCACGAATCCCGACATCGTGTTCGTGGCCGCCCTGGGCCACGAGTACTCGGCCAACCCGGAGCGGGGCGTCTTCCGCACGAAGGACGGCGGCCGCACCTGGGAGAAGGTGCTGTACGTGAACGAGCGGGTCGGAGCCGTGGACGTGGTCCTGGATCCGACCGATCCCGACATCGTCTACGCGGCCACCAACGAGCACGTCCGCCGCGCCTGGAACAACCGGGAGAGCGGCGAGGGGTCCGGGGTGTGGAAGTCGACGGACGGCGGCAGCACGTGGGCGCGATTGAAGAACGGTCTGCCGGCGGGCCCGGCCATCGGCCGCATCGGCCTGGCCGTAGCGCCGTCGGACCCGAAGGTGGTCTACGCCTTCCTCTCCAACGGCACCCGCGTGGTCGTCCAGACCGAGAAGGGTCCCGACACGACGAGGGCGGGGCCCGAGGTCTACCGGTCCGACGACGCCGGCGGCAGCTGGCGAAAGCTCGCCATGGCCAACGACAGCATGGGGATGGGTTTCTACGGCGACATCGCCGTCGCTCCCAACGACCCCGACGTCTTCTACGCCCTGGGGCAGAACGTCATGGCGTCCAGGGACGGGGGCGCCACGTTCCGGAACCTCCACGGCACGGTCGTGCACCTCTACCGGCACCCCTCCCGCGCCCTCCATCTGGACCAGCACGACATCTGGGTGGATCCGACCGATCCGGACCGGATCCTCCTGGGGAACGACGGCGGCCTGTACCGCACCGAGGACGGCGGGCAGACGTGGCTCCACGTCAACAACCTTCCGGTCGGCGAGTTCTACGCGGTGGCCCTGGACGACGCCGACCCGTACCACGTCTACGGCGGCACGCAGGACAACGCCGCCCACGTGGGGCGGGCGGACCGACTGCCCGAGGACGGGATCGACGACGCGTGGCGCTACGTCTGGATCGACCTCTGGGGCGGGGGTGACTCGTTCGTGACCCGACCCGACCCCACGGACCCCGACGTGGTCTACTTCGAGCAGCAGTTCGGCGACTTTCAGCGCAAGGACCTGTCGACCGGGGAGATCACCCACATCAAGCCGAAGGCGGAGGACGGCCAGCCCGCGCTCCGCTACAACTGGATGTCGCCGTTCATCGTCTCCCACCACAATCCGCTGACCCTGTACTTCGGCGCGGACCGGCTCTTCAAGTCGCTGGACCGGGGCGACAGTTGGCGTCCGGTGAGCGGAGACCTGAGCACCGGGCCCGGCCCCGAGCACCGGGGCAACGTGCCCTTCGGCACCATCACCACGGTGAGCGAGTCACCCCTCCAGCCCGGCCTGCTCTACGTGGGCACCGACGACGGACGGCTGTGGGTCACCCGCAACGACGGCGTGGACTGGACCGACATCGGAGGCGACCTGCCGGACCTGTGGGTCAGCCGGGTGGAGGCGTCGGGGCACCACCTCGGCACCGTCTACGCCACCCTCACGGGCTACCGGAACGACGACTTCCGCGCCTACGCCTGGCGCTCCGACGACTTCGGTGCGACCTGGACGTCCATCGCCGGGGGACTTCCCGACCAGCAGCTGAACGTCGTCCGGGAGGATCCCGTGGTCGACGGCCTCGTCTACCTGGGCTCGGACCAGGGCGGCGTCTGGGTGAGCCGTGACCGTGGCGCGACGTGGACGGCGCTCATGGCCGACCTGCCCACCGCCGCGGTCCACGACATCGCCATCCAGCCGCGGGAGCGGGAGATGGTGATCGCCACCCACGGTCGGAGCCTGTTCAAGCTCGACCTGGATCCCGTGCAGCTATGGAGCGACAGCGTGGCCGCCGCGCCGCTCCACCTCTTCCCCGTGCGCGCCGCTCGCCTTCCCCGCCGGCGTGACTACGGCGGAGACTGGGCGTACGAGACCGGCCGCGACCTGGTGGTCCATTTCGCCCTGGCCGAAGCCGGACCGGCCGAGGTGCGGGTGGTGGACGGCGGGGGCAAGACCGTGTGGAGCCGCAAGATCGAGGGAGCCGCGGGCGTGAACCGCGTGACCTGGGACCTGAAGACCGGGGGCGAGTACGGCCCGGAGCGTCCGAACCTCCACCGGGGCGTGCGGCTGCTCGACGCCGGCGACTACACCGTGGAGGTGGAGGCGGCCGGCGTCACCGTCGAAAAGCCACTGGTGGTGGAGCGGCCGGAGCCGATCACGGTGGGTACGCGGGTGCCGGGCAGGTAGGCCAGGATCGACGTCCGATCCACCGCTGCTTTCCGGAATCGGACGGCAGGCCATCGACTCCCCCGGAAGGACCGGCGCGGGCGGGCCTGCTTCCACGACGTGCGCGGGCGGGTCGTCGCCCCGGTGACACGCAAAGGCAGGCCGGATCGGGCACCGCAGCGAGCGAGGGGGCGCCCGTATGCCGCGCGGAGCGAGTGAGGAGGCACTCGACGTTCCGGGCTCTCGCTGCTGCGCCTTCCCACCCGATCGGCTATCCTCCCGCCATGACTCCGAAACCCGACTTCGACCTGGACGTGGTGCGCCGGCGCATCCCCATCCTCGCCACCCACGTCCCGATGAACGCATGCTCCCAGGCGCCCCAGAGCGAGCCCGCCCGGGACGCCGCCGAAGCGTACCTCGAGTCGTGGGCCGGCGACGGCATGGATTGGGACCGGTGGATGGCCGAGGTGGAGGCGGCCCGCTCGGAGTTCGCGACCCTGGTGGGCGGCGCGGCGGAGGACGTGGGCGTGGCCACGTCGGTGTCCCAGGCCACGGCGAGCATCGCCTCGGGCCTCGACTACACCGGAAGCCGACACGAGGTGGTGGTGAGCGGCGCCGAGTTTCCCACGGTGGGTCACGTGTGGCTGGCCCAGGAGCGCTTCGGCGCCGAAGTGATGAGCGCGCCCGCGGAGGACGGCACCGTGCCGCTCTCTTCGTACGAGCAGGCGATCTCGACGAAGACGCTGGTGGTCTCGGCGGCCCTCGCGTACTACCAGACGGGCGCCGTCCAGGACGTGGGGGCCATCGCGCAGGTGGCGCACGATCGGGGCGCGCTCCTCTACGTGGACGCGTACCAGGCGCTCGGCTCGCGCCCCTTCCACGCGCCCTCCAGCGGCGCCGACTTCGTCGCCTCGGGGAACCTGAAGT
>CAZVYM010000175.1:4847-5833 GCA_964630935.1 uncultured Gemmatimonadaceae bacterium | reverse complement strand
CATGCCCGAAGCCCCGACCCGCAAGATCCTGATCGCCGGAGGTGGATTCGGAACGGCGTTCATCCGCTACCTGGCGGCGCTCACCGGCAAGGACCGGCCCAAGCTCCTCTACCTGCCCACGGCCTCGGCCGACAGCGACGCGAGCATCGTGGCGTGGTACGAGCACTGCGCGCCGCTCGACGTCGTCCCCTCCGTCCAGAAGTGCTACATCAGCTCGTACGAGACCGACCGGAGCTTCGAGGAGATCCTGCTCGCCGCCGACGGCATCGTCGCGTCGGGGGGCAACACGCTGAACCAGCAGGTCATCTGGAAGGCCCACGGCATCGACCGGATCCTCCGCCAGGCCTGGGAGCGAGGCATCGTGCTCGGCGGCGCGAGCGCCGGCTCGATCTGCTGGTTCGAGGAAGGCACGAGCGACTCGCGTCCCAAGGAGCTCACGGTGGTCCAGGGTCTCGGGTTCCTGGAAGGGAGCCACTCCCCCCACTACGACGCGGAGGGCGAGCGGAAGCCCGCCTACCGGCGGCTCGTCGCCTCGGGTGAGATCAAGCCCGGCTACGCCTGCGACAACGACGCGGGGATCTACTTCGAGAACGGCACGCTCGCGCGGGTCGTGGCCTCGCGGGAAGACGCGGGCGTCTACTACGTGAGCATCCGCGACGGGGAGGTCGTGGAGGAGCGCCTTCCGACGGACGAGATGATCGCTTAGGGGAGGGAGCCTGAAGCAGGTGCCCGTGCAGCTCGGCGAGCACGAACGTCGCGCCGATCCAGCGCGAGCGCCTGGAGGGCTGCCTGAGCTGGACCCCCAGCGTACCTCAGCGCGTCCCACGCACGATCACCCCTCCCCCCACCGCCACGATGGTGCGCTCGTCCGGCATCGTGACGGCGCTCAGCCCGAGCACGGACACCGACGGCTGGACCGTCCAGGTGAGTCCGAGATCGGTGGAGACGCCGGCGGCCTCCTCCAGTTCGAAAGGCGGATTGTCGCT
>CAZVYM010000175.1:0-4837 GCA_964630935.1 uncultured Gemmatimonadaceae bacterium | reverse complement strand
GGAGACGCCGGCGGCCGTGCCGCTCACCGCCACCAGGGTCGAGTCCAGGCCGGCGAAGGCCACCGCCCCGTCGAAGCCCTGCGTATCCTGCAGGACCTCCCAGCTGGCGCCGCCGTCCGTAGAGCGCAGCATCGTGCCCTCGCTCCCTGCCGCCATCACCACCGAGCCCACACCCCGAACGGCGCTCAGAGAGGCGCTCGTGGGGATGGACGCGGGGTTGGCCTCCTCGGTCCAGGTGGCACCGCCGTCCGTCGAGCGGAAGAGGACGGGGGACGGCGGCCACGGGGTGATGCGCGCGCCGACCGCCACCCACACCGCTCCCTCACCCCAGACGGCGTACAGGCCGATGTTCCCGGGGGTCGCCGCGCGGGTCCACGTGACGCCCCCGTCCGTCGAGCGGAGGATGGTCTCCCACCCGACCGCCACCAGCACCGAGCCCTCACCCCAGACGGCGTACAGGTCCGCGTCCTGGCCGGCCACGTCGTTCCAGCTCCGGCCCCCGTCCGTCGAACGGAGGATCGCGCCCTCGCCGCCCACCACCACCGCCGTGGACCCCTCGCCCCACACCCCGTGGAAGGAGGCGGAGTCCACATGGCTGCGGGTCCAGGTCACGCCTCCGTCCGCCGAGCGGACCATCGTGCCGGTCCCGCCCACGCCGAGCACCAGCGAGCCTTCACCCCAGACGGCATCCAGAAAGGCTCCGGGGCCCATCGCGGAGCTCCAGCTCCCGCCCGCGTCCGTCGAGCGCAGCACGGTCGGCCCGGACAGCCGCTCCTCGAGCGGCGGATCGCCCACCGTCGTCACGTAGGAGCCTCCGCCCCAGGCGGCCTGCAGGGTGGCGTTGCCCACCGTCGAGGCCTGCCAGGTCTCTCCCGTGTCCATCGAGCGGAGGATGGTTCCCCGCGTTCCCACCACGAACACCAGGGAGTCCTCGCCCCAGATGCCGTAGAGCTCCTGCTGGACGTCGAACCCGACCGGCGCCCAGGTGGCGCCTCCGTCGGTCGAGCGCAGCATCGTGCCGTCGCCTCCCGCGGCCACCACGATGGAGTCGCGCCCCCACACCGCATTGAAGGCGGGCGTCACACCGGCGTCACCGTGCACCACCTCCCAGCTCTCGCCCCCGTCCGTGGACCGGGCGATGCCGCCCTCGTTCCCGACGGCCACCCACGTCCGATCCTCTCCCCAGACCGCGCGGATACGGAACAGCTCGGGATCGGGCGGGACGTTCGCCACCTGGGTCCAGGTGAGCCCGGCATCGGTCGAGCGGGCGATCCGGCCCATCAGCCCCTGGGCCCCGACCGCGATCACCGTCGAGCCGTCTCCCCAGACGCCGTAGAGGTTGGGAGACACGCCGCTCACGTCGGTCCACGTCTCGCCCGCGTCCGTCGAGCGCAGGGTCTGTCCGGCGTCTCCCACCGCCAGCAGCAGCGATCCCTCGCCCCAGATGCCCTGGAGGATTCCGATCCCGGCCGACATCTCCGTCCAGCTGTCGCCCCCGTCCACGGAGCGGACGATGCTCCCGAAGCCCACGGCGACGATCGTGTCCCCACTCGACCAGATCCCGTTCATCGTCGCGCTGGTCAGAGACCCTTCGACCTGCTCGAAGGTGAACGGCTCGTAGGTGGGCTCGGGCTCGGGGGTGACGGAATCCCTGCAGCCCGGAAGGCTCAAAGCGAGGATGCCGGCCACGGTGATGCGCGCCGTCGCGGACGCGGTACGAGCCGGTGCGGACGTGGGGCGAGAGGGGGGAGCTGCGGGGCACGTCATCATGGTCACGACCTGTCGGTGCGACACGTCATGAGGCCCAGCAACCGCAGGTAGTTACCAAGGCGTCCGACGATTGTCAATGCGGGTCAACCGACCTTATCCGCGCGCCGTCCCAGCCGCGACGGGCGAAGCGGGTGGCGCCGGTGCGCCGTCCGATGCCCGGGTCTTCATGATCTCACGTTCGCAGCGGACGCGATCTCACCTTCGCGGCGGACGCCATCCCACCTTCGCAGCGGACGCCATCTCACCTTCGCGGCGGACGCCATCTCACCTTCGCGGCGGACGCGGCACAGCGGGAGGGCTGGATCGGAGACCCCCGGCGTCACGCTTGCATCCGGACCTGGCCCGACGAACTATGAGGCGGTCGACGCTGCCCCGCGCACCACCCCTCTCGCCCTCGAGGTGGACACCATGAACGAAACGACACCGGCCGGAGGCCATTCGCTCACCCAGCGCATGATCGGAGCCGCCACGCTCGACATCCCCACGTACGAGGAGGTCGAGCACGACGGCACCGCCACCAGCCAGGCCGCGATCGTCGTCGGCATCGTCGCGGTCTGTGCGGGCATCGGCGGGGTCGGCTCGGGCGGAGGCGGCATCATCACCGGGGTGCTGAGCGCCTACCTCGGATGGCTCGTATGGTCCGGCGTCACGTACCTCATCGGCGCCAAGCTCTTCGGCGGCACGGCCACGTGGGGCGAGCTCCTGCGCACCATCGGTTTCGCCCAGACCCCGGGCGTCCTCTACCTGGTCCGCATCATCCCCCTGCTCGGGGCGATCGTCGCGCTCGTCGTCTGGCTCTGGATGCTCGTGGCCGGCGTGATCGCCATCCGCCAGGCGCTGGACTTCTCAACCGGAAAGGCCGTGCTCACGGCGCTCCTGGGGCTCATCTGCTACGTGCTCGTCGCCGCGGCGATCGGGAGCATGCTGGGGCTGGGCACGGCGGCTCTTTGAGGGGGACGGCTCTCTTGGAGGGCGGCCCGGCGAGCCGGGCGGGCGTGTGAGCGAGGCCGGCCTTCCGCGCTCGGCGGCCCTCTGGTTCGAGCGGGCGTCGGGGCCCGCGGAAGACGTCATCCGGACGACGTCTTCACCTCCGGCTCCGGCGCCTCGCGCGGCTTCTCCAGGAGCTTCTCGGTGAACTCCACGCGCTCGTTGAGCCGGGAGATCTGGTAGTTGAGCGACTCCACGATGTCGTGAAGGGCCTGGATCTCTTCGTCACGGTTCGGCAGGGCGTCCCGCCGCTCGAGCCGGGAGCGCAGAATGTCCGCCACCGCGTTCACCAGGGGTCGCAGAAGCTTGAAGCTCCCCAGGATGAAGACGAGGGCGATGACGAAGGCCATCCCATCGTTCATGTCGTTGGCTCCGGATCGAAGTTGGACAGACGAATCGTAGGTCCTTACGGGCGGTGGGCGGTAGGGTTTCCGGCGAATGACCAGGCGCGACGCGTCCAGTCGAGCGGAGGCCGGATCGGATGGCCGGCGTTGGTCCCCGGGGCGCTTCCTCCTTAGTATCCGCCCAGCCGCACGCCCCGCCCCTCTGTGGAGACTGCCCGTGAAGACATCCGGAACGATCCTTTTGGCTACGCTGCTATCCGTCGCGGGGCTGACCGGCTGCGGGGGGGACCACGCGGGTGGCGGGCCCGCCGAGGCGAGCGCGGCCGCGCCCGTGTGCTACCAGGGGACGGGGCTCCGCCCGGAGGGAGCGGCGCTGGTGCTCGACTCGATCGCCGAGCCGGGGGGCAAACGGTTCCCGGCCCGGGTGCTCCAGGGATCGGGAGCGCGCGCGGCGACCTGGCAGCACGGAGCCGCCGACTCCATCGGGGTCGTACAGAGCGGCTATCCCCTGATCCTGTACACGATGCAGCGTTCGCCGGGCCGGTTGTCCGGTGAGGGCGTGCGCATCGCGACGATGCCCGGAGTCGCGGTCGACACCACGACATGGCGCGTCGAGCTGACGGAGATGTCGTGCGGGTCCGTCCTGGCTCGGCTGCGCCTGCCCGGGGCGGACGAGCGGCCGCTCCCCTCGAACGTGCGGGCGGAGCTCGCGGCCATGCGTGCGGCCGATCAAGCGGCGCGCAACCCGGACTCGCTCATGGACGCCGCCTTCCTGCAGCGAATGGTGCGCGGGGATTCGGCGCGCACCGACCGGCTCGAAGCGATCGTGTCGGAGTGGGGATGGCCGACGCCCACGCGAGCGGGCGTGAGCGCCGCGGAGGCGGCCTTCCTGGTGCTGCAGCACACCGACGACGACGCGTTCCAGAGACGCATGCTCCCCAAGCTCGACACGCTGGCCGGGGTCGGTGAGCTGGATGGTCAGGACCTGGCCATGCTCACCGACCGGGTGCTCAAGCGTCAGGGGCTGCCGCAACGCTATGGGACCCAGTTCGACATGACGGACAGCGGGCTGGTGCTCTACCCGATCGAGGACTCCGCGGGGGTCGCCGCGCGGCGGGACTCGGTGGGGCTGATGCCGCTCCCTGAGTACGAGCGGATGCTCGGGTCCTTCTACCACCTTCCCACGAAGCACTGATCGGGCGGCCGGCCCGCCCTTCCACTCACGGAGCCTCCCATGCGACGAGCCACCCTGCCCCTCCTCGCCCTCCTGGCGCTTTTCCTGGGGATTCCGCTGGCCGGTGCGTCGGCCCCTGCGGAGGCGGCCGGCTCGGCTGACGGTACGCGCGGGGTTGCGGCCAAGTCGTCCGCCGGCACCGACGCGACTCCTGCCACCCCGCCCGCCGACACGGGCGCGGTCGTGGTGCTGCTCGGTACGGGCACGCCGATCGCCGATCCCGATCGCTCCGGGCCCGCCACGGCGATCGTGGCCGGCGGGGAGTCGTATCTGGTCGACGCGGGCGCGGGGGTGGTGCGACGCGCGGTGGCGGCGGCGCGCAAGGACTCGATCCCCGCGCTCCGGGTGAGGAACCTCCGGCGGGTGTTCATCACGCACCTGCACTCGGATCACACGCTGGGGCTGGCCGATCTGATGCTCACCCCGGCCGTGCTGGGCCGGCCCGGCCCGCTCGAGGTGTGGGGACCGGAGGGCACGCAGGCGATGGTCGATGACCTGCTCG
>CAZVYM010000174.1:0-6194 GCA_964630935.1 uncultured Gemmatimonadaceae bacterium | reverse complement strand
CTCCGCCATCACCCTTCGGTCCCCTATCTTCCAGTCGTCCCTCGTCGTCCTTCGTCCTACACCTGGCCCGTGGACGGATCCGCGGGCGGGAGCGCACCGTGGAGCTTCCGTTCTTCACCCTCGACGTCTTCACCGACCGCGTCTTCGGCGGCAATCCGCTCGGCGTGTTCCCCGACGCGGCCCACCTGCCCTCCGACCTGATGCAGAAGCTGGCCCGCGAGATGGCCTACTCCGAGACCGTCTTTCTGGGTCCGCCGGAGACCCCGCAGGGCACGGTGCGGGTGCGCATCTTCACGCCGGGCAAAGAGGTGCCGTTCGCGGGCCACCCGACCGTCGGTACCGCGGTGTTCGTGGCATCCGCCGAGTACGCGGGCATCGGGGGATCGCCCGCCGCGTCCGGGGCGGCTTCCGGCCGGGATCCCGCGCCGGCGGGCGGAGCCGGCCGCGATGCGCCCTCCGGGCCGGATGCCTTCCGCACCGTCTTCCTCGAGGAGAACGTAGGGCTGGTTCCCGTCGACGTCCACGTCCGCGACGGGGTACCGGTCTCGGGCACGCTCACCGCGGCGGTGGCCCCCGAGATCCGTCCGTCTCCCGTCTCGGCCGACTTGCTGGCGAGGGTCGTCGGTCTCGAGCCTTCGGACCTTCTCCGGGACGAGCTCCGGCCCGAGATGGTCTCGTGCGGCCTTCCGTTCTTCGTGGTGCCGGTCCGTTCCCTCGACCAGGCGTGGCGCGCGCGCCTCGACCCCTCCCTCTGGGAGAAGCACGTCGCCCCGCTCTGGGCGGACCACGTCTACGTGGTCGCCATGGAGGGAGAGAGCCCCGACGTCGACGTGCACGTGCGCATGTTCGCTCCGGCCGTCGGCGTGCCGGAGGACCCGGCGACCGGCTCCGCCGCGGCGGCCCTGGGCGCATACCTGGCGGCGGCGGACGGCCGGGCCGACGGATCGCTCCGCTGGGTGGTCGAGCAGGGCCTCGAGATCGACCGGCCGAGCCGCCTCGTGGTCGAGGCCGACCGCACGGGTGGCGAGACCACCGCGGTGCGCGTGGGCGGGGACGCGGTGCTCGTGAGCCGGGGCACGCTCTCGCTGCCGTGAGCGCGCTCGTCTTGAACATCCTCCTGAGCGCTGCCGGCGCCGCGCTCGTCCTGGCCGGGATCACGTGGCTCGTGGCGCCTTCGGTCGTGGGCCGGCATCTCAACGGAGTGGCGCGCCCCTTCCGAGCGCCGCTGTCCGAGCGGGCGCGGGCGCTCCACCGCTCGCTCGACGTCGTCGACCTGCACGCCGACGCGCTTCTCTGGCGGCGCGACCTCCTGCGGCGCGGGCGTTGGGGCCACCTCGACGTGCCGCGCCTGATCGAGGGACGCGTGGCCGTCCAGGCGTTCACGGTGGTCACGCGGGTCCCTCGAGGAGCGAACATCGAGTCGAACCGAGACGATTCCGACCTCATCGGCTGGCTGGCCCTGGTACAGGGATGGCCGCGGGCGACGCGCGGAAGCGTCCTGCAGCGTGCGCTCTTCCAGGCCCACCGGCTGCACGAGACGGCCGCGCGCTCGGCGGGCGCGCTCACGGTCATCGAGACGCGCTCGGACCTCGTGGCACATCTCGAGCGCCGCCGTGCGGGCGGGACGGGCACGGCGGGGTTCCTGGGGATGGAGGGCGCCCACGCGCTCGAGGGCGAGCTGGGCAACGTCGATCTGGCCTACGAGGCGGGCTTCCGCCTGATCGGCCTCACGCACTTCACCGACAACGAGGTAGGCGGCTCGGCGCACGGCGCTCGCCGGGGCGGGCTGACCGGGTTCGGCACCCAGGTGGTGGCGCGCATGGAGTCCCTGGGCATGCTCGTGGATCTGGCCCACGCCTGCTCCGAGCTCATCGACGACGTGCTCGCCGTGGCGACGCGCCCCGTCGTGGTCTCGCACACGGGCGTGCGCGCGACCTGCGACAACCGCCGCAACCTGGACGACCTCCGGCTGCGGGCGGTGGCCGACGGGGGCGGGCTCGTGGGCATCGGGCTCTGGGATACGGCCGTCTGCGGAGAGCGTCCTTCGGACTGGGCGCGCGCCGTGCGGCACGCAGCCGGCGTGGCGGGCGTGGAGCACGTGGCGCTCGGATCGGACTGGGACGGCGCGGTGCGCTCGATGCTCGATGCCGCGGGCACGGTCCACCTGACCGCCGCGCTGCTCGATGAGGGCTTCGGCGAAGACGACATCCGCCGGATCATGGGCGGCAACGCGATCCGGCTGCTCCTGGAAACGCTCCCGGAGGACGACGGAGAGAGCTGATCCCAGGTCACGGATGCGAGCCTGCTCGCGGCTCTCCTTCGCTCGGGCCCGCCCCGGCTACGGAGCCCCCGCCCGCACCTTTGGAGCGCTCAGCCCGCCTGCGGCTCCAGAGCCGTCCGGACGGCCTCGCTCAGAAGCGCCCGGGGCGGCACGCCCTCGAGACCGCCGTCCTCCTGCCGGTACACGCGGCACGAGGGGCCTCCGGAGCCGTTCCGCCCTTCCCACGGGTGCGGGGCCGGCGCGACGTCCTCTCCGTTCACCAGGATGGTGGGCGAGCCGAAGCCACGGGCGTGCTCCGGACAGCGGGCGTCCTCCGTGCTCCACTCGGTCCAGACCGCCGAGACGCCGGCCTCCCGGAGCACCGAGGTCAGCAGCTCGCGGGCGGCCTCGACGTGCGGACAGCCGGGATCGTGGATCAGCTCGACATGAAGGCGAAGGGCCGTGGGAACCTCCCTGGCGGCGGGGCGACGACGCATTCGGACGACTCCGCTTCGTGCTCGAAGCCCCTTCTCGGCGTTGCCTACCCCGATGGCGTCGACAAGAGCCGTCGGATCCCCATCGGCTCCACTTGGGCGGACACGCCGCCCGGAGACGATGGAGCCTCAGCTCCGAGAGCGCGGAGCCTCGGCCTCCGACAGCTGCTTCGTTACTTCTCAGAGGTAGACGGAACCGGGGATCACCCATACGATTCATGATCTGTTCTGCCGTTCTTCCGTTCGTCAGGGCGCCCAATCCCGCCACGAGGTTTGTCCACTCGATGAAGAGGGTCTGTGCCTGGTGCCATCGCCCGATGGGCGAGACTCCCTCCGGCAATGGCAACCGCTCGATCACGCACGGCATCTGCGAGGACTGCCTCGAGAAGGTCCTCGCCCAGATGGGCGTGCCGCTGAGCGAGTTCCTCGACGCGCTCCCGCAGCCGGTCCTGCTCGTCGACGAAAGCGCCGTGGTCCTCGACACCAACACGGCGGCCCGCGTGATGGGCGGAAACGGAGATCGCCGGGACGGGCGCCTCATCGGCGAAGTCTTCGAGTGCGTCAACTCCCGCAAGCCGGGTGGGTGCGGGCGCAGCGTGCACTGCTCCGGCTGCACCATCCGACAGACCGTGGAGCACACCTTCCATACGGGTGAGTCACGGCTGCGCATCCCGGCGACGCTCACGGTCGGCGCCGAGGACGATCCCGAGGACGTGGCGCTCTACGTCACGACCGAGAAGGTCGGCGGACGGGTACTCCTGCGCGTCGAGAAGCGCCCGCCCTCCTGATCGGAGCGCGGCGACCGCTTCCGGAGTGAGGCCCGGCCGATCTCCGGGCCGGGAGGCGCTGTCCTCGGGCGTCCGGCTTGCCACTCCTCTCGGAAGTCCGGCCTACCCTTCTTCTCGGGCCTCGGGCCCATGGCCGCGAGAGCGGTTGCGGTTTCAACGCTCCGTAGACACCGTTTGTCCCCTACGTCGTCATTCGAAGCCACCAATCGAGGCCGGGACTCCCGCACCGGTCCATTGTACCGATTCATCTCCGGAGATTCGATGCGCAGACCGCGTGCTGGGCGGCCCGTCGCGCCGTTCGCTCTTCTTCTGGCCCTGACGTTCGCTCTGGCGCCCGCGCCCGCGTGCGCGAGCACGCGTGGGGCCTCGGAGCCGGCTTTCTTCGTGCCGACCGGGGGTCCGGGTTCGGCTTCCGCCGCGCGCGCCCCCCGACTTGCGGGGTCGGCTTCCGCCGTGCGCGCCCCGGGCGCAGCGGCGGTCGACACGGTCACGGGCCGGGTCGAGGGGCCGAACGGAGCGGCCGTCCCCGAAGCCGAGGTCTACCTCGTCGAGATCGACCGCTCCGTCCTCACGGACGCCTCCGGCCGCTTCCGCATCACGCACGCGCCCGGCGGCTCGTTCACGCTGCGCGTCAGCGCGCCGGGCTACGCGTCCTGGGTGGGCAAGGTCGCAGGAGCGTCGGATCACCCGGTGGTCGTGAGCCTGAAGCTCAACGCCTTCCAGCTCGAGCCGCTCACGGTGAGCGCGTCGCGGCGCGCCTTGAGCCCGGAGGACTCTCCGTTGCCGGCCGTCTCGTTCGGGCGCGAGCAGCTCGACAAGGGCTTCAACGTGTCCCTGGCCCATACGCTCAAGGAAGTCCCGGGCGTGCACGACCTGAGCACCGGCGGCGAGATCGGAAAGCCGGTGATCCGGGGGATGAGCGGTCCACGCGTGCTCGTGCTGGTGAACGGGATGCGCCTGGAGGACTACTCCTGGAGCGACGAGGACGCGCCGGCCGTCGACGCTCAGATGGCGGACCGGGTCGAGGTGATCCGGGGCCCGGCCAGCGTCCTCTACGGCTCCGATGCGATGGGCGGCGTCGTCAACGTGGCTCCGGCCCCGCTGCCCGACGCCTGGGGCGGCCGGCCCACCATGCGCTGGTCCGGAACGCTCTACGGGGCCTGGAACAACCGCGAGGGCGGCCTCGGTCTCGCCAACGAGGGCGCCAACGGCTCCTGGAGCTGGCGCATTCGAGGGATCGGCCGTCTGGCCGAGGCGCTCCACACGCCGAACGGCGAGCTCGACAACACGGGCTTCATGGCGGCCACCGGCGAGGGCGCGGTCTCCTACCGCGGCCGGTGGGGAAGCCTGACCACGCGTCTCGCGCACTACGGCGGGGAGTTCAAGCTCCTGGAGGCGAACGGCCCTCCGGCGGGAGCGGTGGAGGGCCAGGACCAGGGCCCGGAGCGGAAGCTGGCCGACGATCGCGTCCAGCTCCTCGGCCGGTTCCCCAAGGGCGGCATGGTCCTCGAGACCAAGGGTCAGCTCCAGCGTCACTGGCTCGAGGAGGTCGGCGACGTTCCCGGCCAGCCGGGCGTGGAGGCACCCGAGTTCGAGCTCACCCTCGTCACCGCGACGGGGGAGGTCCTGGCGCATCATTCGTTCGACGGGTTGGGGGCCCCGATCCACGGCACCCTCGGTCTGAGCGGAACCCGCCAGGGAAGCACGTCGGGGGCGGGTCGCCAGATCGTGCCCGACGCGACGACGCACACGGGCGGCCTGTTCCTGATCGAGCAGCTCGACCGCGGCCCGTTCACGGTGATGGGTGGCGCGCGGGTCGACGTACGCGCCCTCTACGCGGACGGCCACGACCCCCTCCACTACACGGCGGGCTCGTGGAGCATCGGCGGCGTGTACCACGCCTCCGACGTCGTCTCGTTCTCGGCCAACCTGGGCAGCGGCTGGAGAGCCCCGTCGCTCTTCGAGCTCTTCGCCGACGGGCCGCGCATCGGCGACCTGCGCTACGAGATCGGCCGCACCGACCTGAACCCCGAGAAGAACTACGACATCGACGCCGGCTTCCACCTGGAGGGCAGCCGGGTGCGCGTGGACCTGTCGGCCTACCACAACTTCGTGGTCGACTACATCTACCTGCTCCCGACCGGACAGATGATCGACAGCCTGCAGGTGTTCCGGCACGAGCAGGAAGACGCCCGGCTCGTGGGCGGCGAGGGCTCGGTCGAGGTGGAGGTGACGCCGATGGTCACGCTCCAGACGCACGGTGATCTGGTGCGGGGCACGCTCGCGACCGACGACTCGCCGCTCCCGCTCATGCCACCTCCCAGCCTCGCCGGCGGCCTGAATCTGCATCGGGGCGAGCGGTACTTCTCGGCCGAGGTGGAGCACCACTGGAAGCAGACCCATCTGACCGAGTTCGACTTTCCCACGGGCGCCTACACGCTGCTCAACCTCGGCGGGGGATTCACGACCGACCTACCCGGGCGCACGGTCGACGTAGACGTCCAGGTGCACAACGCGTTCAACAAGGGCTACCGAGATTTCCTGAGCCGTTACAAGGCGTTCGCCATGAATCCGGGAAGGAATATCGTCGTCCGGTTCCACACGCGGTTCTGAGCCGGGAAGCTCGGGCGGAGCCGAGAACCGTGGGCGCCG
>CAZVYM010000173.1:0-6389 GCA_964630935.1 uncultured Gemmatimonadaceae bacterium | reverse complement strand
CGCAGGGCGCCGAGATTTCCGACAAGGTATTCGGCCTGAACATGCGCCTGACGCTTCCGTCCATCAGGACGGAGCTCTACCTCGACGGCATGAGCACGGACGACCACAGCCTCTTCCGCGTCGAGGAATGGGACCAGTCGCTCGGAACCGAGGCGGTGTGGGTCTTCGGGCTGCGCAAGGTTGGTCTCGGACCGGAAGGCCGCTTCGACCTCTGGGCCGAGGGCCGGAAATCGGGGGTTCGCCCCTACACACACCATCAGTTCACGAGCGGTTGGACGCTCGACGGCCGCATCCTCGGAGACCCGATCGGCCCTCTCGCCCGCGGCCTGTCGGCCGGCGTGGACTGGACCGGGCCGAAAAGCCGTCTTGGCGTAGCCGGCGCCTGGGAACGCTACTACGGGGATCACTATACGGATCCCCCGGGAGGCCTTCTCGAGTGGATCAAAACCCAGGACGGCCCCGACGAGACCCGCACCCGCCTCACCGCCGATTGGACCACGGACATGGGCACGACCGGCCGCTTCATCCGGGTGCGGGCCGGCTTCGAGCACGTCCACCAGTTCGACTTCACCCCCGGCAACGACCGTAACGACGGCATGGTGCAGGTGCAGATGGGCTGGAGGTGGTGAGGGCCCCTCGTCTTACCCGCTCCTTCTTGACGGGCGCCCGCCCGCCCGGTTAACTAGGTTTGAGCCCATCAGTTTTGTATACCGGCCGCATCCACCCCCCGTTGCGTACCGGAAGCGTCCGTGGCGTGCGTGCGCCACGGTCGTCGCGTTCGAGCGGACAGGGAGAGCTGGATGCAGCGGAACGTGGAGGATCCACAGGGGGCACGGTCGTCCGGGCGGGCGCTGCGGGTCGCGCTCCTCTACCTGGCGGCGGGCTTCGTCTGGATCCTCGCCTCGGACCGCATCCTGCGCGCCTGGGTCTCCGATCCCACCGTGCTCACGAGCCTGCAGACGTTGAAGGGGTGGGTCTTCGTGATCCTCTCGGCCGGGCTCTTGTGGGCTCTGGTCCGGCATGAGATGCGCGGCCTCGAGGCGGGCGAGCGCCGCTTCCGCGCGCTCGTCGAGCAGTCGCTGGCCGGAGTGGGCGTGATCCAGGACGGACGCATCGTCTACGCGAACCCCAAGCTCGCGCAGATCCTGGGTCGTTCGGTGAGCGAGCTGGTGGCGATGTCGCGGCCTGAGAAGATGGTGGTGGGGGGACTCGGACCCGAGGTGCGGGAAGCGCTCTCCTTGCACGCGAAGGATGAGCCCGGAGGTCCTCGGCGCTCGATCCGCGTGCTGACCGGCGACGGCCTGGAACGTCCGGTCGAAGTCGCGCTCCAGAACGTCGAGTGGCACGGACGGCCGGCCAGGATCGCGCTGGTGCTCGACCGCAGCGAGGAGGAGATGCTCGAGCAGCAGCTCCGTCACGCGCAGCGCATGGAGGCCATCGGCCGCCTGACCGGGGCGATCGCGCACGACTTCAACAACCTCCTCACCGCCATCCACGGCCCCCTCGAGTTGGCGATGGCCGACCTGGGCCGTGACCATCCGGCGCATGCCGACCTGCGTGAGGCGTTCGACGCGGCGCGCCGCGCGACGGGTCTCACGCGCCAGCTCCTCACGTTCAGCCGCAAGCGCGTCTCGCAGCCGCGCGCCGTCGACCTGAACGAGGCGCTCCACGATCTGAGGCCCATGATCGAGCGGCTGGCGGGCAACGACGTCTCGGTCTCCCTGGAGCTCGCGGAGATCGAGGGCCGGGTGCTCATCGAGCCGGCGCAGCTCGAGCAGGTCGTCGTCAACCTGGTCGTGAATGCGCGTGAGGCGATGCCGGGGGGCGGAGCGCTCCGGATCCGCACGCGGCTCGTCGCGAGCGATCCCGCGAAGCTGCGCCACCGGGGCGGGCTGAACCCGGGGGCGCACGCCGTCCTGGAGGTGGCCGACACGGGTCACGGGATGGACCCCGACACGCGCACGCACGCCTTCGAGCCCTTCTTCACGACCCGCGAGAAGGGAACGGGGCTCGGCCTCTCGACCGTGTTCGGGGTCGTGCGCCAGGCCGACGGTTTCATCCGGGTCCAGAGCGAGCTCGGCCAGGGGACCACGATGCAGGTACACCTGCCCCTGAGTGATGCCCCGGCCGAGGCGGCGGGTGAGGCCGGGGGTGGGGGAGCTCGCGATGCGGCGGGCGCGCGGGGGACCGCCGGTGCGTCGATCCCCGCCTACGGGCCATCCGACGACCAAGGAGCCGCGGGCGCCCGCGATCCGAAGCGGGGGACCGTCCTGGTGGCCGACGACGAAGAGTCGGTGCGGCGGCTGTTCAATCGGGTGCTCGGACGCGCCGGATATCGCGTTCTGAGCGCAGGGGACGGCCCGTCCGCCCTCGGTCTGGCCGACACGCACGGCGAGGACATCGACCTGCTCATCACCGACGTGTCCCTGCCCGGCATGAGCGGCCTGGCGCTCGGCACCGAGTTCGAGCGTCGGCACCCGAAGGTCCCGGTCCTCTACATGTCCGGCTACTCCGAGGAGGACCTGATCGAGCAGCTCCGGACCCGACGGGGCATCGCCTTCCTCGAGAAGCCGTTCCAGATCGACGAGCTGCTGGGCGCCGTCCAGGGCGCGATGGGAGGGGAGCGGCGGGCGTCCTGAACGGCCGCTCCTCCCGGTGAGTCGGCGGCGGAGGCGAGCCGCCGTCCTCTCGACGTCTCGCACGCACACCTTGACACCTCAGAACCTGAGGGTAATGTTGCGGACAGCTAACCTCAGAACCTGAGGTCAATACGGGCTCGAGCGCCCGGGCCTCGACCGGGCCACCGGACGTTCGAGCCGACACCCAGCCTCCGACCCGGCATTCCCATGGATCTCCTGCGCGGCACCCTGGACACCCTCATCCTCCGGGCACTGTCCGCCGGACCCCTGCACGGCTACGGCATCGTGGACTGGATTCGCCGGACCACGGACGACGCGTTGCAGATCGAGGACGGCGCGCTCTACGGGGCGCTCCACCGCATGGGCGATCGGGGACTGCTCGACGCCGAATGGGGCGTCTCCGAGAAGGGGCGCCGCGCCAAGTTCTACGAGCTGACGCCGGCGGGCCGCCGAGAGCTGGAGCGGGGACGACGTGAATGGGAGGCGTACGCCGAGGCGGTGGCGAAGGTGTTCGAGGGGAGCTGATGGACCGGGCGCCCGAGCTCGGCCCGGGTGGGAAGGGACGCCGTCGGATTCACGACGACGTGGACGAAGAGATCCGCTCGCACTTCGAGGGCACGGTCGAGCTCCTGATGGAGCGGGGGATGGGCGAGGAGGAGGCGTGGGCCGAGGCGCGTCGGCGCTTCGGAGACGTGGAGGAGCATCGCAGGCGGCTCGTGCGCGACGATCGGCGCCGGTGGCGGAGGAGGAGGGCGATGGGTTGGGTGGACGAGATGGGTCGAAACGTGGCGTTCGCGCTGCGGTCGCTCGTGCGGGCGCCGGGCTTCGCGCTGGCGGTCGTCCTGACGCTGACGCTGGGGATCGGCGCCAACGTCACGATGTTCGGAGTCGTCGACCGGCTCCTGCTCTCACCGCCGGGGCGCGTGACCTCGCCCGACGCCGTACGCCGACTCTACGTGAGCCGGATCGGCTTCAACGGTCGCCTCCTCACCTCCGACTTCCTGACCTATCCCGATTTCGAGGACATGGCGAAGGTCGACGGGTTCCAGGCCGTCGCGGCCTACACGCGTCCGCGTCCCGTGACGATGGGCGCGGGCGAGAGCGCCGTACGTATCCGGATGGCCACCGCCACGGCTTCGTACTTTCCGCTCCTGGGCGTGAAGCCGGTCCTGGGTCGGTTCTACACGCCCCCGGAGGACGTCGTCGGCGCGGCCGAGCCGGTGGTCGTGCTGAGCCATGCGTTCTGGGTGCGTCGGTTCGGCCGGGATCCGGGCGTGCTCGGCCGGACGCTCAGGATCGGGCCCGGCACGTTCACCGTGGTGGGCGTGGCGCCCGAGGGGTTCACGGGCGCGGAGCTCGCGCCGGTGGACGTCTGGGTGCCGCTGCGAACGGAGCAGGCGCTGTCGACCGGTGGCGACGCATGGGCGGGCAGCCGGTGGTGGTGGTGGCTCCAGGTGGTGGCGCGCCTGGCTCCGGGTGTCCAGCCCGGCGCGGCCGAAGCGCAGGCGACCGCCGCGCATCGGGCGGCCCGGGCCGACGAGCCGAGCTACGACGCCGAGGCGCGCATCGTCTCGACCTCGCTGATCGCCGCGAGCGGGCCGTCGGCGCAGGCGAGCGGAGCCGGATCGGCCATCTCCCGGACCGAGGGCGTGGACGAATCGGCGGTCTCCCGCTGGCTCGCCGGCGTCTCGCTGATCGTGCTGCTCATCGCCTGCGCCAATGTCGCCAACCTGCTGCTCGCCCGCGCGGTGCGCTGGCGTCGGGAGATGGCGGTGCGGATGGCCCTCGGCAGTGGACGCGCCCGCCTGCTGGCCCAGCTCCTGACCGAGAGCCTCCTCCTCTCGCTGCTGGGTGCCGGAGCGGCGCTCCTGGTGGCGTGGTGGGGTCGGGGGGTGATCCAGCGTGTGCTGCTGCCCAACGTGGCGTTCGGCTCGGGGCTCGGGCCCCGCCTGCTGGCGTTCACGGTCGGGGCCGCGGTCCTGACCGCGCTGCTCGCCGGGCTCGTGCCGGCCCTCCAGGCCAGCCGGCCCGATCTGGTGGAGACGCTGAAGGCCGGCGGGCACGGCTCGTCCGCCGCTCGCTCCCGTACCCGGGTGGCGCTCCTCGTCGCCCAGGCCGCCCTCTCGGTCGTCCTGCTCGTGGGCGCGGGCCTGTTCGTGCGGAGTCTTCGCGCGGTGGACGACGTAGACCTGGGGTTCCAGCCCCGCGGCCTCGTGGTGGCGAATCTCGAGATCGATCGAGCGCCGGAGGGATCCACGCCGGCGTCGGGATCGGGATCGACATCGGAGTCGACGTCGCGGTCGGGATCGGGGTCGGAGTCGACGCCCGGGTCGGCGGACGGGTCGACCGGCGGACCGTCCGGCAAGCTCGCGGCCTCGAACGTCCGGACGCTCAACGACCGCGCGGTCGAGCGGCTCCGGGCCCTGCCGGCCGTGCGTGACGCCGCCTATACGATCGCGCTCCCCTTCCAGTCGAGCATCGGTGAAGACCTCGGGGTGGACGGGCTGGACTCCCTGCCGCAGCTCCCCTCCGGAGGGCCGTACATCTACCGGGTCAGCTCGGGCTTCTTCCATACCATGGAGCTCGCGATCCTGCGGGGCAGGGGCCTCGAGCCCCCGGACTACGACGAAGGGGCGGCGCGGGTGGCCGTGATCAACCAGACGTTCGCCCACACCGTCTGGCCGGACGAAGACGCGCTGGGGCACTGCCTGAGGATCCAGGACCCGGCCAAGGCTCCGTGCACGAGGGTGGTGGGGATCGTCGAGGACTCCCACAGACAGGCGCTCGTGGACGAGGATCCGCAGATGCTCTACTACGTGCCGGACCTCCAGACGAGCGGGTCGCCGACGCTTCTGGTCAGGACGACCGGCTCGGCCGAGGCCGCCATGCCCGTGATCCAGAAGGTGCTCCGAGGTCTGGACCCCGCGGTGCGCTACGCGGACGTGAAGCCGTTCGAGGCGCTCTTCGCCCGGCAGGTGAGGGGATGGCGCCTCGGGGCCACGATGTTCTCGGCGTTCGGCATCCTGGCGCTGTTGGTCGCCGCGGTCGGGCTCTACGGGGTGCTCTCCTTCAGCGTGGCCCAGCGGCGCTACGAGCTGGGCATCCGGTCCGCGCTCGGGGCGACGGGCTCGAGGATCGTCACCCTGGTGGCCCGGCAGGCCCTCGAGACGGTCGTGATCGGCCTGGCGCTGGGTGCGGCGGTCGCCTGGATCGCCGCGCCCAGGATGGGGGCGCTGCTCTTCCGGGTCTCGCCGCGCGATCCGTTGGTCTACGGCGGGGTGGCGGTGGTGCTCCTGGCCGTCGCCGCCTTGGCCGCGCTCGTGCCGGCCCGGCGGGCCACCCGGGTGGACCCGTGCGAGGCGTTGAGGGAGGAGTAGGCGAGAGACCGCTCGCTCGGCGCTCGAGGACGTCGCACGCTACTACCGGATCTGCCATGGCGACGGCCCGCGAGGCCTCCTACCTTGAGGCTTCGCTTCCCGCCTCCGACCCCCGCGGCGTCCGAATGACCTCGAGCGAATACGGCCAGCTCATCGACTTCCTCGGACGCAAGTTCGACCGAATCGACGCGCGCTTCGATCGCATCGACCGGCGCCTCACGAACGTTGAGAATCGGCTCACGGAGGTCGAAGGTCGCCTCACCCAGGTCGAGGCTCGCCTCGGAAGGGTCGAGGCCCGTCTGGACCGCCTCGAAGCGGCCTGACGAAGAAACAGGGCGCGCCCGTTCTGGACGCGCCCCACCTCACTGTCCGG
>CAZVYM010000172.1:0-6468 GCA_964630935.1 uncultured Gemmatimonadaceae bacterium | reverse complement strand
CGAGAACAGCTTGTAGAGGACCCAGATGACGGCTCCGAGCACGACGAGCGCGGGAATCCACCCCAGGAACTTGAGCACGATCACGCCCGCGACCACGGCACCCGCCCCCTGGGCCCAACCGACGACCTGAGACGTCGCCTTCGCTCGCTCGACCTCCTGCTTCGTGTATCGCTTCTCTGGCAGAGCGCTCATGGTGGGCCGGGTTCGTGGAACGTTCTACTTCGGATTCACCGTCATTACCGACCGTCCCCCGGTCGTCTTCGACCAGTAGGCGATCCAGTGCCGCGCGATGGCGTTCGCGCCGTCGATCAGCTCCTTGGTCGGCCTCTCGCCCGGCATCGTCATGACCACGATGGCGGTGTTGAACTTCTTCTGGGCGTGATCGAAGTCCGGCTCTCGCGGACCCATGGCAGCGATCACGTCCTGGATCGTGATGACCGTCTTGTCACCCGTCCAGATCGGGTGACCTTCTGCGTCCTGCTTCCCGGTGCGCTTCAGGTTGCGGAGGATGAAGAAGGGCTTCACCTCGTCGGGTCGGGCGAGCCCCATCAGGTACAGGCCGAGCCACGAGTATCCCTTCGCGGGTGAGTAGTAGTCCCGGTCGAGCTGGGTCCACGTGCCGTCACCGTTGTCCTTCCAGGTGCTCCCGCCCATCGCGTCGGCTTCGTACGGGCGGGAATAGGGGAAGGCCGCGGGAAGGTCCACACCGGCCGCCCAGTGCACCGGACCGAGTTGGATGGTGTCGCCGTCGACGACCGCGCTCGCGTCCGCAGCCCATCGATGGCCCAGCTCGTGGCCGATCTGCGACATCGCGTAGTCGTAGTCGGTCATGCGTCCATCGGGCGAGCGCTCCTGGAACTGGACCGCGGACGTCGACACCGGCTCTACGTACATCCACTGGAGCTCGCCCTTGCTGCAGTAGCTCTCGAGGCCGCTCGTGCGCGTGCCGATGCCCGAGACGTCGCCACCGCGCGGGCCGGTGCTCGGCGTGCCGCCCTCCGGGTTGTCGACGCGGAAGTCGGAGTAGGAGGCGATGAAGTCGAAATGGTCTCCGAGCGCCGTGATGACCGAGCAGGCGACATCCTGTGCCCTCGGGATCCCGGGCCAGTGGAATCCCTCGTACACGACCGGGAAGGCGCCGTCCTTCGACGTCAGGGAGGAGAGATCGACCTCGGGCGAGCGGATGCCGGCGAGCGCCACGGCGTGGGCGCCCGTCCGATCGACGATCCGTGAAGGATCTCCGGCTTCCGTCTCGGCCGAGACGGAGATCTCCTTCACGCCGGAGAGCTCCGCCGGGAGGATCCCCTCGACCGCGATCGTGTTGCCCTCGACGGTCACCCCGGGCTGGAGCCCCTCCCCGGACGCCATCCAGCGGGGCGGGATCTCACGGCGCCCGAAGCGCCTGCCGGCCATGCCCCGGATCGTCCACACGACCGTCGCGTTCGCCGCGTCCGTCACCGCCGGCCGGTGCGCGTCGAGCGCGAGCCGGTAGGTCACTCCGTCGATGGCCGCATCCCCGTCCGTCGGTACGGCACCGCGCGTCCGTATGGTGGCCTTCAGGAGGAGCCCGTCGACGACCGAGAGCGTCACGCTGCCGATGTCGAGGCTCGCAGCCGCGGCGCGGTCCCCTTGCCGGCCGCCCTGCTCGCCGTGGGCCCCCGGCGCATTCGAGATCGTGGCGAGCGGCTTCTCGCCGCCGCCTTCGACGGTGGGGAACACGCCCACGACGGCGTCCTTCGCCGAGACGCTGTCGTAGGAGAGCTCGATCACGCCGTCCTGGTGCAGGACCGCCTGGATCCGGTTCACCGTGGGAACCCACGTGAACGCCTGGATGCCGCCGTACGGCTCCGTCAGCGTCCAGGTCACGACCGCGCGGTCGGGCAGCTCCTTCACGTAGCGCTCTCCCCGGAGATTCGGCTTCACGAACGCGGCGATGCCCGGGATCATGTCGATGAACGTGCGTCCCACCGTCGCGAGCGTCGGGTAGCGCTGCATCGCGAATCCCGCCCGTGCGGAGAAACCTGCGCCCGTGCGATTGCCCGCCGGCGCGCCACCTCGTCCACCGCCTCCGCGGCGCTCCATGGCGCCGAAGGTGATCGCCCCGGTCGCGACGTCGAGGGTGTCCCAGCTCCTGCCGGAGAACGGAAAGGTGAAGCCACGCAGCGCCACCGTGCCGCCGGCGAGCTCCGTCCCGAAGTCCGGATCCCACCGAAGGGGAACGCTCTCGACCCGGTAGCCCTCACCGACGGGGGTGAATCGGAGTGTTCGGTGGTCGAGATCGAACAGGTGCGCGGGTGCCACGGCCCCGCTGTCGAGCTCCAGCGCCACCAGATCGCCGATCGTCGTGACCTTTCCGATCGGGTGTCCCGGTTGACGCTGGGCCAGGACCGCGGCGGGGAGAGTTGCGAAGGAAAGGAGAGCCAGAACGGAGATGCGGCGAATCGTGTTCATCGCGCTGCCGGGCCGGAACGAGCGATCGAGATGCGCTGACGCGTGCAATAGGCCGCCGCACGGCCGCACGCACAAGTGCCCTCTACGCCCCTCCCCGATCCAACCGGTAGCGCACGATGTAGTTGACGTCTAGCGAGTCGATCTCGACGCCCCAGACGTCGTCCCCGTGGACGAGGAGCACGCGGAGGTCGGTGGGGGTCAGGATCTCGGCCGAGGGCTTTCCGTCGGGGTCGAGGACGAGCCACGACTCGCCGTCGCGAGGGCTCTGCGTCCTCCGTAGCCAGATCGATCCGTCCGTCGTGACGAGGAGCCCCTCCAGGTAGGGGAGGAAGGGCGGCGCGTACATGGCCGCCCGGATGTCCGATTCCACGTCCCCGTGGCTCGTGCCCGGACGGATGCGGCTCATGAAGCCGTACATGCTCTCGGTCCGGGCCGCGATGGCGCTGTCCACCCGGGACGCGGGCAGCGGGGTGGGCGCGTAGGCGATCGTGTCGCGCCAGAGCGTATCGCCCGAGGCGTCGATCTTCGTCACGAAGAAGCGGGCGCCCTGGGCGCTCGTCGGCACCCGGGCGTCCGCCACGACCAGGCTGCCGTCGTCCAGAGCTCCGGTCAGTGGCGCGTCGCCGAAGGGCTGGGGCCCGTACGTGCCACCTCGCCCGTCCTTGTTCAGGATCGCCAGGATGTCCGTGGTCCGATAGTGCTGCACCCAGATCGTGTTCAGCACGTGCCCACCCGCGTCCATATGGACGTGCGGGACCTCCGTGAGCGTGCCCCGCGCGATCCCGTCGGAGAACGCCGGCGTCACGCCGTACCACGTGCCGTCGCGGAGAGGGCGCATCGGTCGCGGAGGAGGCGTGCTCTCGGTGGTGGCACTCCCCAGATCGACCTTGGGTGCCGCGATCCCCAGGAACGTGCCGTCCGGGCGGAAGTAGCTGGCCCGGTAGGTCCCGAGGTCGGTGACCCACAGCGTGTCCCCGAAGAAGCCCAGGATCCAGGGCCGCTTGAACTCGCCGGGACCCTCGCCCTCGCGCCCGATGCTGTCGGCCGGTTGTCCATCGGGGGTCCAGACCCGAACGCTGGGCTCGTTCCTGTGCAGCGAATAGAGGAAGCCGTTCGGTCCCACGGCGAGCGCCTGGACGGACCCGAAGGCGTAGGCGGGATCGTCGACCGACCCGATGCGGACTTCGGGCCCCGTCACGGTCCAGGTCGGCACATCCAGCCCCGGATGCCCCACACCCGCACCGGAGCACGAGGCCAGGGTGAGCATGATACCGGGCACGGCGACACGGCACAGTCTCATCATGTCCGCATTCTACGGCTGTAGATTCCATGGAGCAACCACGATCCGCACCCTCGAGCGCCGCAGCCCGCGCACGCATCGCACGTGCGGCGTGTGTGGAAGCCCCTCGAGCGATCCGTACAGTCGGCATGAATGGTTTATGCGGGTTTTCCGACTATCTATCGAATACCACGGATCACCATTCCGCGACGCACCTTGACAATGGGTCCGGCCCGATCTCTATCTTTGCGTTCACTGCCGCAGGCCCTCCTGATAACGGGCGTATACGCCAAACCGATAGAGACGACCCTTGGTGGTCTACGTGTTGTCCGATGCGCTCGGTGAGACGGCGGAAGCGGTCGCGCGCGCCGGAGCCAGCCAGTTCGACGACGGAGCCGTGGAGTTCTTCCGCGTGGCCTACGTCAACGATCGCGACGCCGTTCTGCGGGCTCTGACCGGAGCCAAGCAACGCAACGGGGTCCTGGTCTTCACGCTCGTCGACCCTGAGTTGCGCTCTTTCGTCCGGGCGGAGGCCGAGCGGTTGGATCTCGCCACGGTCGACGTGCTCGGCCCCGTCCTGGACGCGTTCAGCAGGGTGTCGCCCTCGCCGCCCAGGCTGCTGCCGGGTCTTTCCCATCGACTGGATGCCGAGTACTTCCGCCGTGTCGAAGCCATCGAGTTCGCCGTGAAGTACGATGACGGCAAGAGCCCGGCCGGCCTGACCAAGGCCGATATCGTGCTGATCGGCGTGTCGCGGAGCTCCAAGACGCCCGTCTCGATGTACCTGGCCCGCAAGGGACACAAGGTCGCGAACGTGCCGCTCGTCCCCGAGCTGGATCCTCCTTCCGAGCTCTACCGGCTCGCGCCGGATCACGTGGTCGGGTTCGCCGTTCGTGCCGACAAGCTGAGGCAGATCCGCGAGGAGCGACTGCGGTCCCTCGACCTCGAGTTGGGCTCCAACTACGCGGAGCCCTCGCGCATCGCCGAAGAGATCCGTTTCGCCAACCGGGTGTTCGAGCGCCTCGGCTGCCCGGTGGTGGACGTGTCGCACAGGGCCGTCGAAGAGACCGCCCGGGAAGTCCTCGAGGTCCTACAGGCAGGGAGAGAGTCTCGATGAGCGATCCGAAATGGATCTACGGCTTCGACGAAGGTGGCGCGGACATGCGGGACGTGCTCGGCGGCAAAGGATCGGCGCTGGCCGAGATGACGTCGATCGGCCTGCCCGTCCCTCCCGGGTTCACGATCACGTCTCAGGCGTGTGTCGCCTACACCCGGCAGGGCGAGTCCTTCTTCGACTCGCTCCGCGAGCCGGTGTGGCAGGCGATGGCGGAGCTGGAGCGGCAGACGGGCAAGCGCCTGGGCGAGGCGAGCGACCCCTTGCTGGTATCGGTCCGATCCGGGGCCGCGATCTCCATGCCGGGGATGATGGACACCATCCTCAATCTCGGTCTCAACGACGACTCGGTGCTCGGTCTTGCCGACGTAACAGACGATGCCCGCTTCGCCCACGACTCGTATCGGCGGCTCATCCAGATGTTCGGCAACGTCGTGCTGGGCATCCCGCATGACCGCTTCGAGGATATCCTGGAGCGGCACAAGCGCCGACGGACGGCTCGGCTCGACACGGACCTGGACGCGGCCGTTCTCCGGGAGGTGATCGACGACTACAAGGCGCTCGTCGAGGAGGAGTCCGGACGGCCGTTTCCTCAGGAGCCGAGGGATCAGCTTCTGGAGGCCACGCGCGCCGTCTTCAAGTCTTGGGACAACGAGCGGGCGAAGGTCTATCGGCGCATCAACAAGATCCCCGACGACCTGGGCACGGCGGTCAACGTGCAGACCATGGTGTTCGGCAACCTCGGGCCCGACTCCGGCACGGGAGTCGTGTTCACTCGAGATCCCAACACGGGCGATCCGTCTCCGTACGGGGAGTACCTCCCCAATGCGCAAGGCGAGGACGTCGTGGCCGGCATTCGAACGCCCCTGCCCGTCAGCGCGCTCGAGGAGAGCCAGCTGGAGGTCTACGGGCAGCTCACGGACACCTGCGCCCGTCTCGAGGAGCACTTCGGCGACATGCAGGACATCGAGTTCACCGTTCAAGAAGGCCGCCTCTTCCTGCTGCAGACCCGCACGGGCAAGCGCGCCCCCCGGGCGAGCGTCCGCATCGCGCACGATCTGGCCGAAGAAGGGGTGATCTCGCGCTCGGACGCCGTCCTGCGCGTCGAGCCCGAAGACGTCGTGCGACTCCTGCACCGCAACGTCGACCGGAAGGCGCCGAAGACGCTCGTCGCCCGGGGCTTGCCCGCCTCGCCGGGCGCCGCGACCGGAGAGGTGGTGTTCGATGCCGACACGGCCGAGCTCTTGGGAAGCGAGGGACGGCGGGTCGTCCTGGTGCGGCCGCAGACCACGCCGGACGATATCCACGGCATCGTCCACGCCCAGGGAGTCGTCACGAGCCGGGGCGGCATGACGTGCCACGCGGCCATCGTGGCGCGCGGCATGGGCAAGCCGTGCATCGTCGGTTGCGAGACCGTGGTCATCGATCCGGCGGCCCGCACGTTCCAGGCGGGCGACCAGATCGTTCGCGAAGGGGACGTGATCACCTTCGACGGTGCGCTCGGAGAGATCTACCTGGGAGAGGTCGCGATGATCGAGCCCGAGCTGTCCGAGGAGTTCCGGACGATCATGGGGTGGGCCGACGAGTTCCGCACGATGGGCGTGCACGCCAACGCCGACACACC
>CAZVYM010000171.1:0-6564 GCA_964630935.1 uncultured Gemmatimonadaceae bacterium | reverse complement strand
GGACCGGCCGCCCCGAAGGCTCAGGACGGCCAGAGCCAGCCGAACGTGCCGCCGGTCACGAGCCCGTAGATCAGCCCGTCGATGGTGTTCTTGATCGTGGTGCTCCAGGCCTGCCTGTACCAGATCGAGCGGGGCCAATCGCCCAACGTGTACGCGATGAAGGCGGTGGCACCGGCGAAGCGCTGCACCAGCAGGTAATCAGCGCCAGGTCCGAGCGCGCGGCCGGCGATGTAGGCGGCGAACACGCTCACGATGATGCAGAAGACGAACCATTGGGTGAGCTGGGGCCCCATGCTCATCGGATTGTCCGACGGCGGGAAGATGGTCAGCATGCCGACCGGCCCCTTCTTCATCTTGTCCTTGAACTCCTCGGACCGCATGGCCGCCATGTCTCCGCCGGTGGACGGAAACATGTACTCGCCCGGAGGAATGGAGAGGCTGCCGAGCGCGTCGAGCGCCTTGTCCTGGTCCGGGAGCTTCTTGAAGTCGCTCTTGTGGTGGGGGAGCGCCATGTGGAAGATCGCGCTCACGATGAAGACGAACACGGCGGCGAGCAGGATCGGGAGCCAGAGAGCGGGGATGCCGACCATGGTGCACACTCCGGTGGAGGGAGACGTCCTCGGAATCCCGTCACATTAGCTGCAGCCCGGCATGCCGCGCCAGGATCTTCGATCGGGATCGCAGGGCAGGCGCGGAACGCCGTATGGGAGGCTCGGGCAGCCGAGACAGCGACGGACCGGCCCGGAAGATCAGGCGCGCCGCATCAGTGGAAGAACAGATACCCGATGAAGATCCCCGCCACGACCCCGGCGAAATCGGCGATCAGCCCGCAGGTGACGGCATACCGGGTCTTCTTCACGCCCACCGAGCCGAAATAGAGCGCGATGACGTAGAAGGTCGTGTCCGTCGCGCCCTGGAAGATGCACGTCAGCCGCCCGACGAAGGAGTCCGCTCCGTACGTCTTCATCGCCTCGACCATCATCCCCCTCGCCCCGCTACCGCTGAGCGGCTTCATCAGGGCCGTGGGCAGGGCGCCCACCCAGTCGCTGTTGAATCCGAGCGCGGATACGCCCTTGCCGACGCCCGAGACCAGGTAGTCCATGGCCCCACTCGCCCGGAACACGCCGATGGCGACGAGGATGGCCACGAGGTAGGGAATGATCTTGATGACGACGGGAAAGCCCTCCTTGGCTCCGTCGATAAACGCCTCGTACACGTTGACGCGGCGCACCATGGCCATGGTGATGAACCCGACGATGACGCCGAACAGGAGCAGGTTGGCCACCAGGCCGGACACGGTCTGCACCTGGTCCTGGGGGAGCTTCGAGAAGTAGTAGAGCGTCGTGCCCACCAGCGCCGAGCCGCCGATCAGGTACGTCAAAACGACCCGATCCAGGAGGTTGATGCGCTGGACCAGCGCGACCGAGATCAACCCGGCCATCGTCGAGAAGAACGTCGTCAGGAGGATCGGCAGGAAGATGTCGGACGGGTTCGCGGCCCCGAGCTGCGCCCGGTAGACCATGATGCTGATCGGGATCAGCGTGAGCCCGGACGTGTTGAGGACCAGGAACATGATCTGGGCGTTCGAGGCCGTCTCCGGGTCGGGGTTCAGCTCCTGAAGCTCCTGCATCGCCTTGAGCCCGAGCGGAGTGGCCGCGTTGTCGAGGCCGAGCGCGTTGGCGGCGAAGTTCATGATCAGGGAGCCGTGGGCCGGATGGTCTCTCGGCACCTCCGGGAAGAGGCGATGGGTCAGGGGCCGGACGAGCCTGGCCAGCAGCCCGACGGCCCCGCCTTCCTCGCCCACCTTCATCAGCCCGAGCCAGAGCGTGAGCACGCCGGTAAGGCCGAGCGATACGGTGAAGCCCAGCTTGGCCATGTCGAACGTGCTGTTCACGATGTCGGTGAACACCTGCATGTCGTGGAAGAAGACCAGCCGGACCAGGCCGACGACCAGCGCGATCAGGAAGAACGCGATCCAGATGACGTTGAGGACCATGGTCGCCTAGACGCCTGTCCGGGTGAGAAGGTCGACCAGCACCGGAACGTGGGCGCGTGCGAGCTCGTCGGTCGACGCGAGGGGAAGCTCGTACGTGACCACGGCGAGATCGCGCTCCGAGGCCCAGGTCCCGAACGAGCCGGGCGTGGGATAGCCCACGTCCTCGACGAGCGGGAGGCCCGTCGCCTCCGCGAGCCACCGCGCCACCGGGCCCTTCTTCGGGTCGTCGATGCAGCCGAGCGGAGCATGCAGCGCCACCACCGTCTCGGGCTCGAGCTCCTCCACCAGGCCGATGAGCGCGCGTGTCTCCGGCTCCGAGCCGGGCTTCTCGCCCGGGCTCAGGAGAACCTCGCGCAGCCCGTCCAGGGTGGCGCGGTGCGCGACCGGATCCGGACGCCAGTCGCGCGTGGGGAAGTTGCGATTGAGCTCGACCCCGGAGGCATTGCCGCGTGTGCCGCGCACGAGACCGTCCGGGTTTGCGGCGAGCACGATCGCGCACCGCTCGGGCGCCTCTGCCAGTCGGCGGAGCGCCTTCGAGAGCACCCCGGTCGTCTCCGGCTCGTCGCCGTGGATGCCCGCGAAGACCAGGATCTCGGCGTGTCTGGGCGGGCGCCACACCTCCAGTGGGCGCCCCAATCGGGAATGGCCGTAGGGCGTAGGCTGGAACGGAAGCGTCCCCTGCTCGGCGCTCGGTCGGAGGGTCATCGGAAGGCCGGATTGATGTTGACCACGAAGCGCTCCACGATCTCGTCCAGGTGGTCGAGCACCGCGTCCTTGCGCTCCATGTTCGCACCGGCCAGCGCCTCGCGCAGCGCCGAGGGCGTGAGCTGCCGCGTCCAGCCCGTGGCCAGGGGGGCCCAGCTCAGGTGCCAGCGCTCGGGCGCGACACCGCCCCGATCCTCGTCGTAGGGCCGAAAGAAGCCGAAGGCCCGATCGGCGGCGATCCGCTGGTCGAGCCAGGCGTGCATCGCGCCGAACATCCCCCCCGGCTCGACCTCGCCGGGCACGAGCTCGATCTGGTAGCCCTCCGGCGTGGCCGCGGCATCGTACACGTCCACGTCGGTGCCCCAGTGGTGTCGCGAGGCGCCTGGGAGCGCGGACCACCGGAGGATCGCGAGCGCGAGCTCCCAATCGGTCAGGCCGCCGATGTCGAGCGGCCTCGCCTGGCTGTCGAGCACGGGACGCTCCCCTCCGGCCTTCCCGTTCCAGATGGAGAGCTGGTGCTCGAAGCTCCGGAATCCGCTCAGGATGCGGAGGTCGAATCCGGCTTCGGCCGCCTCCGCCCGAAGCTGGACGAACGGAGCGACCACCTCCCGGTGGACGCGCGCGCCGAGCGTCACCGCGTCCCGAGCCGAGCATAGATGGGACTCGGCCTGGCCGGTCAGAGCCCCGAGGGTCGCCCCCTCCCGACGCTCGGCCGCGTTCACGCGGCCCCCCCGGCGCGCCTGCGGGCGCCGGTGTGACCGGTCACCGCAGCTCCCGGACGTTGTTCGTGCGGTCCACGTCCAGAAGCGCGTAGTCCGGGTCGAGCGTGATCGTGTGCGGCTCTTCCGTCGTCCGCACCTCGACGACCTCCCGCCAGTTTCGGGATGTCAGTCGGTGACGGCGCATCCCGACCTGGAGCGTCACCGGCATCCAGGCCTGGCCTCCGCGAATCACCTCGACGCGGGTCACCCAACCGTCCTGGGTCTGGCGGGTCGACGCGTCGCCGATGCCCCAATCGAGCCTGAGCGTCGTGTCGAGCCACTCATGGAAGAACCACCCCAGATCCTCGCCGCTGGCCTGCTCCATCGCGCGCCGGAGATCCTCCGGCGTGACATGACGGAACCTGTTGTGGAGCGAGTAGCGCATGAGGCCGCGGCCGAAGGCTTCGTCGCCGAGGAGCCCGCGCATCATGTGGAAGAAGGCGCCTCCCTTGGAGTACGACATGGCCGAGTACATGCGGTAGTCCCGGAAGTCGGCGGCCGGAGTGTCCATCGGTTGCGTCGTGCCCGTCCGCTCGAGCTGGGCGAGCCTGGGCAACGCCCGCTGCCACACCGTCGTGTCACCGCGCTCTTCTTGCGCCCACGCGGTCATGAAGTCGGCGAAGCCCTCGTCCTGCCATGCGTGCTTCCACTCGTTGCTCGCGAGGATCCCCATCGCCCACTGGTGCGTGAACTCGTGCTGGATCAGGCCCAACGAGGCTCCCCCGTTCATCACCATCATGGGGAACTCGGTCCCGCCGCCCTCGATCCGGTGCAGGTTCGTGATCTGCGCGTAGGGATAGGGGCCCAACTTGGATTCGAGCCACTCCAGCGCGACGCGAGAGCGTTCGACCGCGACCCCACCCGACCAGGCGGTGTCTCCCGGCTGATAGAGGACGTGGATGAGCACCTTACCCGCGCGCCCGCCTTCGTAGATGTAGTCCGGCGCGGTGCTCCAGGCGAAATGGTGCACGTCGTCGGCGATCCAGCGCACCCGCTTGCGCCCCGCCGCCGCGCTCCCGGTCAGCAGGCCCAACGACTCCGGAGTCGGAGCCGGATACGCGTCACGCGCGTATTCCACCTTCTGGCCGGGTGTCGCAGCCTTCTCCCAGCCGGGATCACCCTGGACCGGGACCCCGGTGGCTCCGATGACCTGGTCGGCGGCGACGTCGAGCGTGACGTCCCAATGCGCGAACTCGCCGTAGAACTCTCCCTGCGGGAGCAGGACGTGATACTCCCACCCATCCTGGTCGTACGCGGCGATGCGCGGATACCACTGCGCGAAGTCCCAGTGCCGGCCTCGTCGGCCCTGCCGTCGTGGAATCGTGGACGGACGGGCGTCCCAGGACATGTCGACGACCACGCTGTCGCCGGGGGCGAGCGGGTGCGGAAGCGGGACCGCCGTGACCGTCGAGTCCGGAGAGAACGGGTAGACCGGCTCGACGGGCGTGCCGTCGACCCGCACGGGCGCCGTGAAGCGCTCGAAGCCGTGCTCCGTCGGGCCGAGATCCTGGAAGCGGCGCACACCGAACTCCAGCTCGCGCCGCGCCCAGGCGCTGTTGGGCCGAAATGCATTCAGGTACTGGTGGAACCAGAGCGTATCCAACGTGGCCGGGGCGTGGTTCACGTATCGCATACGCGCGCGCCCGTGGAGGACCTGCGCCGGCTCGTCCAGCGACGCTTCGATCCGGTACGAGACGCCCTGCTGGAAATAGGTGCTGTCTTGTGGCGGGGGCCCGGCGAAGAGGCTCAGCGCGATCAGCGGGACGATCATGATCCCTTCCGGTGTGGGGCATCGGGGGTGCGGCGTAATGGCTACGGCACCGGCTCCGGAGCGTCAAGCGAGGCGGCGAAGCGTCGGGCGCCGTATCCGGACCATTGTCTCGCTTCGCGCGTATCGATGAGTCGGTGTCGCGATTCGGGGCACCTCACCGTCGAAGTCGAAAGAGGAGCACGCATATGATCAGCAAGACCCGTACCCTGGGACGCTCCGGCATCGAGGTCTCCACGCTCGGACTCGGGTGCATGGGACTCTCGGAATTCTACGGACCACGCACGCCGGAATCCGAAGCCATCCACCTCATCCGAGAGGCCGCGGCACGCGGTGTGACCCACTTCGACACCGCGGAGATGTACGGGATGGGGCACAATGAGACCCTGGTCGGCAAGGCGCTGGGACATCGCCGGGACCAGGTCGTGATCGCGACCAAGTTCGGACCCCTGCGCGCCCCCGACGGAAGGCGCCTCGGGGTGGACGGCTCACCGGCCAACGTGCGCCGCGCCTCGGAAGGGAGCCTGCGACGACTCGGCACGGATCACATCGACCTGTACTACCTCCACCGCATGGACCCCGACACGCCCATCGAGGACACGGTCGGAGCGATGGCCCGGCTGGTCGAGGAGGGCAAGGTGCGGGCGCTGGGACTCTCGGAGGCCTCCGCCCAGACGCTCCGCCGCGCCCACGCCGTCCACCCGATCACCGCGCTGCAGACGGAATACTCCCTCTTCAGCCGCGATATCGAGAAGGAGATCCTGCCGACCTGCGTGGAGCTGGGCGTGACGCTGGTCTCGTACTCTCCGCTGGGCCGCGGTCTGTTGACCGGACGTTACGATCGGGACTCCACCTTCGAGGAAGGGGATTTCCGGGTGGTCGGGCAGCCCCGCTTCGCACGGGAGAACTTCGAGGCGAATCTGGCGCTGGTCGAGGTGGTGAAGGAGGTCGCCGAGCGGCACGGCGTGAGGCCGGCCCAGGTCGCGCTGGCGTGGGTCCTCGGCCGCGGCGAGCACGTGGTGTCCATTCCGGGCACGACGACCCTCGAGCACCTGGACGCCAACCTGGAGGCGCTCGACGTCGAGCTGACCTCGGCGGACCTGGACGCGCTGGACCCGCTCGTCGAGAAGGTGCGCGGCGAGCGCTACAACGAAGCCGGCATGGCGGCACTCGAGCGCTGATCGGCGCGGCGGGCGCGGGTCCGCACCGGCCGGCTCGGCGGAGCGGCGGCCGGGCGCACGGCCTGCCGCTGATGGTCGCGGACAGGTCCCGCGGACGCACTTGTCCGCCGGACCGGCCGTCCCTAGCGTGGCTCCACCCCCCCAGGGCTCTCG
>CAZVYM010000170.1:0-6574 GCA_964630935.1 uncultured Gemmatimonadaceae bacterium | reverse complement strand
TCGTACGGCGGGTACATGATCTACTGGCTCGAGGGCCATACCGACCGCTTCAAGGTCCTCGTGGACCACGACGGCGTCTTCAACACCGTGAGCATGTTCGGCTCGACCGAGGAGCTGTGGTTCCCACTTCACGAGTTTGGCGGAACGCCGTACGGGAACCAGCGCAGCCTCTACGAGAAGTGGTCACCGCTCAACCACGTGCGGGACTGGAAGACGCCTATGCTCGTCGTGCACTCGCAGCACGACTATCGGCTGGACATGTCGCAGGGGTACCAGGCGTTCACGGCCCTCCAGATGATGGGTGTCCCTTCGCGATTCCTGTACTTCCCCGACGAGTTCCACTTCGTGACCAAGCCGAGAGATCGCCGCCTCTGGTGGGCGACGGTGATGGACTGGCTCGGGAGCTACCTGCAACCGGAGAGCCCGGCCGGAGCTGGTTGAGCTTCGTTAGCACGAGGGCGTGAATCCGACCCCGGGGCGCCGCCAAGCGCGGTGGTCCTGGGGTCGGCGCGCGGGTCCTGCATCCGCGGGCTGAGGCGCGCGGGGCCGGCCCGCGTGCCCCTGCAGCCACGCGCTCCCTGTAGCCGCGGGCCCCTGCACCTGCGCACCCCTTCAGCCGCGTGCCCCTGCAGCCGCGTGCCCCTGCAGCCGCGGACCCCTGCACCCGCGGGCTCAGGATAGCCCCGGAAACTCCCCGACCGCCCGGGGGCCGCGCAGACCGACCTCCTTACTTCCTTACCTCCTTACTTCCTTACCTCCTCCACCAAGGGGTCGCGCGCCCCTCCGGCATGTGCGCCACGCCGAAGGCCGCCATCTCGCGCAGCCGCTCCGGAGTCGAGGCCTCGCCCGAATAGCAGTGCGGCCGGAAGAGGCCGTAGTCGAAGTAGCCCTCGTAGTGGGGATCCTCGGTGGTCTTCATCCACGCCTGGAGCTGCCGCACGGCCACGTCCAGGTAGTACGTGTCCATGGTCCCCGTGTAGATGTGCAGCTTGTCGACCAGCTTGGGGCCCACGGTGCTCCAATTGCGCTTCAGGTACTCCAGCAGGTCGTAGTGGTCTCGCCAGTATCCGGCGACCTGGTGGTCGATGGCTCCCGTGCGCTTGTCGAAGACGGGCTTGAAGTACCCGTCCTCGCCGAGCGGACCGTAGACCGCTTCCCAGATGTCCTGCTGCTCGCCGGAGCGCCCGTGCGTTCCCGAGACGAGCTCGTAGTAGTTTCGCTGCCGTGACGTGGTACGGATCGAGCCGTCGGTCTCGCGCGAGTTGGGGATCGGCACGGTGATCCACCCGCGCGTGCGCTCGTATGCGTTCGCGTCCTCGTAGATGTTGTAACCTTCCACGTTCGTGAACGTGACCGGGTCGGGACAGTACGACCACGTGCCGCCGAAGAAGTCGGGGTGGAAGATCTGCAGCGCGAGCGATTCCCATCCGCCCGTGGACCCTCCGGTGAGCCAGCGCGCCCAGGGCTCGGCGATCGTGCGGAATCGCTTCTCCACCTCCGGAATCAGCTCCTGCATGATCGCGTCGCCGTACGGGCCCACATTGACCGAGTTCACCGCGTAGGAGTCGTCGAAGTAGGGCGTGGGATGCTGGAACGTGACGACGATGACGCGCGGGAAGTCGTGGCTGGTCCACGCTCGGTAGAGGTCGGTGCCCTCCTGGAAGCGGAGCGGCGGCGAGAGCGAGAAGTGTCCCTGCGCATAAAGCACCGGATAGTGCGTGGTGTCCTGATCGTAGCCGGCGGGCAGCAGCACCGTCGCCCCCAGGTAGATGGGGCGTCCCCAGAACTTCGTGAGCAGGGGGCTCTCGAAGCGGAACCGCTTGACCCAGCGGGTATCGGGCGGGACCTCGATCGGTGGGATCACGTGCGAGGCGGTCAGCGCGACGTCCCATCCTCGCGCGGGGTCCAGATGTACCTTCACGACGTCGCTGTACAGGTTGCCGGGTGAGCGCCGCCACTGCTGGCCTTCCCACTGGTCGTCGTGCATCCAGACGGTGTGGCCGTCGGCGCGCTCGAACTTCGAATACCGATTGACGAAGCCCTGCACGTAGTAGTCCCCGGCCGGCAACGCGCCCATGCTGTCCAGAGGGAAGCCGAGGTCGCTTCCGTCGATCGTCGCCCACGTGCCCGGAGCGAGCCGCTCGACGTCACGGCCGAAGAAGGGGATGCCGGTGCGCCCGACCTGCAAGCGAGGCTCACGCTCGTCGGTGCGGGAGATCATGACATAGACGCGGCCGGTGATGGGCTGGTCGACGGCGCCGGTCGGGTAGCGGACACGGAACCGGGTGGTGCCGGTCTGCGCGTGGAGGCCACCGGCGGCCAGCGTCAGGAGAAGGAGTGTGCAGGCTCCGCGGGTCGCCCAGAGGGCGTGGCGGCGGTGAGATCGCCGGAATCTGAACATGCTTCGTCGCTCCGTTCGTCGGAAGGAGGGCGTTCCATGTACTCGAATCAATGCCCGGTTTCGATGGCCTTCTGCGCGGGGACGCCCTTGTCCAGCTGTCCGTAGTCGAGCTGGCTTCCCTTGAAGCTGTGCGGGATGAGGTAGACGGCGGTCATCACGAGCGCGCCGCCGACCACGGCCGCCCGGGCCGATCGGGGAGGGACCGCCCGGCGGCGCGTCCTCCAGAGCACCGCGCAGACGGCTGCCCAGGCCAGCCACATGATCAGCGTCTTGTTGTCCGTCAGGTCGTAGCCCCACGGGATGCCCGTCCAATACGCGCCGAACGCATGCTTCTGCACGAACGGGCCCAGGATCAGCCCGCCGATCGTCATGAGCCAGAGGGACGTCCAGGCCAGTCCCCCGATGCCCTCCGGGAGCATGAGGGCCCCGAGCGCCGCCCGCATGCCGAACAGCATGGCGAAGAACATGCAGGCTACGTGGGCGATGAGCAGGGGGAGCGGCACGGGGTCCTTGTAGCGCGCCACGATCATGCCCTCACCCGCCGCCGCCTGTGCCGCGGAGGGGATGCGGAGCGTGTCGGAGCGGGTGTCGAGCTCCACCCGGTACTCGAGCTTGCCCGCGGCCGGCTGCGAGGGCAGGTGGACGACGAGCTCCGGGGTGCCATCCGGCCCGCGCTCGCGCAGCATCGGCAGGGTCGTGAAGGGCTCGTCCGTCGGATAGCGTCGATAGATGACCCGGCCATGGGCGCCCGGTCCCGGATCCGGCACGGCGATCCTCAGGTCACGTGGGGTGGTCTCCGTGCGGGGGAGCGTGTAGGCGAGCATGGTGTCGCCCACCTGGAGGGTGCCGCGCACAGGGTAGGTCGGGCCCGTCCGCTCCTGATAAGAAGCCGCGGCGAGCATGAGGATGGTCGCCAGCACCCAGAGCGCGAGGCGCGCGCCCGCACTGCCCCTCCTGGTTCTGGGGCGCGGGTCGGTCGGGGGCCGGGCGGACGCGTCTGATGGGGTCATGAGAAGCCCACGCTAGGGCCGCGAGACGAGACCGACAAGCCCCGAGCCGCAGGGAGAAACCCGCCTCGGCTTCGATTCGTATGGTTGCGCAGACGATACGAGTCATCAACAGGAGCCCTACCGTGCGCACGCGTGTCCCGCTTGCCACTGCCCTCTTCTTCCTCGTCCTGCTCCTTCCATCGCTCCTCTACCCCCGACCGGTTCTGGCCCAGGGAGTGAAGATCGCCGCGGGCGACGTGGGGCTGGGCATCGGCGACGTTCCGCGGCTGGACGGCTTGCGCCTCAACTTCCGGGACCGCGAGCTCGCACTCGTACGAGGGATCAACGCGACCATCTGGAGCCCCTACGACGACGCCGACGGGGTGGTGAAGGGACTGGCGCTCGGCGTGCCGCTCACGGGGGCCGCGGAGCTCTCCGGGATCGCCCTGGGAGCCGGCGTGGACGTGAAGCGCGACTTCAAGGGCATCGCGGCGGGAGCGATCGGGTTCGGCGCCGGAGGTGACGTCAGCGGGATCGCGCTGGGTGGGGTGGGAGTCGGGACCGCTCACGACATCACCGGGATCGTCATCGGAGGGGTGGGTGCCGGAAGCGGTGGCAACATCGACGGCATCGCGGTGGGAGGGGTCGGGGTGGGTGCTCAGGGTGACATCCGCGGTGTGTTCCTGGGCGGCGTCGGAGCCGGCGCGGGTGGAAGCATGAAAGGCATCGCCGTGGGTGGGGTCGGGTTCGGGGTGAGCGGCGATCTGACCGGCGTGGCCATCGGCGGCATCGGCGCCGGGGCCGGTGGCGATCTGACGGGCTTGGGAATCGGCGGTGTGGGAATCGGAGCCAACGGGAACGTGAAGGGCATCCTGATCGGGGGCGTCGGCGTGGGCGCTGGTGGCGACGTCACGGGCCTCACGATCGGCGGAATCGGCGTGGGCTCCGGAGGCGAGCTCAAGGGTCTGGCCATCGGGGGCGTGGGCGTCGGTGCTCGCCGCATCACGGGAGTGGCGCTCAGTGGCTTCGGGGCCGGTGGTGAGGAGGTCCACGGGCTGGTCATCGCGCCCGCCTACTTCAAGATCGAGGAGGGAGGCCTCCTGCGCGGCGTCTCCGTGGCCGCATGGAACGACATCCGCGGCGCACAGTTCGGCGTCTCCATCGGTCTTCTGAACATCACCGACGAGCTGCACGGGCTTCAGATCGGCGTGATCAACATCGCGCGCAACAAGGACTCGTTCCGGGTCCTGCCGATTCTGAACTACAACCGCTGAGGAGCGGGCCGGGGCTCTGCCGCACGTTCGGCCGTTGACGTACGGCGTGCGGCGACGGCTTCGAGCTGTGGCGAGTGTCTGGCCGGCGGTGCCCGATGTGCTGGCATCCCGAAACGCGAAGGGCCCGGAGAAGCCGACCGGCTTCTCCGGGCCCTTTTCACGGGGTGATCGCAGCCCGCCTCGGCGGACCGCTACCCGACCTACTTGATCGTGAACAAGTGGAAGATGACCGGACTCGTCTTGGGATCGGGCCAGACGAAGCCGCCCTTGCCGCCTCCCTGGCCCTGCGTGACCGTCACGCGCACGCCGATCGTGTCACCCTTGGCGGCGGCGAGGTCCTCCTTGTTCAACCCAGGCGCTGCGTTCGGGCTGCCGAGCGGGCGCTTGAACTCGTAGAAGACGTACCCGGTGCCCGCTCCGTCCACCTGGGCCGCGGCGCTCGCGGCGTACGGTCCGTCGCTCAAGGTGTCGGGATCACCGCACAAACTGGACGCGTTGTTGTCGACGCAGGACTGCGGGAAGTACCAGTCCAGCGGCACGTCGTTCCCGGAGAAGTCGAGATCCAGCAGCTCGTCGCCGGCCTTCTGAATGTCCTGTGTGTTCTCGACGAAGTTCAGGAAGGCCTTGTTGCCGAGATCGGTCGTCTTGACCTTGAGCGCCAGGTACACCGCGTTCGCGTCGTTGTACGTATAGAACCAGGCGTTGATCGCTCCCTTCGGGCCACTGAGCGGCGCCGAGAACGAGTCCACCTGCGCGCACACCCACTCCGAGCCGCCGTTCACCTGGCCTTCCTTGCCGTCGATCGTGATCTGCGGGCAGGTGTGCGCCTGGAAGGTGAGCGGCAAGCCGTAGATGGCGACTTCGTTCTGTGTGTCCACCGGCTCGAAGGGCGTGAAGCCGTCCGCCGGACCGTTGTCGTAGGCACCCGGCTGCGTCATCGACACCTCGCGGTTCGAGCAGTCGCCGAGCGTGCCCCAGACACCGTCGGAACCCGGCTCCGCGGGCGGATTCGGCTCGTTGGCACCGGGACGCGCCACGCCGCACGCCGACACCTGCATCGTGTTGCCACCGGAAGCGAGCGACCAGTCGACCGTCGCCTTGCCATCCGTCCCGGTCACGTAGACGAGGTGATCCCATGTGGATGCAACAGGTTTCGTGCTCTGGTCCGGCGTGCCTGCCGGATAGCAGCCTCTCCCCAGCGTGTCCAGAGGCCCTTCGGTACCGGCCGGGCAGGACACGGTGCCGGACCCGGGGAAGAAGTGCAGCCGGGTGTCGGGCGCGGGATAGTAGCCACTCGGATACGTGTGCGGACCGGTGTTGTCCGGCGCGCTCACCTTGACGTGCACCGGTACCGGAGCGTCTCCGGTGAAGCTGCCCAGGTCGAGGCACGAGGGTAGGGAGCTCGCACAGGCGCGGACTGGTTGGTCGAAGTCCATGACGGTAGCGACGTCGACCTGGAAGTCGCTCATGCGCGTGAAGTCCCAACCGGCCGCCGGCGGCGTACTCCCGGCGTAGAGGCTACCCGGCAGGAGAAGCGAAGCGAGCTTGTCGAGACCCTTGCCGATCCACCGGAGCACGGTGCTGTTGCTCGTCGCCATTCCGAACCAGTTCGGCGACGGGGGTGCCGAGGGAGGCAGCTGCGCCACGCCCGCTTCATCCGCTTGCAGGACGTTCAGCCTGGCCTTGCCGAAAGGCGCGGCCGCCGCTGTCGTGGTGTCCCAACGGGCGTCTCTGACGGCGACCTGGATCTGGGCCGGCACCGTCAGCTCCTGAATCTGCTGGCTGCTCAGGGAGATCTTGCAGTCCGCGAGCGGGGAGTCGACGAGGGCGTTCCCGGTGGTCGTGTTCGTCGCGTCGTCGGTGTAGAAGCCGAGAGAGAGGCACTCGCTCACCTCGAAGTTGGCGAGGAA
>CAZVYM010000169.1:0-6638 GCA_964630935.1 uncultured Gemmatimonadaceae bacterium | reverse complement strand
CGCCCGCTTCGACTACATCACGTTGGTGCAGAAGTGGTACGACCACCTCCTCAAGGGAGAGGACAACGACGTGACGAGCTGGCCCCGCGTCCAGGCCTACATGATGGGCGCCAACGAGTGGCGCGCGTACGACAGTTGGCCGCCCCGCGGAGTCCAGCCGGTCACCTACTATCTGGACAGCGACGGTGGCGCCAACACGAGGTTGGGAGACGGCCGCCTCACCACCACCAAGCCGTCGCGGCAGGCGGAGGACCTGTGGGTCTACGACCCCATGACGCCGGTGCCCACGAACGGTGGAGGGACCTGGTGCTGTTACAGCAACGACGAGGTGGGTTCGTGGGATCAACGGGGAGTCGAGATGCGCTCCGACGTGCTCGTGTACAGCACGCCCCCCCTCACCCGGCCAGTCGAGATCACCGGACCGGTCGAGGTGTCCCTCTACCTCTCGTCGGACCGGAAGGACACGGACCTCACCGTGAAGTTGATCGACGTCGAGCCCGACGGCCGGGCGTACAATCTCGACGACGCGATTCTCAGGGTGCGTTGGCGCGAAGGGTGGGAGCGGCCGGTCTTCATGGAGCCCGGCCAGGTCTACCGGGTCGACGTCGGGCCGCTGGTCACCAGCAACCGGTTCGACGTCGGTCACCGCATCCGCATCGAGGTGTCGAGCAGCAACTTCCCGCACTACGACCGCAACCTGAACACAGGAGGCAACAACTACGACGAGAAGGACCCGCTGGTGGCGCACAACGTGCTTCACCACGGGGGTCCCTACCCGGCGGCCATCGTGCTTCCGGTCTTGCCGACGGGCGGGCGCTGATCCGACGGGAATCGGAACAGATCGTCGCAGATCCGGGCATTCACGCGCCGGGTGGTCGAGCCGTCGATCTGATAGGACCCGTCGCTTCAACGTCTCCTTCGGATGCTCTGGCACTGGGTCAGGAGACAGGCCAACTCCAAGGAGCGCGCAGCCGGGGGCGTGAGGTGCACGCCGCGGCTACGCGGCGCGCCCATTGCGACGCCGTCGCGCGACGGCCTAGCTTGGTCACGCCATGCCCACCCTCGAGACCCTCCAGTCGGCCCTCTCCGGCCGGTACGCCATCGTTCGCGAAGTGGGTGCCGGAGGTATGGCCACGGTCTACCTCGCCCGGGACGTCAAGCACGATCGCCACGTCGCCCTGAAGGTCCTCCGCCCGGAGCTGGGTGCGGTCCTCGGCGTGGACCGCTTCCTCTCGGAGATCAAGCTCACCGCGAACCTGCAGCACCCGCACCTGCTCCCCCTCTTCGACTCGGGGGAGGCGGACGGCCACCTCTTCTATGTGATGCCCTATGTGGAGGGCGAATCCCTCCGCGCACGCCTCGACCGTGAGCACCAGCTCCCGGTGGACGAGGCGCTGCGCATCGCGTATGCGGTGAGCAGCGCCCTGGACTACGCCCACTCTGCGGGTGTGGTCCACCGCGATCTGAAGCCCGAGAACATCCTTCTCCAGCACGGTGAGCCCGTGATCTCGGACTTCGGGATCGCGCTGGCGGTCTCGAACGCCGGAGGCGCCCGGATCACCCAGACGGGAATCTCCCTGGGCACGCCCCAGTACATGAGCCCGGAGCAGGCCACGGGGGACCGGGGCGTGGATGCCCGGAGCGACATCTATTCCCTGGCGGCGGTGCTCTACGAGATGCTGTCGGGCGAGCCGCCCCACCATGGGAAGACGGCGCAGTCCGTCATCGCCCGTGTCCTCACGGAGAAGGTGAGCAGCGTGCGCCTGGTCCGCGACACGGTGCCGGAGCACGTGGACGAAGCCCTCCTGAAGGCCCTGTCCAAGCTCCCGGCGGACCGATTCGCCAGCGCCGGGGAGTTCGCTGCGGCGCTGAGGAGCCCGACATCCTTCAGCGGCGTGACGGCGCGGACTGGGGGGGTGGGGGCCGCGACCGTGGGCGGCGATGGAGCGGTTCGGAAATCCGCGGCCGCCCGCTTGCGTTCCGGCTTGCCCTGGGGGGTTGCCGCCCTGGCCCTGGCCGCGGCCGGCGTCTTCTGGGCGAAGGGGCGTGACTCCGGCGCAGGCGCCACCACGTTCCGCTACGAGATCCCCCTTCCGGTGGGCGCGACTCTCGCAGGGGGCCAGATCGACCCGGTGGCCATATCTCCGGGGGGACGCTTCCTGGCGTATGTGGTGGTGTCCGGCGATGGGAGCCAGAAGCTCTACCTCCGTGCTTCCGATGATCTCCGCCCTCGTGAGGTGCCGGGCAGCGAAGGAGCGTTCAGTCCGTTCTTCTCGCCCGGCGGCCAGTGGATCGGCTTCTTCGAAGGGGGAGAGCTGAAGAAGGTCCCGGTGAGCGGCGGTAACCCCGTGGTGATCACGTCTTCGGGGAATGCCAACGTGGCCACCTGGAGCCCCAGCGGCTGGATCGTCCTGGGTGGCTTGGGCGCCTCCCTGACCCGGGTGCCCGAGACCGGTGGAACTCCGGTGCCCGTCGTCGCGGTGGACTCGGCGAGAGGCGAGCTCGGCCAAGCCAGCCCCGTCGCGCTTCCCGACGGCGACCACATCCTCTACGCCAGTGCTGGTATGGGCGGTGCCTCGACGGCTCACATCGCCATCGCCTCTCTCAATGAGGGGACGAGCACGGTGTTCGATCTCCTGGGCTCGTTCCCTCTGGGGGTGCTCGGCGACCACCTGATCTACACCACCGCAGGGGGAGCGGTGATGGCCGCGCCATTCGATCCGTCGAAGGATCGCATCACCGGCGCGCCCCTCGCCCTCACGGACCAGGTGGCGGTGTCCACATCCACCGCGTTGAGCTACGCCCAGCTCTCCGCCGACGGGTCCCTGGTGTACGTGAGCGGTGCCCCGCAGCGTCAGCTGGTCCTCATCGGGGCCGACGGTGTGGCGCATCCCGTGGGGGAGCCCGGGCCGTACTCCTGGCCGCGCCTGTCGCCGGACGGCCGCCGTATCGCAGTGGCCGTCGGATCCGTAACGCAGCGCGACGTGTGGATCTACCAGTTGCCCTCCGGACCCTTCACCCGCTTCACCACGCAGGGCGCCATCAACGACCGGCCGGAGTGGACGCCGGACGGCAAGGCCATCGTCTTCCGCTCGAACCGGGGTGGGGAGCGCGCCGCCATCTGGATGAAGCCGCTGGACGGATCCGCCGCCGCCACCCGGGTCTATGGGAGGTCCGACTCCCGGATCGACGAGGGGGTCGTCTCGCCGGACGGGAAATACCTGCTCATCCAGCGCGACAGCACCGGCAACGGCGAGGTGTGGTATCGTGGGCTGCAGGGCGATACCACCCCGGTGCACGTCGAAGGAGGCGTGAGCGCGGGCGACTACGGGGCGCGCTTTTCCCCCGACGGCCGCTGGATCACGTACTCGTCAAGCCCGTCGGGGCGTGCCGAGGTGGTGATCCGATCCTTCCCCAGCCTCTCCGGCCGCATACAGATCTCGACGGACGGCGGCACCACGCCGGTGTGGGCCCCCGACGGCAAGCGAATCTACTACACCAACAACGGCCAGCTCCTGGCGGCGGACCTCAGCGTCTCCAATCCTCCCTCGGTGACGTCCCGCCACGTGGTCCTTTCCCGGGGCTACACCTTCGATGCCGTCCACGCCGACTACGACGTAGGTCCCGACGGGACCCTCCTGGCTCTCCAGGCTCCCTCCCAGGACGCCTCCGTCGTGGTGGTCCTGAACCTGGCCGAGGAGTTGAAGGCGCGCGTCGCCGGCCGGCCTAGGTAGCTCGGGAGGAGGACGGCCCAGCATCGGCGGCACACCGAACACGGGAGGATCGCGATGAGGTGCCTGCTCTTGGGGGGAACCGGCGAGGTCGGCGGGGCGGTCGCACGAGCGCTCCTCGAGAGCGACGTGTGCTCCCGACTGACGCTGCTGGGACGCCGACGCGCGACTGGCCTGGGTGACGAGGGGAAGGCTGAGCAGCTCGTCGTCGACACGAGCGCCGCCGACTTCGAGCAGATGGTGGAAGAGAAGGCGCGAGGCCACGACGTCGCCATCAGCTGCGTCGGGACGGGGAGTGGGACCAGGTCGATGACCGAGGCGCAGTTGTTGGAGGTCGAAGTCGTTCTGGTGGGCAGGTTCGCCAGGGGCTGCAAGGCGGCGGGGATCGAGACCTTCGAGCTCCTGACCTCCGTCGGTGTCACCGACCGCAGCGCGCACTCGAGGATCAAGTACCTCCGGGTGCTGGGGAAGAAGCTCGACACCGTGCGCGAGGTCGGCTTCGAGAAGCTGGCCGTCTTCAAGCCCGGAACGATCGTGGGCAACGCCCACACCCCGCGCTGGGTCACGCCGTTCACCGGCCTCGTCCCGGACTCACTCGGATGGGGGAACATCCGCCAGGACGAGCTCGCGCGGGCCTTCGTGGCTCACCTGGAGGAGGGTCTGGCCGTACAGCACGAGCCCGTCGTGTTCTACGGAAACCGGGAGATGAAGCGGTTGATCCGGGACTGACGTACATCGACGACACAAGGAGGCACGATGCAGCGCCGAACGACTTCGCTCGCCCCTGGCCTCGTCATCCTCTTCCTCGCTGCATGTTCGCCGGCAACGCGAGAACGGACCGTCCCGTACGCTTCCGGGTCGTGGCCGCTCGAGGAGCGGGGCTCGGCGCTTCCTGCGGGGTGTCCCTTCGAGCCGTCCCGTGACATCCAGGGAATCGCCTTCACCCACAATTACGCATCCTACACGGACGCTGATACGTGGTACCCGTCGTGGGCATCGGACGGAAACATGTACAGCGGCTGGACCGATGGCGAGATCGGAGAGGAGTCCTGCCATTCGAGCGGCGGCGCCCGGGCGCGAACGGGAAACGCCAAGGTCGTCGGTGACGACCCGCTTCAGCTGAACATCGAATCCCTGGGATCCGAACCCGGCTCCGCCCTGCCGTATGGCGGCCGGTATCCCAGCGCCAATCTGGTCCGCGACGGGATCTGGTACTACGGGACCTACTGCGTCGATTTCGACACGTCCCAACCGGAGTATCCGGAGTTGTACAGCTGGGCGATCGCCGGCCCGGTCCCGGGCTTCAGGATATCGAAGGACTACGGAAAGACCTGGATCCCGAGTCCGCTCTCGTGCGAGAAGCCTCTCTTCCCCGAATCGGGGAAGAACGGGCAGCGGGTGAAGATGGGCACGCCCCATTTCGTCGATTTCGGTCGCGACATGGAGCACGCACCGGACGGGAAGGCCTACCTCGTCGGCCACGGTGCGATCGACGACGACCCGACGCCGCGCGTCGCGGGAGACAGCTGGATCTCCGGGGATGCCGTCTACCTCGCGCGGGTGACGCCCAGTCCGGAGTCCATCAACGACATCGGGGCCTACGAGTTCTACGCGGGCCGAGGGGCCGACGGGCGACCGGTGTGGTCACGGAACTTCCAGGATATCCGCCCGGTGTTGACGTGGAATGACAACATGGGCCCCGCGACCATCACCTACGACGCCCCGCTCGGGAAGTACCTGATGTGCGTCACCGCGGGATGGCCGGGTGTCGGGGACATGAACTCCTATATCCTGGAGGCCGATGACATCACGGGTCCCTACAAGATCGTCACGTACATGAGGAACTTCGGGCCTCAGGGATATTTCCTGAATTTTCCGTCGAAGTTCATCTCGGCCGACGGCCGGACCGCGTGGCTCTCGTATTCCGCGAATTTCCACGAAGGCTACTTCGCGAACCGCACCATCGCCGACCCCATGGGGAGCCGCTACGCCTGGGTTCTCCAGGAGGTCAGGCTCCTGGACGGGGGCACGGAGGCGTCGCTGCAGGAACGCGGGGCCTCGGCTCCTGCGGATCCGCTGAAGAGCAGGGACAACCTCGCGCTCCGGGCCAGGGTCAACGTGTCCTCCGTCCATCCCGAAAACAAACCCAGCACGGAGTTGATCGAGTATTTCGGCGAGGGAGCCGTGGACGGGGTCGTCGACCTGACGGAAGGGATCAATCGCCACGAATGGGTGAGCCGCGGAGAGCGCCAGACGGCCATGATCCGGCTCAGCTGGGATTCGGCGCAGAAGGTATCGCGGGTCTGGCTCTTCGACCTTCCCGACCTCGATGACCATATCACCTCGGGGATGCTCCTCTTCAGCGACGGGAGCGTGGTCCGGGTCGGGGAGCTGCCCAACGACGCGAAGTCCGCCAAGGAGTTGAGCTTCCCCACCAAGACCGTATCGTGGGTCGTCTTCGCGGTCGACGGTGTCTCCGAGGAGACGAAGAACGTCGGCCTCGCAGAAATGGCCGTCTTCAGAGAGTAGCGGAGGAAGTCACCCCGCCCCTATCTCGCGAACAGATGCTGGATGCTGCTCGACATCCCCTCCCCCATACCCACCTGCGGGCGGAGGGCGAGCACGGCCAGGCCGCCGAAGCGGGCGAGGAGTGCTCGGCGTACTCGAACACGTCCTCGACGCCCAGCCCGAAGACCCGGGCGATGCGAAAGGCCAGGGCCAGGGAGGGTACGTAGCCGGTCGTCCATCACCGCCCACGGAAGGTGAGCACGGACCTCAGCGCACCAAGGGGCTCTCCCAGACCCGAAGAAGCAGGCCCTTGAGCTCGGTGAAGGGCCCGGGCCCCAGCTCGGCCCTCCATTCGTCTTCGATGGTCCGGAGGATCTCGTGGATCTTGGCGTACGCCGC
>CAZVYM010000168.1:0-6737 GCA_964630935.1 uncultured Gemmatimonadaceae bacterium | reverse complement strand
GCTTGCGGGGATAGCTCTCGCTCCCGTAGGAAAGACGGTAGTCCGGAGGTAGTGAGCCTACGGACCTGGCCTCAACGACGAGGAGTACCTGGCGCCACTGAAGGCCACCGATCGAATCGATCCGATGCTACGCTGCCTCCTGGTTCTCGCCCACGAGACGGGACACAGGATCGGAGCCATCCGGAGACTCCGTTGGTCGGATATCGACCTCGAGCATTGCTCCATTCGATGGCGAGCCGAGACGGACAAGATCGGCGTCGAGCACGAGACCCCGTTGAGCGCCGAGGCGATGACGGCCCTACAGAAGCACCGTCGGAAAGACCCAGGAATCGGAGATTCTGCAGTCCTCCGAAGAGCAGCTCAGGCACGCTCTTGAGCGCCGGAAGCGAACCTGAATGGACACTAGGAAGGGACACATAAGGACCTAAGGGGAGCCCCGCCCGTTCCGAGAAGACCGGGCGGGGCAACGACCAGCGGCAATGCGCCCGACAGGATGGAGCTCCGGCGGCCTTCGGCCGTCCTCGCTCGTCTCGCGGAAGACCGTTCGGCTCTTCGACACCACCTCGGGCCGCTCGGCTCGAACCTGTGAAAAGCGCCCAGGTTCGGTCACAGGTTCGAATCCCACCAAACAAGAAGGCCCGGGGCCTGTGGCCCCGGGCCCTATGCGCCCGACAGGATTCGAACCTGTGACCTCATGCTCCGGAGGCATGCGCTCTATCCAACTGAGCTACGGGCGCCGAGAGCCAAAAAAGCTAGCGGCTCCAATCCCTCCCCTCAACCGGGGATCAACGCTTTCCAACGCCGAGTCTGTTCGCGAGCTCCTGGGCCGCGGCTCGCTCCGGCTCGCTCTCCCGCATGATGATCACGCCGCCGCTCGCGTGGATGCCACGGTCGATCATCAGATTGTCGTGCAGGCCGAAGTCCTCGATCTGCATCCCGTCACCATCCTCGAAGGATCCATCCGGCCGCTGGCCGACCTGTCCGCCGATGGATCCGACCCAACGCTTGGTTCGCTCGGCGAACGGGGCCGCTCCGGTCGAATAGCCGACGATCAGCTTCCCCAGGGCGCGTGCGTAGCCGATCTCGTACACCGTCCCCGCGTCGGCGCTCGGCCCGCGAAACGGGGTGAGGTTCGCCAAGACCGCGTCGCAGGAGCGAATGAGCGTCTCGTTCGCCCCATGAATCCGTGACGCCAGGAGGATGGGATCGTCCGCGGACGGCTCCGCATCGAGCGGGAAGACACCTTCGAGCCCGACCTCGGCCAGAACGCTCTTCAGGTATCGACTTCGTTCGGCCGGATCCGGAACGAACACATCAGGACCCGCAAGATATACGCGTCGCATGGCTTCAGACATCGCCGGTCAGGCGGCAAGCTCAGCTACCCGCGAGGCTCCAACGGGCGATCTGCCAGAGTCCGTCGTCACTCTGGTGCCAGCTCACGACAAAGGTCCCCGTTTGTTGGCCGTCGGCGACACTCCAGCGACCGCTCTGCTCCGCGTCGCTTGCGGTTCGGGAAAAGGCGGTCACCTCCACGACGAAGCCCGGCGCCGCCCCGATCCCATCGAGCAACGACCCAATCTGATCGGCTCCGGCGAGGTCCATGTTGAGCATTCCGCCGTCCGGGCCCATCAGGCCGCGCAGGGCCAGCACGCCGTCCGAAGCGAACTTTCCGACGACACCCTCCGTGTTTCCCATCGTCACTTCACTCGCTGCCTCCTGCAGACGAGCGTCGAGCGCCGTGCGTACCTCCTCGTCGGTAGGACCACGCGGGGCGCTCGCACACGCCATCATCGCCATGACCAGCCAAGCCGCTGCCAGATGTCTCATGTCCCCCTCCGTGTGTCGATGACCGGGCCTCTCACCCCGCCGATCTATTCCTAGGGGACACCGACGTTCCTGTCCACGCCCACAGGGTGTATTGTCCCATGTTCCCACGACGGCCCATGCCGCAAAGCAAACAGGTGTCCGCGATGTCTCTCGAGGAGTTCGGTCAGCTTCCGCAGGAGTACCTGCACCTTCTTCGCCTGGCCGAGGAGAGGCAGGGTCTCGACATCGTGCCGCTGCGGGCTCTCAGTGGTGGACGGACCGGTGCCTTCCTCTACCTCGTCAGCGCCTCCGCGGGCGATCTTCGGCACCTCGATCACTTCGTCCTGAAGCTCGACAAAGTCAACCCGAAGAGCAGAGAGACCGAGATCGAGCGGCACCGCATGGCGATGGGCCAGGCGCCCACCTCGTTCGCCCGGGAGCACATGCCGCAGCTGGCCCACGAGGTGTCTCACGAGGGCGCCGTCGCACTGTTCTACACGGTCGCCGGGCACTCCCTCCAACGCTTCCGCACGCTCGCGTCCGTGGAGGGTCAGAGCCAGCTGGCGACACTGTTCGGCGCGACCTGCGATCACCTGTTGAGGGGCTGGAATTCCGAGTCGGCCTTCGAGCGGGCGGTGCATCCGAGGGAGCTTCTGGAGAAATGGCTCGGCTACCGCCTGAGCCGGGACGGCGCCATCGCCTCCCTTCTCGAGGACACGTTCCTCGTCTCGCCCGAGACCGAAGGGTTCCTCATCGAGGGACAGGTGTTCCCGAACCCGCTGAGCTTCGGCCTGGACGCCGCGCGATGGGAGGGGGCCAGGGCGATCGACGTGCTGGTGGGCCACCAGCACGGTGATCTGAACATCGGGAACATCCTGGCCGAGTTCGCCACCGAAGGGGACTCCCTGGACGGCTTCTTCCTCATCGACTTCGCCTTGTACAAGCCCGGGATGCCGCTCCTCTACGATCTTCCCTACCTGGAGATGTCGTACCTCATCCGGGAATTGGAGCGGACGTCGCTGGACAAGTGGGTTCGATTCGTGGACCGCTTCTCGAGCCGCGACCTCCCGGAGCCCGGACGGGTCCCCGTGGAGATGTCCGGGGCGTGCTCGGTCCTCTCCGCGGGCAGGGCGTCCTTCGGACGCTGGGTCAGGGAGGCGCATCCGAGCCTTTCGGACGATCTGTGGGGACAGTACTGGCTGGGCGCGGTCGCCGCGGGCCTGAACTTCTGCAACAAGAAGGCGCTCTCCACCGAGGAGAGGCTGGCCGGACTGGTCTACGCGGCCGTGCACCTGAAGCGGTATTGCGCTCAGTTCGGCGTGTCGCTCCCGACGGATGTGCGTCTGCTCTACGACGCCGGGCACTGGGGGAGCAAGAAGCCAGGCCGTGCTCGGGCGCCCGAGGAAGCGGAGCGGAAACATCTGCCCGTCGCGCCCACGGCCTTCATCGGCCGGGAAGCGGACGTGAAGGCCGTGACGAACCTCCTGGCCGAAGAGAACGTGCGGCTCGTCGCGCTGACCGGACCGGGCGGCACCGGAAAGACCCGACTGGCACTGCGGGTGGCGGCCGAGGTGGAGAACGACTTCCGGGACGGGGTCTTCTTCATCGACCTCGCCCCCATCGTCGAGCCGGAGGCCGTGCTCCCGGCGGTCGCTCGAGAGCTGGGCGTGAGGGAAGCGAGCGAGCGGCCGCTCCTGGCGGAGATCGAGGCGCACGTACGGGCCAGGACGATGCTCCTCGTCCTGGACAACTTCGAGCAGGTCACGGCGGCGGCGCCGGCATTTGCGGAGCTGTTGCGGGAGTGCCCGGGGCTGAAGCTCCTCGTGACGAGTCGGGAAGCCATGCACACGCGGGGCGAGCGTGTCTACCCGGTTCCTCCGCTCGCCCTGCCGGATGCGGCGTTGAAGAACCCGTCGACCGAGGAGCTGGCACGGTTCGACGCGATCCGGTTGTTCCTCGAGCGCGCCCGAGCGGTGAAGCCGGATTTCGAGCTGACGAGCGACAACGCGCGGGCGGTCACCGAGATCTGCTCACGCCTGGACGGCCTTCCGCTGGCCATCGAGCTGGCCACGGCCCGACTGAACGTGCTGACACCCCAGGGCATCCTGGAGCGCCTGGGGAGCCGACTGAAGCTCCTGCGCCGGGGCGCGCGCGACCTGCCGGCGAGGCAGCAGACGCTGCGCGACACGATCGGCTGGAGCTACGACCTGCTCGGTGAGGGAGAACGGCAGCTCTTCGGACTGCTTTCGGTCTTTCCCAGCTGCACCTTCGAGGCGGTCGAAGCGGTGGCGACGTCGATCGAGCGACTCGACGAGATGGACGTGGACGTGCTCGACGGGATCGATTCCCTGGTCGGCAAGAGCCTGATCCAGCGGGCGGACCGGCCGGACGGCGAAGCCCGGCTGACGATGCTCGAGACGATCCGGGAGTACGCCGCGGAACGGCTCGAGGGGGATCCCGAGCTCGAGGCCACGGTCCGCCGCCGGCACGCCACGTACTACGCGGACTTCGCCCGGCGCGAGTGGGATCGCTTGGCCGGCGAGGAACAGGAATCGGGGCCGGGGAGGCTGGAGGCCGACTTCGAGAATCTCCGGCTCGCCTGGCGCTACTGGGTGACGCAGGGCGACCTCGAGCAGCTGGGAAAGCTCACCGACGCGCTGTGGCTGCTCTACGACGCGGGGGGCTGGTACCAGGCCACGGTGGACCTGACGACCGATCTGTTGGGTGTGCTCTCGTCGACCCCTTCCACTCCGGAGCGCGCGGAGCAGGAGATCCTCCTGCAGACGAGCCTCGTCCGAGCGCTCCTCGCCGTGAAGGGCTACACGTCCGAGGTCGAGCAGGCCTACACCCGAGCCCTCGAGCTGTGCGAGGCGCAGGGGGAGATCCCCCAGCTCCATCCCGTGCTGCGTGGGCTGAGCAGCTACTACACCTATCGCGCCGAATTCGACAAGGGGGCTCGAGCCGGGCAGCAGATCGTCGACCTCGCCGACCGACTCGGAGACCCGATCATGCGCGTGGACGGAATCATGATCATGGGCTACTGCCGCGCGTTCATGGGCGACCTGCACGGGGGGCTGGAGCTTCTCGAGCAAAGCCTCGCAGGCCGCGCTTCCAACCGGCGGCCCGGGCGACGCTTCCGGTTCGGCACCTACCCCGGGGTGACGGCGTTCACCGCGTGCGGCCTGGTGACCTGGCTGCTCGGCTTCGCGGACCGGGCGCTGGAGCGAACCGAGCAAGCGATCGCCCTGGCGAACGACCTGGGGCATCCGTTCAGCATGGCCTACGCGCGCTTCCATGCCGGCCTACTTCGTCTCTGGAGGGGCGAGGCGGAGATCGCCCGAGCGCACGCCCAGGCGGTCCTGGAGATCGCCGACGAGCACGCGTTTCGGATCTGGGAAGCCGTGGGCACCTGTCTGCACGGAGCCGCGCTGGCGGGAGTCGGGCAGGCCGAGGATGGACTAGCGCATATCCAGCGCGGCATGACCCGGTACCAGGGCCTCAAGAGCCGTCCCCCGGTCTTCTGGCCGATGCTGCTCTCCATGTACGTCGGCATTTGCGGACAGACGAACAGGCTCGCCGAGGGACTGAAGCTGCTCGACGAGGCGACGGAAGCCGGAGGAACGAGTCCGGGAAACGTCCTGGCGTCCGACCTCCACCGTCTGAAGGCAGAGCTTCTTCTCGACCTCTCCCCGGAGAATGCGAACGAGGCGGAATCGTGGCTCCGCCAGGCTCTCGATATCGCGCGCGAAGGGGATGCGAGACTCCTCGAGCTGCGCGCGGCGACCACACTGAGTCGGCTGTACGAGCGCCAGGACCGACGGGACGAGGCCCGAACCGTGCTCACAACCGCCCACGCCAAGATCACGGAGGGCTTCGCAACCGCCGACGTGAAGGAGGCCGAAGCGCTTCTGGAGCGGTTGGCGTAACCGGTGCCGCCTTCCGGGAAGAGGCCGCGACGTCGGTCGGACCTGCCGGCGAACGAGGGGGCGCCGAAGGAGGACCTCGGCGGAGGCCTCACCGACCCGCTCGACGGCAAGACCGATGATCTCGAGGTCGGCGCCACCGACGAGCTCGGCGCGGGCGCGACCGACGAGCTCAGTCTGCGCGTCAGCGTGGGCACGCTGGCCCGCGTGTTGTTCCGTGGCCCGGAGAACGAGCGGACGATGCTCGCGCTCGAGCGCACGGCCACGCTCCGCGAGGTCGAGGGCCGGTCCGACGTGGTGGTCGTCGCCAAGCCGTTCGGCGGGGGCATCCGAATCGTCGATCCGGCGGCCCTGCGAGACGCCATCGGGGCGTTCCGGTACGACAGCGATCGGTCGCGCCGGGAGCGCGACTTCCGCCTTCAGATCCGGCCGGGTTCCTGGGAGGCCGTGAAGGGGCTCTGCCGGGCCCACCTCTCGAAGGAAGCGGGGGGCATCCTGGATACGAGCCCCGACCGGGAGCTCGCGGAAGAGTTCGGCGACGCGCTCGGCATGAGCATCGAGCCGAGCCAGTATCGACTTCGCCCGGCAGGAATGCTCGTAGAGGACACGCCGACGCCGACGCACAGCTGGCGGGCTCCGGGGCGTCCGACGGTCCGGGTCTACTACATCTTCGAGGCTTGGCTGGAGGCCCCCGAGGTCGTCGCGTCGATCCTGGAGAGCAGCCGCACGTCGGACGCCGACCTGCGGGCGGAAGCGCTCCGGCAGGCCGAGCGAGGCGGCCGAGGTCGGGCCAATGCCGCGCTGGCCCTCGGTCTCGACGAGCTCAGGTCGACGTACCTGACATTGCCGAGGGCCCAGCGCGACGGAGGCGTGACGGTCCGGGGCCACCGCCTCGCCGGAAACGTGTCGGTCATCCTGGACGGCATCGACGCTCCCGGGTAGAGCCTCGCTACTTCTTTCTCGGCCGAGCGCTCGGCGGCAGCATCCCGTTCAGGCGCATGTAGTTCG
>CAZVYM010000167.1:0-6809 GCA_964630935.1 uncultured Gemmatimonadaceae bacterium | reverse complement strand
TCCTCCCTTCGGCGAGCGCGTTCCGCTCCCTGGCCAGCTCCGTGCGCCTGCCCGAGAGGCCCGTGCGCTCCCGGGCGAGGGTGGTGCGTTCGCGGCCCATGTTCGTGCGGTGCACGGCGAGGTCGGTCCTCTGGTTGGCCAGACTCGTCCGCTCGCGGCCGAAGTCGGTCCTGATGTTGGCCAGCTCCGTGCTCCGGGTGGACAAGCGCGTCTGCTCGCGCGTCAGCGCCGTCCGCTCCTCGGCCATCTCCGTCTGCCGTCGGGTGTGCGTGTCCGAGGAAGACGCGAGCTCCAGGAGATGCGACGTGCCGTCCGTCCTTCGACGCGCGAGCAGGGCCATCTCCTCTTCGATGTCCTCTTCCTTCTCCTGCAGCTCGACCAGGCGGGACATCAGCGTCTGCATCTCGACGAGCGCCCTGTCCGAGGCGCCGAGATCGTCGGTGTGTATCATGACTCCTCCTGCGGGCCCTCCGGAGGTCGGGCCCGAGCGATTCACGCTTCGGCGTCGAACTCCGGAACGAAGCCGCAGCGATACTCAACGTCCTCGACGCCCTGTACGCGCCCGGCGATCTCCAGCACCGTGTTCCTTCGAGCGTCGTCCACGTAGGGGCCTGTCACGACGGCGTGCCCGTCCGTCACGCGTGCACCCACTTCGATCACGTCGGTGCGGGGGTCCGTCAGCAAGGCGGCCTCGATCCGGGTGGCGAGCAGAAGCCGATCGACCGTCCTCCTCGAATCGGCGGTGGCCTGGCACTCGGGGTCCTCCATGACCCCCTGCACGATGTTGCAGGCCATGTCGACGCTCGTGTGCTGCAGGTTGATGCAGACGTCGTAGAGGCTCGGATCCCGTATGTCCTTGCCGTACATGAACCGGGCCCAGCGGGTACGCTCCTCGTCGTCGCGGTCGATGTAGCGATCCGCCTCCGTTTCGGTGCATTGCAGCCGCTGCATGGTCATGCGGATACGCAGCGGCTTGGGGGCGTGGATCCGGACCGTGCGGAAGTGTCGGATCGGCGGGACGAGGAGATGTCCCGAGAAGCCCTGATAGACGAGGTCGTCCTGCTGCGCGTACTCCAGCAAGGCGGCACGCATGAGAATCAGATAGGGGCGCCTCAGCTCACAGAAATCCTCGTAGGCCTTCGTGGCGTCCGTCAGGCGCTCCACGACCCGCTTGGCCAGCTCCCCGTGCCGGTTGACCAGCGTCACGAGGTCCTCGCGCGATACGCACCGGACTCCGGTGCGCTCGACGAGTCGGTCCATCAGGAGCTTCACCCCCGACATCGTCCCACGAGAGATCAACACGACGGCCATGGAGCTATCCGTCGATCACGGGACCAAGGACGCCCGGGCCGTCTCGTCTCGGCTCGCCCGTGAGCGGCGAAGCGGGATCGCGCGAGCGAGGCGAGCCTCCGCCCCGGCACCCAGGATCGCCTCCACCAGCCCGTCGGTGGTGTGGGGTGCGGCTTCCACGGCGGGCTCGTACCCGAGCTCGTGGAGCGCACGCGACGCCACCGGACCGATGCTCGCCAGGCGCGCGCTCCCCAGGGCGTCTCCGTAGAGCTGGACGAGGGACCGGGCCATGGCGCCGCTGGTGATCGTGATCCAGTCGATGTCGCCGGCGGCGAGCGCAGCCTGGACCTCCGGGTCGGGGTGAGCGACCGGAAGGCTCCGGTGCGCCACCACCGACGTGACTGCGACGCCGGCCTCCTCGAGGGCCGCACCCAGGGGCCCGGGGAAGGGTGTGGGCCGTACCAGCAGGACCCGTCCGCCGCGCTCGCGGCCCGCGAGCGCCCGTGCGATCGCTTCCGGATCGAACGCCTGGGGGACCAGATCGGCGTGCAGATGATGCCGGGCCAGCATCTCCGCGGCACCGGACCCGAGCGCCGCCAGCTTCACCCTCCCGAGGCTGCGCCCGTCCAGCCCCCGCTCGAAGAGCCTCCGGAGGAATCCCTGGGCTCCGTTGGCACCCGAGAAGACCACCCAGTCGTAGGCGGCGAGCTGGTCGAGCGCCGCGTCGACTCCTGCCCATTCGGGGGGGGCGGTCACCCGGACGGAGGGGCTCGAGATCACCTCGACGCCGAGATCGACCAGTCGGCCCACGAGCTTGCGCGACGCGCCCGGGGAGCCGGGCACGAGCGCGCGCGAGCCGAAGAGCGGGCGAGCCGCGAACCAGGAGCGCTCGGGGGCGCGCTCCACCACGGGGCCGACCACGAACACCGCCGGGGGACGCAGCTGCTCGCGGGCGATCGTCTCGGCCACCGTGGCCAAGGTGCAGCGCACGGTCTGCTGCTTCGCCCTCGTACACCACTGCACGATGGCCACCGGCGTGTCGGCCGGCTTCCCGTGCGCGATGAGCGCACCGCTCCATTCCGCCGCCCGTCCCACCCCCATGTAGAAGACCAGGGTGCCCGGGAACGCCGCGAGCCCCGCGTAGTCGAGGCTCGATGTCTCTTTTTCGTTTCGCTCGTGGCCCGCCACGAGGGCGACGGCGGAGGCGTCGTCGTGCTGCGTGATCGGGATCTCGCAGTAGGCGGCCATGGCCAGGCCCGTCGTCACTCCGGGCACGATCTCGTACGGGACCCCTGCGGCGCGTAGGGCCTCGGTCTCGTCGGATCCTCTTCCGAACACCGAGGGATCTCCTCCCTTCAGCCGGGCGACGGCCTTTCCGCGCCGGGCTTCCTCGATCATGAGCGCGACGATCTCGTCCGGCGTGAGCCTTCGACCGCGACCATGCCGACCCAGCGGGACGAGCTCCGCGCCCGGGGCGGCGTGCTCCAGCGCGGAGGGACACACGAGGTAGTCGTAGAGGACGACGTCCGCGCGACCGAGGCATTCGACGGCGCGCAGCGTGAGGAGCCCGGGATCGCCCGGACCGGCGCCCAGGAGGTAGACCGTTCCCGTCCGATCATCCGCATCGATTGTCATGGTGTCCTCACACGTTCGGCGATCCGGCGAAGCACTTCGACGAACTCGGGCTGCTGGCCGACCGGCTCCATGAGCTCGACCCGCACGGAGGGCCACGTGCGGCGCACCTCGTCGACCAGCGGGCGCACGTCGCGCTCGACGTGGCCTTCCTCGGCCAGGAAGAGGGGCAGGACCAGCAGGGTCTTCTCACCCGCCTCGACCGCTTCGGTCGCGACGTCCATGAGCGTCGGGGGCGTCAGATCCATGTAGGCCAGACGGAGGCCCGAGGCGTCCCCAGGACCGTTCACGGCGGCGATCACGCGCTCCACCGACGCGCGCCACCGCTGATTGCGGCTCCCGTGCGCGATCGCGATCAACATGGCCGTTCGCTCGAGACGGCCGCCGCGAGACGCCCGGTGATATGCTCCTCCGCTTCCGCGACGGCCCGGGAGAAATCGCGGTGCGCGGTGAGGATGGCCGTGCGCGTGGCGACGGCCTGATCGAGATCCTTGGCGCTCCACACGCTCATCCCCGTGGGGAAGGACGTCGAGCCGCCGAGCGACCCGAAGGAGTTGAAGTCCAGGATCGTGAGCCGGCGTTGCGTGAAGTCCCTGAGTCCCTCGAGCGCGGAGGCCGCGAGGACCGGGTCCATCTGGTCGATGCCGAAATAGACCATGTCGGCGCGTGCGATCGCCGAGAGGACACGCTCGTCCGTGTAGGCGTGCACGCGAAGGCGCCTTCCACCACCGACGGCGGCGCGCAGCTCCTTCATCTGCCCGTGGTGGTCCCGGTACACGGCCGTCAGACGCACTTCCGGTACGCCGTGGTCCTCCCTGAGAGCCGTGAGGATGGAGCGCGAGGTGGTCGAGCCCCCGATGACCACATGGCGGAGCTCGTCCGGCGCGACGCCCTCGGCCTCGCTCACACGGGCGACGGCGGCGGCGCAGTAGCCGACTCCGATGACACCCCACGAGGTGGCGCGCCGCAGCTCCTCCGCGAGGGCCGCAGCCTCCTCGACCAGGCCGACCGTTCGCGGACCGGCCGTACGGGCCGAGCACGCGGTGCGGAGGGCGGTCTCGAGCTGGGCCACGACGTCACGGTCTCCGGGCAGGTCGCTGTTGAGCCCGCACGCGGTCCGCAGGAGATGATGGCGGGCCTCGGGGCCGGCGAGCACGTTCAGCTCGAGCCCCCGGGATCCTCCGCCGAAGAGTCGCTCCCGCACGTGACGGATGAGCCCTTCGCGCTCCTCGGTGCCGGCTGCGTCCGGGACCCAGAGGTAGCATTCGATCCGCTGGCAGGTGTTCCACACGAGCGTTTCGAGGGCGCAAGGCTCGTCGCGGACACCCTCGAGGAACGCGCGCAGGCTCTTGTGCGACGGCTTCACGCCCACGAACGCGTCGGGCTCGCTGTAGCGGAAGGACGGGCCGTCGCCGGGCCCCAGAGGCCCGGGGAGCGCCGCGCCGATCAGGAGCAAGGTCGACGGCCGGTCGTCCCCCGGGCGAGCGTGAGCCCCGCACCCGTCGGCCCCGCGTTCCAGGAGGGGTCGCAAGGAGCCCTTTCGAGGGGGCGCCGGCTGCGAGCCGTGCAGCACGACGCCCCGTAGCGCCGCGAGGAAGGGCGCGTAGGAGAGGAAGGCGGAAGTCGCGTTCGCGCCGTTCGTGGCGGATCCGGAAGAGCCGGACGGGAACGGCAGCGCGCAGACGAGCGCCGGGTGCTCGGCCCCGGGGGAGCCGTCCGGAGGGCGGGGCTCCACCCGCACCTGGTCCGTGGGCCAGTCCAGGAGCTCGGCCACGCATTCGGCCGTGTGGCGGAGCTGGCGGACGTAGGGGTCGCGTCGTGTGGGATCACCCGTGGAGGGAACGTCGGCCACGAACTCGAGGCGCTCCCCGCAGCCCCGTGCGCCACCGGAGGCGACGTGCTCCGCGACCCAGCGTGCCAGCGCGCTCAGATACCCGGCGTCGTCGCACCACGTGGTCCGTATCGCGACGGGAAAGTCGTACGTGCGCGCCGCGAGCAGACGGAACAGCCTGCGCACGGCCGTACCGGACGTCGCGCGGCTGAAGTGCGGATGCACGGGCAGCACGACCAGCTCCTCCACGGTCTCGGAGGCGATGCGGTCGAGGGTGGGTGGAAGATCCGTGGGTCCGGCCGTATGGACGCGCCATTCCCCGGGAAGCACCTGTGCCAGGGAGGTGGACAGCGCCTCGGCCTCGCGCCGGTCGGCAGGCCCCGACTGCACGACCAGCACCGCCCGCCGGCCCGCCGGCCGAGCCCTCATGACTCCGTGCTCCCTCCGGCCCCGGCCACCTCGAGCGGTTCTCGTGCCCGCCAGCGAGCTGCTGCACGCACCAGTGCCGGTGCCCAGCTCGGAGTCCCGAGGGCGTGGACGTGCGTATAGGAGGCGAGCGCGTTGCGGTGGCAGAGCCCATCCCGTTGGCCGTCGAAGCCATGCCCCTTCCGCACGCTGAACGCGAAGGTCGCGGCGGGCGCCTCGAGCGAGCGCAGGAACGTGTAGTGGAACTCGTGGCCCCGCAGCGAAGCGCCGACCGGGAAGAACGGGTTGGGCCGCTCCGTCCGCAGGATCGAGTAGCCGTGTCCGTTGGGGCGCTTCCCGAACCCGTAGACCGCCGCCATCGCTCCGCACATCGGGTAGCGGCGCTCCCCCATCAGGAGCTCACGGCCCAGGTAGACCGCGCCGCCGCACTCCGCGTAGACGGGCAGTCCGGCTTCCACGGCCCGCCGCACCGACGCCCGAAACGCCTCGTTCGCCGACAGGTGGTCGGCGAGTGTCTCCGGGAAGCCTCCTCCGATGTAGAGGGCGTCCACCTCGGGGAGGGCGGCGTCCACCAACGGCGAGACGAACACGAGTCGCGCGCCCGCTCGCTCCAGCGCCTCGAGATTCTCGGGGTAGTAGAACTGGAAGGCCGCGTCCCTGAAGATGGCGATCCGCAGCGCACCCTCGCCCGGGCTTTCTCCGGGTACACCCCGGTTTGCCGCGCGTCCGGGCAGCGCGGGCGTCGGCCCGAGCGGAGGCGCCTCGTTCGCGATGCGCCAGAGAGTCTCGAGCTTCAGGTGCTCTTCGACCGCGCGCGCCGCCGCCTCGATCGCGGCGCGCGTGTCGCCCCGCTCTTCGGGCGGCACCAGACCGAGGTGGCGCTCGGGGAAGGGATCCAGCGCCAGCTTGGGAAGGGCGCCCACGACAGGGAGCCCGCACGTCCCCTCGATGGCGTCCTTCAGCACGCCGACATGCCGGGAGCCGGCCGTGCGGTTGAGCACGACCGCGGCGATCGGTACGGCCGGATCCAGGCGTTGACAGCCCAGGACGAGCGCGGCGGCCGTGCGCGTGCACTTGGTGGCGTCGACCACGAGCACCACGGGGGTCTTCAGCAGCTTGGCGAGCTCGGCACTGCTGAACGTGCCGTGGGCGTCCGTCCCGTCGTAGAGCCCGCGGTTCCCCTCGATGACGGCCACGTCCATGCCGGCCGCGGCCGCGGCGAGAGAGCCGGTGACCGCCTCCTCGGACATGAGGAAGAGGTCCAGGTTCCTGCACGGTCTGCGGGCAGCCTGCGACAGCCACGCCGCGTCGATGTAGTCCGGTCCCTTCTTGAACGCGGCGACACGCCGACCCCTGCGGACCCAGGCCGCGGTGAGGCCCACGGAGACGAGCGTCTTGCCTCCGCCTCCGCTCAATCCCGCGACCAGGATCCGGGGAACGTCCGTCACGGCCCTGACTCCTATTCCATCTGCGCTACGCCATCTCGATGAACCCGCAGGGGCAGATGTCCGCACACTTCTCGCATCCGGTGCAGTTCCCCAGGTTCAGGACGTAGATCATGCCCTTCTGATCCGGCTTGCCGATCGCCGAGTCCTGGCAGTACATCCAGCACTTCTCGCAGTCGAAGCAC
>CAZVYM010000166.1:0-6920 GCA_964630935.1 uncultured Gemmatimonadaceae bacterium | reverse complement strand
TCCTCTAGGCGGAGATCTCGGCCCGCAGATGCTCCGCGGTCTCGTCGATGATCTGGTCCAGCGTGAACGTGGGAGTCCAGCCGGTGAGCCGGCGGATCTTGCCGGTGTCGGGCAGGCGCCGCTCCATGTCCTCGAAGCCCACGCCGTAGGCGACCTCGTAGGGGACGTGCTCGATGGGCGACGTGCCGCCGACGCGCGCGTTCACGCGCTCGGCCAGCTCGGCGATGGTGACCTCCTCCTCGGAGCCGATGTTGAACACCTGGCCCTGGGCATCCGGATGGTCGAGCAGCCCCAGGATGGCCTCCACCGTGTCCTGCACGTGGCAGAAGCAGCGCCGCTGCGTCCCGGGTCCGTAGACCTCGAGAGGCTCGTCGCGGAGGGCGCGGCCCACGAAGCTCGGCAGCACCATGCCCCATCGTCCCGACTGACGCGGGCCGACCGAGTTGAAGATCCGGCCGATGACGACCGGCAGCCCCTTCTCGGTGTGGTAGGCCAGCGCGAGGAACTCCTCGAGCGCCTTCGTGCAGGCGAAGGCCCAACGACGCTGGGTGGTGGCGCCCATGAGACGGTCGCGGTCCTCGACGAGCCGTTCCACGCCGGCCTTGCCGTAGACCTCGGGGGTCGAGGCCACGAACAGCGGGACCTCGTGTCGTGCGCAGCAGTCCAGCACGATCTCCGAGCCGCGTACGTTCGTGGTGATCGTCTCGACCGGCTGGCCGATGATCTTGCGGACGCCGACGGCGGCGGCCAGATGCACGACGTGCTCGCAACGCTCCACGGTCTCGTTCATCATCGGCCAGTTGAGGACCGAATCGACGTTGAGGTGGAGGTTCGGATGATGGCGGACGGCCTTCAGGTTCTCGAGGCCGCCCGTGGACAGGTCGTCCACCACGTGGACGGTCTCGCCGCGCTCGAGAAGGCGCTCGACGAGGTGGGAGCCGATGAAGCCGGCGCCGCCGGTGACGAGGATCCGCTTGGGCATCGCGCTCTCCGCCGCTGGGAGGTCAACCGCCCCGCGGCGGGCACGAGCGCGCGCGCGCCCGTGCCCCGTCGCGCGGAATCTGGGCTACGCCTCGGCCGGCGCCGAGCGCGGAGCCTTCTTGATCTTCCCCGCCGAGATGCAGGAGGTGCAGACACGTACACGCCTGCGCTCCCCCTTCTCGTCGACGATCTTGACCGTCTGGAGGTTGGGAAGCCAACGCCGCCGGGTCTTGTTGTTGGCGTGGCTGACGTTGTTCCCGGTTCCGGGAGCCTTGCCGCACACGTAGCACACTCGGGCCATGTCTATCTCTTCCTGCTTCTCTGATGCGTCTCGTGGAGCCGGCGTCGATCAGCCGCCGGCCGTCGCCCCTGCGGGGGGCTGCTTGAACCGCGCCCGCGTCGCGTCGATGTAGTACTGCGCGAAGCTGGCCGCCGCGCGGTCGCCCTCGCTTATGGTCCCGGCCGCCGTCCACGCTTCCACGACGGAGTCGGACATCGGCCGCATCGTGCCCATCACGTCCGCCTCCTCGCCGGTCTTCGGCAGGTCGGCGCTGTCGGCCCTCATCTGCGCGGAGAGCGACACGAGGAACGGGCTGCCGCTGGGCAGTGCGAGCCAGAAGCCCTGCTGCCCGAGCGTGCTGGCGACGGTCAAGCCCACCGTGCGCACCATCTGCCCATCGAACTGGGCGGCGTTCGACTGAAGGTCGGCCACGGTCAGGATGGTCGCGGCGCCGAGGCCCGTGGTGTCGGCGGCGGTGCTGTCCTCCGAGACCGCGACGTTCTGCTCGGTGCCCGCCTGCAAGCTGAGCCAGTACAGGAATCCCGCCATGGCCACGAAGGCCACGATCATCAAGAGAATGCCTAGGTTCGCGGCGCCGCGCCGGGAAGCATTGTCGCGCATTTCCGTCGTCCTATCCGGTTGGTGGTCACCCGTCATGGGTCGAAAAGACGGGGCAACTTAATCGACCAACTCGATAAGCGACATCTCTGCCGCATCACCCTTCCGGGTGCCGAGCTTCAGAATTCGCGTATAACCGCCCGGACGCTCGGCGAAGCGTGGCCCGAGATCGTCGAAGAGCCTGCCCAGGATCTCGCGGCTGCCGATCTTCCGGCCGGCCAACCGGCGGGCGTGCAGGTCGCCCCGCTTGGCCAGCGAGATGAGGCGCTCGGCGTACGGACGCAGCTCCTTGGCCTTCGCCGTCGTCGTCTCGATGCGCTCGTGCTTGAACAGCGACGAGGCCAGGTTCCTGAGCGTCGCCTCGCGATGACTCGCCGTGCGGGAGAGCTTTCTCCCCTTCTTACGGTGCCGCATGGCTACTCCTCACCGCTCCCAGCCGCCTCCGGCTGCTCCTCGACGAAGAACAGACGACCGTCCTCACCCTCCTCGAGCGCCATCCCGAACCGGAGTCCGTGCTCCTGGAGGAAATCGGAGATCTCCTTGAGCGACTTCTTGCCGAAGTTCTCGATCTGCAGCATGTCGTCCTCGGAGCGCTGCACGAGGTCGCCCAGGGAGCGGATGTTCTCCTTCTGGAGCGAATTGCGCGAGCGCACCGACAGCTCCGCCAGGTCCTCGATGGGCCGGGCGAAGAGGTCCTGCAGCCGCTCCGGCACGGCCACGGCACCGGGAGGCGTGACCTCCGGGATGCCGCCCTCGCCGAAGTACAGCATGTACTCCATGTACTTGCGAACCAGCTCGGCGCCGTACGACACCGCGTCCTCGGGATCGACCGAGCCGTCGGTCTCGACGAAGAGGGTGAGCCGGTCGAAGTCGGTGCGCTGCCCCACCCGCGTCTCCTCGACGGAGAAGTTGGCGCGCCGCACCGGGTTGTAGATCGAGTCGATGCGCACCAGATCCACGGGGGCTCCCCGCGGAATGGCGTGCTGGTCGGCCAGGACGAACCCGCGGCCCTTGTTCACGTGGAGCTCCACGTTGACCGAGCGGTCCTCCTGGAGCGTGAACAGATAGTGCTCCGGATCCAGCACCCGGGCGCCCGAGGCCTCCTGGACGTCGCCGGCCGTCACCGGTCCCGCCTTGTCGGCGTGGATCTCGAGCGTGGCCTCCTCGACGTCGGCGTCGAGGGTGATCACGAGCGACTTCAGGTTCTGGATGACCTGATGCACGTCCTCGGCCACGCCCGGGATGGTCTGGTGCTCGTGTACCACTCCGTCGATACGGAACGCCCACACCGCGGCGCCCCGGAGCGAGGAGAGCAGCACCCGCCGGACCGAGTTGCCGAGGGTGTAGCCGTAGCCACGCTCGAGCGGCTCGATCACGAACCGCGCCGAGCGCCCGTCGCCCGATCGCTCGGCGACCTCGATGCGCTCCGGCAGCACCAACCCGGTCAGATCTATCTCCACGTTTTCCTCCTGCTTGTAGCGGTCGCCAGCGAATTACTTCGAGTAGAGCTCGACGATGAGCTGCTCCTGCACCGCCAGCGGTATGTCGTCACGCGTGGGCCGTCGCACCATCCGGCCGACCTTCGCGCTCTCGTCCAGGGCGAGCCAGTCCATCAGCTTGGGGCGCGTGCGCGCCTCGAGGCTCACCTGGATGCTCAAGAGCTCCTTGGAGCGGGGCTTCACGGAGATCTCGTCGCCCGGCTTGACCCGCGCGCTCGGCACGTCCACCACGCGGCTGTTGACCTCTACGTGGCGGTGACGCACGAGCTGGCGGGCCTGGCTGCGGCTCGACGCGAAGCCCATCCGGAACACGATGTTGTCCAGCCGCGACTCGAGCTCGACGAGCATGTTCTCGCCCGTGATCCCCGGCAGCTGCGCGGCCTGCACGAACAGGTTCCGGAACTGCTTCTCGTGCAGCCCGTAGATGCGCTTGACCTTCTGCTTCTCACGAAGCTGGACGGCGTACTCGGACTGCTTGCGCCGGCGGGCCTGCGCGGGGCCGTGCTGGCCCGGCGGGTAGGCGCGCCGCTCGACGGGGCACTTCTCGGTATAGCACTTCTGCCCCTTCAAGAAGAGCTTTTGCCCTTCGCGGCGGCAGAGCTTGCAGACGGGTCCGGTATAACGTGCCATTGCTTTTCTCGGGGCTCCTTAAACGCGGCGCTTCTTGGGCGGCCGACATCCGTTGTGCGGGAGCGGCGTCACGTCCTGGATCGACTTGATGAACAGCCCCGCGGTCGCCAGAGCCTGGATCGCCGACTCCCGACCCGAGCCGGGCCCCTGGACGCGCACGTCGACGCGCTTCACGCCCAGCCCGGCGGCCTCCCGGCCCGCCTGCTCGGCGGCCATGGTGGCGGCGAACGGGGTGGACTTCTTGGAGCCCTTGAAGCCCGCCTTCCCGGCGCTGGCCCACGTGACCACGTTCCCCTGTCGGTCCGTGATCGTGATGATCGTGTTGTTGAAGGTCGCCTTGATGAAGGCGATGCCTTCGGCTTCCACGACCTTCTTGGTCTTCTTGGTACGGGTCTTCGGGTTGGCCACGATTCGTTACCTGATGCTGGTCACCAACAACGCGGATGCGGCGACCACGGGAACGTGCCCGTGACGGACGCCGCATCGACTGCCATGGGGCCCCTTCCGGAGCCGGATCGCCGCATTACTTCTTCGGCGCCCTCTTCTTCCCGGCCACCGGGCGGCGCTGACCCTTGTGGGTCCGCGCGTTCGTATGCGTCCGCTGGCCGCGCACCGGAAGGCCGCGGCGATGACGCAGACCCCGGTAGCAGCCGATGTCCATGAGACGCTTCACGTTCATGGACACCTCGGTGCGCAACGCACCCTCGACCTTGTAGTTGCCCTCGATCTGACGGCGGAGACGGTTGACCTCGTCGTCGGTCAGATCCTGTGCGCGCCGATCGGGATCGACCTCGCATGCGGCGACGATCTTGCGCGCCCGCGTGCGGCCGATGCCGTAGATGTACGTGAGGGCGATCTCGATCCGCTTCCCGCGGGGGAGATCGACACCGGCGATACGTGCCATAGAAAGACCTAGCCCTGGCGCTGCTTGTGCTTCGGATTCCGCGAGCAGATGATACGCACGATGCCTCGGCGACGGATCACCTTGCAGTGCTCGCAGATCGGCTTGACGCTGCTACGGACCTTCACGTTTTCAGTCTCCGCGTCCGTTTGTGGTAGAGCTTTGTAGTATAATCACGGTCGGATGGGGCTTCAAGCGCTCCTCGACACGGGTGCGGCGGTGAGGACTCTCGGTCCCCCGGCCGTCACCGCTACGGTGTGCTCGAAGTGCGCCGACATGGCCCGATCGGCCGTGATGACCGTCCATCCGTCGTCGAGCGTCCGGATGTTCGGCGTTCCCGCGGACAGCATGGGCTCGATGGCCACCACCATCCCCTCGCGCAGCAGCGGACCGAACCCTGCCCGCCCCACGTTCGGCACCTGCGGCTCCTCGTGGACGTCACGGCCCACGCCGTGGCCCACCAGGTCCCGGATGATGCCGAAGCCCGTGCCGTCGACCACGCCCATGACGGCCGCGCCGATGTCACCCACGTGGTTCCCGCTCACGGCGGCCTCGATCGCGGCCGACAGCGATCCCTCCGTCACGTCGAGGAGCCTCCGCACGTCGGCGTCGATCTCCCCCACCGGGAAGGTCCAGGCCGAGTCGGAGCACCAGCCGTCCAGGCGGACCCCGACGTCGATGGAGACGATGTCGCCGTCCGCCAGGACCCGCGCGCTCGATGGGATGCCGTGCACCACTTCCTCGTTGATCGAGACGCAGACGCTGCCCGGGAAGCCGTACAGGCCCTTGAAGGCCGGGACCGCTCCGTCGTGGCCGCGAATGTAGTCGTCGCAGAACCGATCCAGATCCTCCGTGCTCACGCCCGGGCGGACCTCGGCCTGCACGTGCTCCAGGAGCCCCGCGATGATCGCGCCGCCCCGCGCGATCGCGTCGATCTCTTCGGGGGTCCGGAGATGGATCATGCCAGATCGACCGCCTTCTTGAAGGCCTTCTGCACCTCGTCGACGTCCGCGTCGGCCCGCACGCGCTTCACGGGCGCCTCGTGCCCCTCGTAGTACGCGATGAGCGGAGCGGTCTGGGCCTCGTAGACCTCGAGGCGGTGCTTGACCGTCTCGGGCTCGTCGTCCGAGCGGTGGACCAGGGTCCCTCCGCACCGGTCGCACACGCCCTCCTTCGACGGCGCGTTGAAGTACACGTTGTACACGGCGCCGCAGTCCGGGCAGCTCCGTCGCCCGCTCAGGCGCTTGACGAGCGTCTCGCTCGGGGCCTCGAAGACCACGACGCGTCCGACCTTGCGCTCCGACTCGTGCAGCACGTGTCCCAGGGCGTCCGCCTGGGCCGTGGTACGGGGAAAGCCGTCGAAGAGGATGCCGGCCTCGGGCGCGAGCCCCGCGAGCCGCTCCCGGACCAGATCCAGGATCAGGTCGTCCGGCACGAGCTCCCCGGCCTCCATGTACCCCTTGGCCTTCTTGCCCAGCTCGGTCCCGTCGCGCAGTGCGGCACGGAGCAGATCTCCCGTGGAAAGGTGCTCCCAGCCCACGCAATCGCTCAGACGAACGGCTTGGGTTCCCTTCCCGACTCCCGGAGGCCCCAGCAGAATCACGACCATGGATTAACCCTCTTGTGCCCGATGCGGAATCGAAGCGCTACATGTAGCGCTGGCGCCCCCGCATCTTGACCCGGCCTTTCTTCATGAACCCGTCGTAGTGCCGCAGCAGCAGCAGCTGCTGGGCCTGCTGGACGGTATCGAGGCCGACGCCCACCACGATCAGGAGGCTGGTGCCGCCGAAGAAGAAGGCCTGGATGTTGAAGAAGTCGAAGATCCAGAACGGAATCAGGGCGATGAGCGCGAGATAGATCGCGCCCGGGAGGGTCACCCGGGTGAGCACACGGTCGATGTACTCGGCGGTGCGCGTGCCCGGCTTCACACCTGGAATGAACGCGCCCTGCTTCTTGAGGTTCTCCGCCAGGTCGATCGGATTGAAGATGATCGCCGTGTAGAAGTAGGTGA
>CAZVYM010000165.1:0-7030 GCA_964630935.1 uncultured Gemmatimonadaceae bacterium | reverse complement strand
ACAGCGGGCCGTAGTGGCCGAAGTCCGCGGGCCACCAGTCCTGCGAGTCGGTCATGAAGGCCGCGAGGTCCTTCTTCACCGCGGCCAGGTCGAGACTCTCGAACTCCCGGCGGTAGTCGAAGTCCCCACCCATGGGATTGGACTTGGAGGAATGCTGGTGCAGGAGCTCGAGTCTCAGCTGGTTCGGCCACCAATCGCGGTTCGAGGTCCCCGCGACGGCGTGGGGAAAGGGGCACTTCGTCTCGTCACTCATGAAGCTCTCTCGTGTGGTTGCGAGGTGTGGTCGCAGGCAGGGTCTTCGGATGCTCGTCAGTCTTGGGAGGCGGCCCGGGCCCGAGCCCGGCATTCGGGGCAGCGGCCCCAGTAGATCACCTCGGCCTCGTCGATCTCGTAGTCCATGTCGTCGGACGGCGTGAGACACGGGGCGGACCCGATCGCGCAATCCACGTCCACCACGCGGCCGCAGACGCGACAGATCAGGTGATGGTGGTTGTCGGCGACCCGCGTCTCGTACAGGGCAGGGGAGCCGCTGGGCTCGATACGCCTGATGAGGCCCTTCTCCGCCAGGACGGCGAGGGCGTCGTAGACGGCCTGGCGCGAGATGGCCCCGATCTCCGCACCCGCCGCTTCGGTCACGCCGTCCGCGGTGGTATGCGGATGCGTCGATACCGCGCGCAGCACGGCCAGACGTTGCGCCGTGACGTGGAGGCCGTGCTGGCGAAGGAGGTCGGCGGGCTCTGGAATCATGAGAAGGAATGTAGAGGAAAATCTGGACTATGTCAACATTTGTAATATGTCCGCAAGTTCTCTACCCGAGATCTGCGGCTCGGGTGGACACGGGGCCGCCTTCGTAGGTCCGGTCGGCCTGGCCGACATGCTGGCCCAACCCGCGTCGAGGAAGTCGCCGTGAACCAGGGGCCGCCCGACGAGCTCGTGGAGCAGGCGAAGGCGATGATGAAGGCCGGACGGCCCCGGTGACGCGCTACCGCTCTCTCGGTGCCAACCGACTCACGGGTGGATCTGGATATTGCCCGCCTCCATCGGGGCGACCTCCCGGTCCGTGGGTTGGCCCATGCAGAAGTCTTCAGGATCGTTGTCATCCCCCAGCCGGGACGCTCCCGCGCGCGGCCGATGGCTGCGAGCGCCCCCGAATCCTATCTTGCGGCGATCATGGGCTTGCGGGACCACGGGAGGCCAAGATGACCGTACACCGTATCCGCCTCCTGGGCGATCCGATCCTCCGGGTCCAATGCGACCCCGTCGAGGATCCTCGATCGGCGGCCGTTCGCGTGGTGGCCGATGACCTGCAGGAGACCCTGCGGGACCTGAAGGCGCGGTTCGGGTTCGGCCGGGGACTCGCCGCACCCCAGATCGGCGTACCGATGCGGCTCATCTACATCGAGACGGAAGAGCCCGAGATGGAAGAGCCGACGATTCTCGTGAATCCCGAGATCGTGGACGCCGGGAGGAGCGACTTCCTGGTGTGGGATGATTGCTTCTCGATTCCGGACCTGCTGGTCCGGGTGCAGCGCAGCTGGAAGATCGAGGTCCGCTACCGGGACCTCACCGGGAAGGAGCACGAGGTCGAGGCCGAAGGGGGTTTCTCGGAGCTGCTGCAACACGAGATCGACCACCTGGACGGCGTTCTGATGGTCGATCGCCCGGTCGGCATCGACCCGTTCTCCCATCGCGAAGAATGGAACAAGCATCACGGGGGCGAGAGGCGGCTGGGGAAGAAGTTTCCGCGCGACGCGTCCGGGGTCACACCTTCACTCCCGGGACGTTTCTGACCCGTTTCCCGTGGGTGGCGAACACTGGCCTCTGTCGGGGAATCTCCTTGCCGACTCTCCGACACCGACGCATGTTGGCCGCCACGAGGATCTTTGCGGCCTGCCACCCCCCCTGCCCATGACCGACGCCGCGTTTCCAGCTGCTGTCGGGTGGACGTTCGGATGACAACGAGAGCGTCAGCCGGACACGCGTCCCCCGCCCACCGGGCCCACGCGGGCTGGGTGCGCTCCTGTCACTGGATCGGTGCGGCCGCCCTTCTCGTCCTGGCCTTCACCGGCGTCGAGATCCTGATGGTGCACCCGCGCCTCTATTGGGGTGAGGCCGGCAACGACCTCACGCCGGCCCTCCTCGAGCTGCCCATCTCCCGGAACCTGCATCATGAAGGGATCGGGCCGAGGACCGCGTTCTTCGATGGCCCGGACTCACCCGTTTCGGCGCCCATCGACTACGACATGTTCAACCAGAACGGCTGGGGGCGGAGCCTGCACTTCCTGGCCGGGTGGATCCTGGTGGCCGTCGGGCTCGTGTACCTGGTCGTCGCCCTCGCCACCGGCCACCTCAGGCGGCACCTCCTGCCTCGGCTGCAGGAGCTGGCTCCCGGGTCCGTCTGGGCGGACGTGCGTCGCCATCTTCGCTTGCAGATTCCGCCCGCGACGGGAGGGCCTACCTACGGAGTCCTCCAGCGGCTCGCCTATCTGGCGGTGCTCTGCGTTCTCGCCCCGCTCATGGTCGTGACCGGGCTCGCCATGTCGCCGGCGGTGGACGCGGCCGCGCCGTTCCTGCCGGAGATCTTCGGCGGCACCCAGTCGGCGCGCACCGTCCACTTCTTCACGTTCGCGGCTTTGGTGCTCTTCCTTCTTGCACACATCGCCATGGTGGTCCTATCCGGCTTCCGTCGTCACATGCGCGCCATGACCCTTGGGAGGTAACGCCATGAACGACCGCACGCCCATCACCCGGCGGGAGCTCCTGGCCGGGCTAGCCGCCGCGGGCGGGATGATGCTCGCGGGCTGCTCTCCCACGGACCCGCCGACGTACGGCAACCTCCTGCGGGCCGGCGACCTCCTCACGTACAAGGCGCACCGTCTGCTTCTACCCCGTCAGGCGCTGGCCAGGGAGTACGAGCACCACGACATCACCTCCATCCCCGCCGTGGGAACCAGCGATCCCGCCGACCCGACCCAGCCCTACCACAATGCGGCTCTCGGGGCCGAGTACGACCGCCTGCGCGCCGGTGGTTGGGCCGACTGGCGCCTGCGCGTGGAGGGGCTCGTGGCCCGGCCCTCGAGCTTCTCGCTCGCCGACCTCCGGCGGATGCCGGCACGGACGCAGATCACGCGCCATACCTGCGAGGAGGGCTGGTCCGCCATCGCGGAGTGGACCGGGGTGCCCCTGTCGCGCGTGCTCGACGCCTGCGGTCTGCTTCCCCAGGCACGGTACGTGAACTTCCAACCCTACGACGAGACCGTCGACAGCGTGGACATGATCGACGCCTTGCACCCGCAGACCATCCTCGCCTGGGGGATGAACGGCCGCAGTCTCCCGCAGGCCCATGGGGCGCCGCTCCGGCTACGTGTCGAGCGGCAGATCGGGTACAAGAGCATCAAGTTCCTGCGCCGCATCCGGGTCACCGACACCTTCGAGGACCCGGGAAGGCTGGGGCCCATCCAGAACGGGTGGGCATGGTACGTGGGGATCTGACGAGCTCGGACACCGGAGCGTTCACAGCCACGCCCACGCAGGGAGGCGGCTCGCCACGGACGAGCCCCCGGCACCCCCCGGGCCCCGTCACCCCTTACTCCCCACCCCCGCGGCCGAGGAGCGCCTCCGCCCGCCGGCGGTCGTCCGGTGTGTTCACGTTGAGGAGCTGCGCGGTGCCCTCCCCCAGCTCCTCCGCCGGGATGGTCCGGCCGCCGACGTCGCGGAAGAGGGCGTGGAGCGAGAGGTCCTCCGAAGAGAGGCGGCGCTCCACGGCCGCGAGCGTCTCCACCCGGTAGGCCGCGCACAGCGGCTCGATCCCTCCACCCTCACGCGAGGGGGCCGCCGCGGGAGCGTTCTCGAGCCCCTCCGCGACCTTGGCCAGGAGCGCGGGGGTCACCGCGGGGAGGTCGCAAGCCAGGAGGAGCACGCCGTCCAGGCCCCGCGCCGCCGCCTCCCGGAGCGCGGCCTCGAGCCCGCCCAGGGGGCCCTTGCCGGGCGTCACGTCCGGGATGACGGACATCGCGGCGGGTCCCGCCTCGGGGACGGGCTTGGACGATACCACCACGACCCGGGACGTCTCTGCCGCAAGCGCGTCCACGGCCCGGCGCACCATCGGCACGCCCCCCACCGTAGCCCCGGCCTTCGAGCCGCCGAAGCGGCGGCCCTCCCCCCCGGCGAGCACCGCTCCCAGGAGGCGGGCGCCGACCCCACGTTCGGAGGGTGTGATCACTTCAGTGTATGCGTCCTTCACCCGTGTAGACGTTGAACGCCCCGTTCCGGGCGAAGCCGGCGAGGGTCACGCCGAAGCGCGCGGCCAGGTCCACCGCCAGGCTCGAGGGGGCGCCCACCGCCACGACCACGGGCACGCCCGCCGTCACCGCCTTCTGCAGTATCTCGAAGGAGGCACGACCGCTCACCACGAGGACCCGGTCCGCGGCCGGCAGTGCACGGTGCAGGAGCGCGTAGCCCACCGCCTTGTCCACCGCGTTGTGCCTGCCCACGTCCTCGCGCACCGCCGAGCACGTTCCGTCGGCGGCGAAGAGCCCGGCGGCATGGAGACCCCCCGTACGAGCGAAGACACCTTGCCCCTCGCGCAAACGCTCGGGAAGGGAGGCCAGGACGTCCGCCTCCAACGTCAGGTCGCTCTCCACGGGGCGACACCCGCGGGCCTCGACCGACTCCAGCGACGCCTTGCCGCACACCCCGCAGCTCGACGACGTGAAGAAGTTGCGGCGCAGCGCCTCGGCGTCGAAGACCACCCCCGGCGCGAGGCGGGCCTCGACCACGTTGTACCTCTGGGGTCCCTCGGGATCGCGGCCGAGACAATACGTGAGCTCCTGGAGGGCCTCGGCGGAAGGGACGACGCCCTCGCCGTGCAGGAAGCCCGCCACGAGCTCGAAGTCGTGGCCCGGCGTGCGCATGGTCACGGCCAGCGCCTCCGACACCCTCCGGCCCTCGTTGGTTACCCGAGAGACGCGGATCTCCAGGGGCTCTTCCACCGCCAGCTCGTCCCGGGTCCGCTCGACCCCCTCCCGGCGGTGGCGGGCGACCCGCACGCCTCGCGTGGCTCCTCGGCGTCCGATCATCAGTCCGCCGCCTCTCCGGCATTCTCCGACGATCCGGCCGTTCCGGACTCCCCGGCCTTCCCGGGCCGCGCCTCGTCGTCGTGCCCCACGACCACCTCCACCACGGCGGTGAAGTCCGGGATGCCGCACCGGGGCTCCACGACGTCGCGGCGGATCAGCGGGTTCGCCTCCGGCCAGAACACCTGGAGGTTACGCGCCTTCATGGGCGCGATCCGGCACCGGCCCAGAAAGCTCCCCACCTCGGAGCGGAGGGTCACCGGATCGCCGTCTCCCAGGCCCAGGCGGCGGGCGTCCTCCTCGGCCATGAAGACGTCGTCCCGTGCTCCCCCCGTGAGGGGGTCCTTGGTGGCCTGGATCATCGAGTTGAACTGCTTGCCCCGGCGCGTGCTCAAGTGGAAGCGCCCCGCGGGGACGTCCAGCTCCGGAGGCCGCACCGGATGGAAGCGAGCGCGGCCGTCCGGGTGGCCGAAGCGGCCGCCGGCACACAGCATCGGCCCACCCCACTGCACCATGTCACCCTTGTGGGCCAGGTGCTGGATGCCGTCGTAGAAGGGCACGGCCCGGGCGATGTCGGCACGAACCGCGTGGGCGTCGGCGAAGTCCACGGCGTGGGCTCGCTCCGGGCGGACCCGCGCGGCGATCTCCGCGAGGACCGTCCACTCGGCCCGGGCTTCTCCGATACGCCGTCCCAGGATCTCCGGGCTGAAGTAGATGCGCCGCTCGGTGGACGTCTCGGTGCCGCCCCCGGGCTGCTCGTAGCGGGTGGTGGCGGGCAGGAGCACCACCGTGTCGGCGGGCTCCACCAGCATCTGTTCCGACAGCACGATGTCCTGGTGGACGCGCAGCGGCACCCGCTCCAGCGCTTCACGGCAGTAGGCGGGGTCCGGCAACGTGCCCAGGTAGTTGCCGCCGATGGCCCAGAGCACGTCGATGTCGCCCCGGTGGGCGGCGTGGACGGTCTCCACGGCGGATAGCCCGCGCCACTCCGGGACCTCGAAGCCCCACAGCGCGCTCATCTCCGCGGCGGTTTCGGGGCTCACGTCCCGGCCGCCGGAGAACTTCCAGGGAACGGCGCCCACCTCCGCGCCGCCCTGCACGCCGGAGTGGCCGCGGATGGGCATGAGGCCGCACTTCTCCCGGCCTACGAAGCCCCGCGCCAGCGCGAGGTTCAGGATGGCCTGCACGTTGTCCACCCCGAAGCGGTGCTGCGTGATGCCCATGCTCCACACGAAGACCGCGCTCCGGGCCGCCGCCACCATCTCCGCGAACGCCCGCATGTCGTCCGCGGACACGCCGCTGAACCGCTCGAGGTCCTCCCAGGACTGAGCGGCCAGGGCCGCCTCCACGGCGTCGAAGCCGGTGGTGTGGGCGTCCACGAAGGCTCGGTCCACGCCGCCCGTCTCCACCAGGTGCTTGAGGACGCCGTCGAGGAAGGCGACGTCGCCTCCCTGGTGCACCTGCACGAAGGTGTCGGCCAGGCGGGTGCCGAAGATCGCCGAGTCGAAGATGGAGGGGATCCAGTACCGCTCCATGGCGGGCTCCCGGAACGAGTTCACCACGGCGATGCGCGTACCCTGCTCCTTGGCGCGGTACATGTACTTGGTGGCCACCGGCTGGTTGTTGGCCACGTGGGAGCCGATGAAGACCAACAGGTCCGTGCCCATCCAGTCGGTGTACGAGCACGTGGACGCCGCCACCCCCAACGACTGCTTGAGGGCGGTGGTGCTGGGGGCGTGGCAGATCCGTGCGGAGTTGTCCACGTGGTTGGTGCCCAGCACGCGGGCGGCCTTCTGCGCGACGTAGTACGTCTCGTTGGTGATGCCACGCGACGTCAGGTAGAACGCGAGGCGCCGGGGATCGGTGTCCCCCAATCGCTCCACCAGGAAGTCCAGGACCTCGTCCCACGACACCCGGTGGAAGCCGTCCTCCCCCCTGCGGCGGAGCATGGGATA
>CAZVYM010000164.1:0-7059 GCA_964630935.1 uncultured Gemmatimonadaceae bacterium | reverse complement strand
TTCTCCGATCCCACCCCTCCCCCACCTACGAACGCAGGAACACCAGGATCAGACCTACGTCTCCCCGACTCGCTTGTCAGTCACCGCACGATCCACGAGCAGTTGACACACGATTGAAGGATCGTGAAACTTGAACCGTCATCCAACTTAATCCCCCGAATACGAGGGCCGATGCGCGACACGAGGCCGCGCGACCGGTCAAGGCTCGACGGTTGTCGTCGTCGATGACCCCGACAACCCATCGAAACAGCTGGAGTCGAGAGCGGGGGTTGCGATAGGCGGCGGTCGCACGTGTTGCTGGAATCACCACGGCTTCGAGGGCCCGATCCAACCTACGATCGACCCTACTTCGAAGGACGATCCTTCTTCGATCGCGTGGATCTGCGACGGGGACCGCGTCCGGCGCCCCCGGAGCGTCGCGCCGAGTGTCGCGCGGAAGATACCGCCTCGCCCGACGTCCTTCCCCCGCGGCGCAACCTGACTCCCTCGCGCCGCAGAAGACGCCTCACCCACTCGTCGCTCACCTCGGGCAGAAGCCCCTTTCCCCGGCAATACGCCGCGAGCTTGGCCACCGACCATCTGGAATACGGCAGCCCGTGCTCGGAGGGATGCGACCGTGCGATCTCGATCAGGAGGCGAAGCTGCTCGGCTTCGAGAAGCGGCGGGCGACCCTTCGGATTGGGCACCCGTTCGAAGGTATGGAAGCCGCTTTCGTTGAACCTGCGGATCCAGTCGTATGCCACGCTGAAGTGGCATCCGATCCGGTCCGCAGCATCGAGCGGCTCCCTTCCGCGATGCACCTCGTCGATGACCCGGTACCGCTGGTGGATCCGGACGCTCAACGAGAGGTCACGCAGCTTTTTCCTCAACATCTCGCGCTCTGGACGCGTCAGACGCCGAAGCTGTACGCGCTGGGGCATCTCCGTATCTCCTCGGGGATCAGCAGCCAACATACGTGGGCGTTTCAGCTGCTGCAAGAACGGATTTCGGCGCCGCCGGCATTCCGGTCGGTGCCTGTTGTGCTTGCGGTCTCGAGTGAGCCGCAAGGGAATCAGTCTCAGGAGGCAGTTATGAAGCATCCTGCTACGCTAGGCACTGCGCTTCTGGCTGTCCTGGTGGCGTTCCCGACCCTCCTGGGAGCACAGGAGACGCGAACGGTCACCGGGCATGTGACGGCCGAAGGAGCCAGTCAAGCTCCCGTCGGCGTCCAGGTTCAGGTGAAGGGTACGAACCTGGGCACGCTCACGGACCAAAAAGGAGACTTCACGCTCTCGGTGCCATCGAGCGCGACGACCTTGGTGTTTACCTACATCGGCTACAAGACGCAGGAAGTGCCGATCCAGAATCACGTGGAAGTGACCCTGCACGAGGAGGCGATCGGACTTCAGGGCCTGGTGGTTACGGCCCTGGGTGTGCGACGGGAGAAGAAGACGCTCGGCTACTCGGTCGAGGATGTCTCGGGCTCGGACGTCAGCGCGGTACCCACCCCGAACGTGATCAACACGCTCCAGGGCCAGGTTGCCGGAGTGCACATCACGAACGCGGGCGTGACGGGCGGCAGCTCGCGGATCGTGATCCGTGGAGAGAGCTCGATCACCGGCAACAACCAGCCGCTCATCATCGTCGACGGCGTCCCGGTCAACAACTCCCAGGCGGGGACGAGACCCGACGGCAACAACATCGTGAACAACTACTCGGGCATCGACTGGGGCAACGCGCTCGACGACCTGGATCCGAACAACATCCAGTCGGTCAGCGTGCTGAAGGGCCCGAACGCGGCGGCATTGTATGGCTCGCGCGCGGCGAACGGTGCGATCGTGATCACGACGAAGTCGGCCCAGCCGGGCGCGAACTACGGCGTCACGGCGACGACGTCGCTCACGTTCCAGTCGCCGCTCAAGCTGCCCGACTACCAGAACTCCTACGGGCAGGGGTGGTACGGGCAGTTCCAGTTCGTGGACGGGACGGGTCAGGTGGGCGTCTGGGACGGTGTGGACGAGAGCTGGGGCCCGGCGCTGAACGGTCAGCTCATCGACCAGTTCACGGGCAAGCAGATGCCGTTCCTCCCGCACCCGAACAACGTGCGTGACTACTGGAAGGAAGGCTCGAACTGGACAACGAACGTCGCGGTGGCGCGTGCCACCGAGAACTCGAACGTGCGTTTGTCGATCACCCACGGAGACATCATGAGCATGGCTCCGGGCTACTCCATCCGCCGCAACAGCGTGGAGCTCAAAGGCGGCGCGGCGATCACGGACAAGCTGCACACGAAGGCCGAGATCACGTACATGGAGGAAAACGACGCCAACCGTACCGGCACCGGCTACAACGAGGCCAACCCGATGCAGGGCTTCACGTGGTTCGGCCGCCAGGTGGACCTGAACGCGCTACGCGGCTACGTGTGCAACGGAACCGAGCCGACCCCCTGCGTGCTCGGCCAGGAGTACAACTGGAACTACAACTACCACGACAACCCGTTCTGGATGCAGTTCGTCGACGGCTCGTCCGCCCAACGCAATCGGGACATCGGCAGCGTGAGCGCGGACTACCAGGTCAACGACTGGATCTCCGTCACCGGCGCGGTCAACAGGGACTGGTATCGCTGGCAGCAGCACCAGCAGAACGAGATCGGCACGGTCGGGGCGCAATGGCCCGTGAAGGGCGGCTTCAGCGACAACAACATCTATCGCAACGAGACGAACTACAGCCTGATGGCGACGGCGTCGCGTCAGCTCACCTCGTCGATCCTCATGGACGCGAACGCGGGCGCCAATACGCGCAAGGACGACTTCGTCAACGGCAATGTGGATGTCTACGGGTTGACGGTGCCCGGCATCTACAACGTCAGCAACGCGTCGGGAACGCCGACCACGACGGACTACCAGTCGCACAAGGAAGTACGCAGCGTGTACGGCTCCCTGAGCCTGAACTACAAGGGCTGGTGGAACGTGGACCTCACCGGTCGCAACGACTGGTCGTCGACGCTGCCTCCGGGCAAGCAGTCGTACTTCTATCCGTCGGTCTCTTCGGCGTTCCTGTTCACGGACGCGCTGGGGATGAACTCGAGCCTGCTGAGCTCAGGCAAGATCCGCGCGAGCTGGACGCGCGTCGGCAACGACACGGATCCCTATCAGCTCGCCGCGACGCTCGGCTCTCTGCAGCCGTGGGGCGGCAGCGCGCCGATGTTCTACATCCCCAACCGGCTGCCGAACCAGAACCTCAAGCCGGAGCAGACCACCGCGTGGGAGCTCGGAACCGACCTCGGGTTCTTCAACGAGCGCGCCGGCTTCGTGCTCACCTACTACAACAACACCACGCGCGACCAGATCATGCCGGTCGACGTATCGGCCCCGAGCGGCTACACGAGCGAGATGCTCAACGCGGGTCAGGTGACCAACAAGGGCTGGGAGCTTCTGCTCCGCGCCACGCCGCTCGAGCTGGACAACGGGTTCCGCTGGGACATGACGGTCAACTGGTCGAAGAACGACTCGAAGGTCGACCAGCTCTACGGCGACCTGCAGACGCTGGTGCTCGGAGGTCAGTGGAGCTTGGATATCCAAGCGCGTAAGGGCTACCCGTACGGCGCGATGTTCGCCAACAACACGCTCACCTGCGACAACGCCCAGATCCAGGCCGGAGACTGCACGGACGCTCAGAAGGGCTTGACCATGCTGGGCTCCAACGGTCTGCCCCTGATCAACCCGGTGCGCACGGTCGTGGGCAACTACAATCCGAAGTGGAACGGTGGCATCCAGAACCGCTTCAGCTACGGTCCGTGGGACCTGAGCGTGCTGGTCGACGGGCAGGACGGCGGCAACATCTTCTCCGTCACGAACTGGTTCGGCACCCAGGCCGGCGTGCTCGCCAGCACCCTGAACGGTCGTACGGTGAGCGAGTCGGATCCCGGCCTCGTGGTCAAGGGCGTTCTGCCCAAGGGCACGCTGATGCCCGACAGCACCAAGCTGACCGAACCCACGGTGAACGGTGGATCCGCCGGAACCATCGCCGTCACCTCGATGGATTACTACCACAACTGGTGGGGCAATCAGGCGCAGGCGGTCGTGGACGCGAGCTACGTGAAACTCCGTCAGGTGCGGCTGGGCTACAAGCTGCCGCAGTCCGTGATGAACCGCCTCGGGTTCTCGAGCGGAGACATCGCCCTCGTCGGGCGCAACCTGCTCCTGTGGACCAAGGCGCCGAACATCGATCCGGAGACGGCTTACGACGCCAGTAACATCCAGGGCATCGAGTCGGGGCAGTTCCCGTCGGCACGAAGCTACGGGTTCTCGCTCTCGATCCGGCCGTAACGACGAAACGGGAGAAAGGACAATGAACAGACATATCCTGACCCGCGGCGCCGTCCTGGCCGGACTCGTTCTGGCCCTCGGGGCGTGCGACCAGGGGCTCACGAACGTCAACCAGAACCCCAACGCGCCGACGAGCGTGTCACCTCAGTACATGCTCCCGACCGTCCTCGAGCGCGTGGTCGGCTACGTCGCCATGCCGTTCGGAACGGACTGGGACGACTGGGCGCAGCAGACCGCCCAGATCCAGTACCCGGCGGAGACGGTCGGCGAGGTCCGGCCCGGGGTCACGTCGAACAATTGGGACAACCTGTACGCCTCGGACCTGAAGAACATCCAGGCGATCATCCAGGACGGAAAAGACGGCGGCTTCGCCAATGTCGAGGCCGTCGGCATGATCTGGAGAGCCTTCACGTTCTCTCAGATCACCGACGAGTGGGGCGACATTCCCTATTCGGCGGCACTCCAGGGCGCGACCAACATCACGCCGAAGTACGATACGCAGCAGGACGTCTACACTGGGATGCTCCAGAACCTCACGACGGCCGTGGGCATGCTGGGAGCGAGCGACCAGGGTGACGACTTCGGCAGTGGCGACCTCTTCTACGGCAACGACTGGACCGAGTGGAAGAAGTTCGCGAACTCGCTCAGGATGCGCCTCGCCATGCGCTTGTCGCAGGTCGATCCCGCGACGGCGGAGAGCGAGTTCGTCAAGGCCTACAATGCCGGAGGGTTCACCAGCAACGCGGACAACGCCCAACTTCCCTGGGCGGGCGGCAACAACTACGGCAATCCCTGGTGGGAGAACTGCCTGTGCGGGAACGGCTCGCGCGACGACAACAGCGTGAGCAAGACCCTGGTCGACTCGCTGCTGTCGCTCAACGACCCGCGCCTCAAGTTCTACGCGGAGCCGACCGCCAACGACAGCGCGGCGACCGTGGGCGGGACCTTCGACGGACAGCCCTACAACGGCCGGACGAACGGCAAGATACCGGAGGACCACGCGTTCTCGTGGTACTCCAGGATCGGCAATTACTGGAGGGCGGACGGGGAGACGACGCCGTCGATCGTCATGGACTACTCCGAGGTTCTCTTCCTCGAAGCCGAGGCGGCGTGGAGAGGCTGGATCAACGCGGATCCGGCCACGCTCTACAACGAGGCGGTGGCGGCAGCGTTCGACATGTATACCGCCACGGGCTATCCGACCGCGCCGACCGCGGCCGAACGGGACGCGTATCTGCAGAACCCACGGGTGGTCTACAACACGTCGGACGCGAACGCCGCGTTCGCTCAGATCCAGCTCCAGAAATGGATCAGCCTCTACATGGTCGGCATGGAGGCCTGGAGCAACTGGCGCAGGGTGCGCATTCCGAACCTCGTGCCCGGACCGAGCCTCGCCGACGGCGTGGGCGGAATCAGTATCATCCCGGTGCGCGAGCCCTATCCGAGCGACGAGCAGTCGCTCAACAACGACAACCTGATGGCCGCCGTCGCGCAACAAGGCGGCGGGCTCTCGCTCGTCACGAACATGTGGTGGGACACGAACACCAACTGACGGAGGGACCGGAGCCGTAACGGCTCCACCGTGTGAAGAGCGCCCCCGGAGGCTCGAGCCTCCGGGGGCGTTTCTCGTCTCGGGCTCGTGGGGAGACACGCCTCGGGAGACCCGGGCCCTTTCAAGGCCTCCCCGACGTTCGAGCGCGCGAAGCGTCCGTGAACGCCATCGATGAACGTCCGGAGGTCCTCTCCGAGGTGCGTGAATTCGCTCACATGTCAGTCGCCGCACGACCTACAAGTCAGTTGACACACGGTCGGACGACGCGCACCTTGTCAACCGTGGTCTGAGCGGGGCGGGTAGAGGTTTCATTCGGTGTTTCAACGGCAGGTCGAGCTTGTCCTAGTGTCATGACACTGGGTGAAGCTTGTCCCACCCTGCGACTTGGCCCCACAGCGAAGGGCCGTTCCGTACGGTTCTTCCTCGTTTTTCGCTATTCGGCGCAGCCGGCGAGCCGGCCGTGCGCCTGTTGTGGTTGCGGCCCAAGAGTGAGCCGCAACGGACCCAGTCCCAGGAGGGAGTCATGAAGCGTCCCGCTACTGTAGGGACCCTGCTCCTGGCCGTCCTGGTGGCGTTCCCGGCACTCCTCGGAGCACAGGAGACGCGGACGATCACCGGGCACGTGACGGCCGAAGGAGCAGCCCAGCCACCCGCGGGCGTCCAGGTTCAGGTGAAGGGCACGAACCTGGGCACGCTCACGGACATGCAGGGCAACTTCACCCTCAACGTGCCGACCAGCGCGACGACGCTGGTCTTCACCTACATCGGCTACAAGACGCAGGAAGTGCCGATCCAGGGTCACGTGGAGGTGGCGTTGCAGGAGGAGGCGATCGGCCTCGAGGGGCTCACCGTGACCGCGCTCGGGATTCAGCGCGAGAAGAAGAGCCTCGGCTATTCGGTCGAGGACGTCACCGGTAATCAGATCTCAGAGGTTCCGAAGACGAACTTCGTCAACGCGCTGCAGGGCAACGTGGCCGGTGTGCACGTGACCAACGCCGGTGTGACGGGCGGCAGCTCGCGGATCGTGATCCGCGGGGCGAGCTCGATCACGGGCAACAACCAGCCGCTGTTCATCGTCGACGGCATTCCGGTCGACAACTCGTCGCACAACATCGGTGGCTACTCGGGTGTGGACTGGGGCAATGCGCTCCAGGACCTGGACCCGAACAACATCGCGTCGATCAGCGTGCTGAAGGGCCC
>CAZVYM010000163.1:0-7182 GCA_964630935.1 uncultured Gemmatimonadaceae bacterium | reverse complement strand
TGGCGATACCCGCTTCCCGCCAAGGGCACCGGCTTCTCGATGGGTCAGACCGGGTTCGCGCTCGATGCGGCGAGCTTCGACAAGGACACGCTCGTCGTGAGCGCCCCGATCCCTCCGGGCAACCGGCTCTTCGTGGTCCGCTACACGGTGCCGGACCCCTTCATCACCATTCCGTTACCCGGGGCCACGTCGTCCATGGAGCTTCTCATTCGAGAGCCGGCCCCTCCCCTCACGGTCACCGGGCTCGAAGCCCAACAGAGCGTCCAGCTCCAGCAGGGCGGCGCCACCTACCGCCATTTCACGGGCCAGGACCTGCACGATGCATCCGTCACGCTCGAAGCGGCGGCGGCACCCAAGTCTCCTCCGGTCCGCTGGTTCGCCGTCATCCTCGCCCTCCTCCTGGCCGGCTTCGGGTTGAAAGCCTACTACGCTTCGAGGCCGCAGGCCGAAGGCGCCGGTGCCGGGCCGGGCACGACGACGCTTCCGCCCGAGGGCGACGGAGTGGTGCGCCAAGCGTTGCTCGTCCAGATCGCCCGCCTGGACGAGGAGTTCGAGGCGAAGCCGGCTCCTACCGATGAGGAGCGGGCCGCCTACCGCGCCCGCCGAGAGGACCTGCTGAGCCGTCTCCGCGGCCAGGGATAGCGTGGCTCCGGTCACGACCCGCGCGGTGCTCCTGCGCGCCTATCCGTACGGGGAGACCAGCCGCGTCCTGCGGTTCTATACGGACCGCCACGGGTTGCTCGGGGTCATGGCGCGCGGCATACGGGGGCGCAGCGCCAAGGGAGGGACCACGCTCGCGACCTTCGCGTCCGGTGATCTGACCGTGTACCTCAAGCCCCAACGAGATCTCCAGACGATGAAGGACTTCGTCTGCACGCGGCTGCGGGGCGGGCTGGGGTCCGACGTCTTGCGCTTCGCGGGTGCCTCCATGGTGGCCGAGCTCGTGTTGAGCCACGCCGACCACGAGGAGGCGCATCCCGGTCTCTTCGACGCGCTCGAGGAGGCGCTCGACGCCCTCGCCGACGTGGCCGCCGACCTCGTCCCGACGGCATGCCTGGCCGGGGCGTGGCGCGTGGTCGACGCTTTCGGCTACGCCCCCCAGCTCGACCCCTGCGTCCGGTGTGGACGCAGCATCGGCCCCGAGGAGATGGGTCGCTTCGATTTCGCGGCCGGCGGCGTACGCTGCGCGGACTGCGCGGAGGGATCCACCGGACCCCGCGTGGGCGCGGGCGCACGCGCCCAACTCCGCGACCTCCTCTCGGGCGACCTCTCCGAGCCCATCACGTTTCCTCGTCGCCATCTCGGGCTCCTCCAGGACTTCGTGACCTACCACGTGGCGTCCAAGCCGCTCCGGTCGCTCGCGCTCCTCGGAAGCCTCCTGCCGGCCGAGGACGACGCGTGAGCGCCGCGAGCAGCCTCATCCTGGGGACCGCGGGCCACATCGACCACGGCAAGACGGCGCTGGTCCGCGCGCTCACGGGCGTCGACACCGACCGCCTCAAGGAAGAGAAGGCCCGGGGGATCACCATCGAGCTGGGCTTCGCCGAGCTGGCCACGGAGGGCGCGGTCCACATGGGCGTCGTGGACGTGCCCGGCCACGAAGCCTTCGTGCGCAACATGGTCGCCGGGGCGACCGGCATGGACCTCGTGCTCCTGGTCGTGGCGGCGGACGAGGGCGTCATGCCGCAGACACGGGAGCACCTGGCCATCGTCGCGCTCCTCGGAGTGCCACGGCTCGTGGTCGCGCTCTCGAAAGCGGATCTCGTGGACGCGGCGTGGCTGGAGCTGGTGGATGCCGAGGTCGCGGAGCTCCTCGCTCCGACCCGGTACGCGAACGCTCCGCGGATCCCGACCTCGGCGACGACGGGAGAGGGACTCGACGCGCTCCGCAAGGTGCTCGCCGAGGAGGCGGAGGTCGCCGGGCTCCGCCGCGAGACCGAAGATCTCGCCCGACTGCCCCTGGATCGCGTCTTCACGGTCCGAGGCACCGGTACGGTCGTCACCGGCACCCTGTGGAGTGGAGCGTTGGAGGCCGGTGCGCGAGCTCGGCTGCTGCCCGGCGGGCTCGAGACGCGCATCCGAGGCCTCCAGGTCCACGGACGCGAGGTAAAGAGGGCGGGGGCGGGCGATCGCACCGCCGCGGCGCTGACCGGCTCCGGCGTAGACCACCACACGGTCGAGCGCGGTTCGGTCCTGGTGACGGACCCGGCCTGGGAAGAGACCTGGATGGTGACGGCGAAGGTCCGGCTCCTGGAGGACACGGGTTGGGCGCTCGAGCACAACCAGCGGGTCCGCGCCCACCTCGGGACCGCGGAGCTCCTCGCGCGCTGCACCCTGCTGGCGGACCGAACGGTCGGCCCCGGCGACGATGGGTGGATCCAGCTCCGACTGGAGGCGCCGACTGTCGCCAGGGCGGGGGACCGCCTCATCCTGAGGTCGTATTCGCCTCTGGAGACCTTCGGCGGAGGCATCGTGGCGGAGCCGAATCCACCGAAGCGCCGGCACCTCGACGAGGCGACCCGCGTCGCGCTCGAGGCCCTCCTCGAGGGCATCCGGGACGAGAGTCCGGAAGCCACGGTGAGAGCCGCGGCGGAGCTCGCCGACTGGGCCGGCGTGCGCACGGCGAGGCTTCCGGTGCTCACCGGCCTGCCCCCCCGGGCGGTACGTGAAGGGCTCGCGTCTCTGGGTGAAGGAGGGGGCCTTCTTCACGGTGACTCGGGTTTCGCGGCGCGGCTGGCGGACGAAGCACGAGACCGGATCCTGGCGGCGCTCGAGGGCGAGCACGAAGCCCACCCAGCCCGGCCGGTGGTCGCGTTGGAGCTGCTCAGAACGGCGCTGCCGGATTGGAGCAGCCCCCTCCTCGCGGAAGCCGTGCTGACGAATCTCGCCTCCAGGGGCATGATCGAGCTCGCCGAGGGCGGTGCCCGCCTGCCGGGCTTCGCCGCCCGCCTCCTGCCGGACCAGGAGAAGGCCTGCGGCGCGCTCCTCCGACTCTATGTGGAAGCGGCGCTCTCCCCCCCGTTCGTTCATGAGCTCCCAGAGGATCTGCTCCGGCGGGAGGACCTCGCGGACCTGCTCCGTCACCTGGAGTCCGCGGGTGCCCTCCGAGCGGTGGCAGACGGGTTGTTCTTCAGCGCGTCCGTGCTGGAGGAGGCCGAGCGCGAGGTGATCGCCGCGTTCGCCGGTCGGACCGACCTGGGCCCGGCCGATTTTCGGGCGGTCCTGCCGGTCAGCCGAAAGCACCTGATCCCGCTGCTGGTGCACTTCGACGGGCGGGGCGTCACCGTTCGCAGAGACCAGGTTCGGGACGTACCGCCTCGAGGTTGAGGGCAAGCTCGAAACGCCGAACCGGGTCGGACAACCGTATCTCCGTCCGAGGCGTCCAACACTCAGTACGGCACACTCGGCTTGACCCCCGAGCGCGGAGGCGGGTATCATGGTGCAGGTGGCGCGCGTCGCCTGCTCTCCCCTTTCCGCGCGTTGGAGTGCGATCGATCCTTAGCTACGGCCCAGACCGGTGTCTGGAGGTCACGATGAGGCGCACGCTGGGCGTCTTTTCCGTCCTCCTTCTGATGCTCTGCCTTGCCCCGTCACTCTCTGCCCAGGACGCGGGTGGTTCCGCGCAGACCAAGCAGGGGAACGGATTCCAGCTCGAACAGAATTATCCCAATCCGTTCAATCCGGAGACGAAGATCCCCTTCGTGCTGGACGAGAGTCTCTTCGCCGACGGACGACCGGTCGTCGTATCCCTGCGCATCTTCAACCTTCTCCAGCAGCTCGTGGCTTCCCCGGTCGCCCTGGGGCATCCGGCGGGAGAAGGCGTCAAGCTCCTCGGACTCGAATACACGCAGCCCGGTCGCTACGAGGCGTACTGGGACGGCAAGGACCAGTCGGGCCGGCAAGTGGCCTCGGGCATCTACTTCATGCAGCTGACCGTCAACGGCGTGAGCACCACCCGCAAGATGTACGTGCTCAAGTAGCGCAGACCCATCTCGTCCGAAGACAAGAGCGCGGGGGATCCGACCGGATCCCCCGCGCTCGTTTCGACCGACGGATCCGGGCCCGTCTCACCTCAGGATATAGAGGAAGCGCCCGCAGTGCTCACACGTCTGAAGGCTGGCGTTCGGATCTTCCTCTCCTGCCGTCGCGGTGGGAATCGACACGAAGCATCCGTAGCAGGTGCCCGCGATGACCGGAACGACGACCCGGTCCAGGTGTCCCGCGATCCGCTCGTACCGCCTTCGGATGGGCTCCGACAGCTGCCCCTCCAACTCCTCCACTCGGGTCTCGAGCTGGGACGCTGCCTCGTCGAGATCGATCCCGAACGTCTCACGCTCGAGTGCGCCGAGGTCCGACCCGGCGCGAAGCTCCTTGAGCTTGGCCTTGAGGTCCTGAATCTCGAGGAGGAGGGTCAGCTGGGCGTTGATCATGGTCGCTCCCGTCACGGAGCTTTCCGATCGAGGAGGTCGAGGAACGCCTCGGCCGAGCCGAGGTCCAGAAGCTGGTCGGGCACGTCGGGGTCCTTCGCGAACTGTGCGATCTTGCCCAGCACCGGAAGGTACTGGTTGGAGACCTCGAGGGGGGGAGCCACGATCAGGAAGAAGTTGTGGACCGGCTGACCGTCGATGGCGTTGAACTCCACACCCGAGGGTTTGCGTCCGTATGCCAGACGGAGACGATTCACGACGAGCGAACGGCAGTGGGGAATGGCGATGCCTCGTCCGATGCCGGTGGATCCGAGGTTCTCTCGCCGCTTGAGGGTCTTGAACAGGATGGCCTCGGACTTCTCGTCGAGGTCCAGAAGTGCCACCAGCTCCTTCAGCAGGTCGTCTTTCGCCTCGGATTCGAGGTCGAGCTTCACGGCTTCGGCCGTGAACAGCTCTCTTAGCCTCATGCTATTACTCCGAAGAGAGTCGGTTCGATTTCGAGCTCATGGGTATGATACGGCATTGATATGGTAACACGCTCATCCCCTTGCCCCCAAACGAACGTCGGCCTTCACCGGGGCAGGTTGGCACCGTAGCTTGCGATCAGCCATGACCGATCTCTTCGAGTTGCTCGCCGGGCCCACCACACCCCTCTTCCTCGCGCCCCAGGCGGGTGTGAGCGAGTCGCCGTTCCGCCGCTTGTGTCGGCGGTTCGGTGCCGATGTCGTGGTGAGCGAGTTCGTCAGCGCCGCCGGGATCGTCATGGGGACCCGGAGAACGAGGGATTACCTGCGCTTCGACGAGGCGGAGCGGCCGATCGGCATCCAGATCTTCGGATCCGATCCGGCGCAGATGGCCGACGCCGCCGCGCTCGTGGCCGACGTGTATGCGCCGGACTTCGTCGACATCAACTTCGGCTGTCCGGTCAAGAAGGTGGTCAAGCGCAACGGAGGATCCGGCTGCCTCCGCGACCCCGACCTCGTGGAGGCGATCGTGCGGGCGGTGGATGATGCCACGGAGCTGCCCACGACGGTCAAGATCCGCAGCGGGTTCGACGAGAAGACCCGGGACCCCGTCGGAATCTCCCTCCATTGCCAGGACGCCGGGGCCCGGGCGCTATGTCTACACCCGCGAACCAGGGCCGACATGTACGGAGGCGAGGCCAGGTGGGAGGAGATCCGGGACGTCGTCGAGGCGCTGGACATCCCCGTGATCGGCAACGGAGACATCACCACGGGTGACGACGCACGCCGGATGCACGACGAGACCGGATGTGCCGGCGTCATGATCGCGCGCGGCTCCCACGGACGTCCGTGGATCTTCGCTCAGGCCAGGGCAGCCCTCGAGGGCCGCCCCCCCCCCGAGGATCCGGACATCGAGGAACGGTTCGCCATCTGTCTCGAGCACGCGCGCAACGCGATCGCCTTCGAGCGGAATCCCGAGCGGGCCATCATCGACTTTCGAAAGCACCTGGGATGGTATACGCACGGTCTGCCCGATGGACGTCGGCTGCGAACCGAGCTCTTCCAGACGACGACGCTCCAGGAGGTGGAAGGATTGCTGGAAGGCTATCTGGAGCGGCCTCGACAAGCGTTGGCGGTCGGCTGAGCAAAGATCGCGCGTACGTGCGGGCGCCAGCCGTGGACGGTTATGGTCGACGCGCGCCGGGAGTTGCGGATCCACTCGAGGAGACGTCCCCCTCGTACGACAGCGCGCCCGAGGAGAAGTCGCCTCGGACCATGAGGTTTCCGGAAAGCCCCTCACCCAGCTCGATCCTTCCTCGCACCTCACCGCCCCTCTGCACATCCGCGGTGTAGGTGAAGCGCGCCCGCGCCTCTGCTCCGTCGAAGGAGCCGGCGAAGGTGCCGTGGGCGATCCACGTCTCTCGGTAGGTGCCAGGCTCGGGAGGACCCGCAGGGCAGGGGCCGTAGGTGAGGATGCGGTAGTCGATCTCGGCCGAGCCGTCCAATGTGCCGGAGAACGTGTACCGCTGCCGAAGGTCCACGACACAGTTCCCGCCGGCCTCGACTCGTGCGGGCGGGCCGAGCGGTGCGCCGTCGGGGACGAAGGTGCCGCTGGCTTTGTTTACCCAATGGGACCCGGGCTCGAGATCCGGTCGAGCCGGCTGGGCGGGGGCGATCCGCAGGATTCCGCCCACGGCGGTGGATCCGAACAGCGGAACCAACACGGCGATGGCGAGAGGGGCAGGGGAGGTGAGCAACCGTCCCGTACGGTGAGCATACCGCCCGTCGTCCATGGTGGACTCTCCATCTCTGCAGGAGCTCGCGAGCCGGGGGGGCCTCTGGACCACACCCGAGACATGAGTGTAGTATTTGCGCAGAACGGGCTTTTTGACAGAAGCACCCATTGGGGGGCGTCACGGTTTCGACGTGTTTGGAGAATGTGGAGTTGCGTGCCGAGGTCTCGATCCTCGTAAATCCTCGGGAAATTTCTATAGCTGCCAATTCCAACATGGCGCTGGCTGCGTAAGCTTTCTTACGTGCCCGTTTCTTGAGTTGCCCGCCTGAGGCGGCTCCTGAAGCGACGATGAGTCAGGCTGGTCTTTCCGCAGTGCCGCCGGGTGGAAGGACGAGATTTCAGGTGGCTGGCTCCGAGTCCGGTTGATCACTCGCCGGCCGGGGTGAGATCAAGTAGTGATCTACGCACGTAGAGATTCCGCCGGACCCATGCGCGGACGCGGGTTCGACTCCCGCCGCCTCCACTATTCAGGATCTGCATCCTGAGAGAAAGCCGT
>CAZVYM010000162.1:0-7430 GCA_964630935.1 uncultured Gemmatimonadaceae bacterium | reverse complement strand
CCGTCGCGACGGTCGACCACAACGTGCCGACCACCGACCGGTCGCTCCCGGTTCTGGACGAAATCGCGCGCCGCCAGATGGAGGTGCTCAGGGAGAACGTCGCCGAGTTCGGCATCCGCCTCTTCGACGTGACCGACGCGCGCCAGGGGATCGTCCACGTGATCGGCCCCGAGCTGGGCCTCACGCGTCCCGGGATGATCATCGTATGCGGCGACAGCCACACTTCGACGCACGGGGCCTTCGGCTCGCTCGCGTTCGGGATCGGCACCTCGCAGGTCGAGCACGTGCTGGCCACGCAGACCATCCCGCAGCGGCGCCCCCGTTCGATGGAGATCCGCGTGGACGGCGCGCTGCCCGACGGCGTGACGCCCAAGGACGTGATCCTCGCGGTCATCGGACAGATCGGCGTCGCCGGCGCCGTCGGGCACGTGATCGAGTACACGGGCTCGGCCATTCGCCGGCTGTCGATGGAGGGCCGCATGACCATCTGCAACATGTCGATCGAGGCGGGTGGCCGTGCCGGGATGGTCGCGCCGGACGAGACCACGTTCGCCTACCTGCGTGGACGGGAGCTGGGGCCGAGCGACGGCGAGCTCGATGCGCTCGTCGAGGAGTGGCGAACGCTGCCCAGCGATCCCGGCGCGACGTACGACAAGACGGCCGTCCTGGACGCCGACAAGCTCGAGCCGCAGGTGACATGGGGCACGAATCCCGGTATGGTGGTGCCGATCTCGGGCCGCGTGCCGGATCCGGAGGAAGCCTCGGACGCCGCGTCGCGCGAGGCGTTCGGGCGGGCGCTCGAGTACATGGCGCTCTCCCCGGGCACGCCGATCGAGGACATCACGCTCGACCGCGTCTTCATCGGCTCGTGCACGAACGCGCGCATCGAGGACCTGAGGGAAGCGGCCTCGGTGGTCCGGGGACGAAAGGTGCACGACGGCGTGCACGCGATGGTGGTACCGGGCTCCGGGCAGGTGAAGAAGCAGGCGGAGGCCGAAGGGCTCGATCGCGTCTTCCGTGAAGCGGGCTTCGAGTGGCGGGAGGCGGGTTGCTCCATGTGCCTCGGGATGAACCCGGACATCCTCTCGCCCGGCCAACGTTGCGCTTCGACGTCGAACCGCAACTTCGAGGGCAGGCAGGGACGCGGCGGGCGGACCCATCTGGTGAGCCCCGCCGTGGCGGCGGCGGCGGCGGTGGAGGGCCGGTTCGTGGATCCGCGGTCGCTCGGCCTCGAACCGGAGTCGGGGTCGCGGAAGGCATAGCGCAGGCCGCCGGAGATCCGACGCGAGCCGTCGGGAGCTGAGGAGCAGATGGAACCGTTCAAGACACATACGGGGATCGTCGCGCCGCTCGATCGGGCCGACGTCGACACCGATCAGATCATCCCGAAGCAGTTCCTCAAGCGCGTCGAGCGCACGGGCTACGGCGAGTTCCTCTTCTACGACTGGCGCCGCACGCCCGAGGGAGTGCCGGTCGAGGACTTCGTGCTGAACCGTCCGGAGCACGCGGGGGCGTCGATCCTGGTCGCGGGCGGCAACTTCGGTTGCGGTTCGTCCAGGGAGCACGCCGCCTGGGCGCTCGAGGATCATGGGTTCCGCGTGGTGGTGGCGCCGAGCTTCGCGGACATCTTCCTGGGCAACGCCGACCAGAACGGACTCGTGGCGGTGACGCTCGAGGAGGGCGAGGTGGCAGAGCTCATGAGGCGCGCCCGGGAGCGTGCGCCGTATCACCTCACCGTCGATCTCGAGAGCCGAACCGTCCACGACCAGGACGGCTTCCGCGCCGAGTTCCCGATGGACGACTTCCGGCGGCACTGCCTCCTCGAGGGGCTCGACCGGATCGGCCTCACCCTTCGCCACGAGGACAGCATCCGGGCCTACGAGGCCCGGAGATGGCCGTCGCTCGCGGGATCGTAGCGGAACGACGACGGCGGACGGCGACGGACTCGGAAGCGTGGACACGCTCACGGTACGTGGGCTCGTCCGGAAGTTCGGCTCCCACGTCGTGCTCGACCACATCGATCTCGCCGTCCCCAGGGGGAAGATCGCCGTGGTGCTCGGCCCCAACGGAGCGGGGAAGACCACGCTCCTCCGCTGCGTCGTGGGAGCCGACCGGCCCGACGCGGGCGAGGTCCTCCTCGAAGGTCGCCCCCTGGACGAGACCGACCCGTCGGTGCGCGCGGCGATGGCCAGCGCGCTCGACGACATCGACTTCTTCCCGGACCTCTCCGTGGTGGAGCACCTGGAGCTGCTGGCCTTCGCGCACGGGAGCCGCGCCGAGGTCGTGGCGGAGGTCGTGAGCGAGCTCGGGCTCGGTCCGGCCCGCGATCAGCTTCCGGCCACGCTCTCCAGCGGCCAGCGCCGCAGGCTCGCGCTGGCGTCCTGCTTCGTGCGTCCAAGACGGCTCCTGGTCCTCGACGAGCCGGAGCAGCGTCTGGACGTGCGTGGACGCGAGTGGCTCGCGACCCAGCTCCTTCGGGAGAAGGCGGCCGGGACGGCCGTGCTCATGGCGTCTCACGATCCCGCGCTGATCGAGAAGGTCGCGGACCTGCGGATCGAGATCGGGACGTGAGCACGGCCGCCGTGGTCGCGGTCCCGCGCGCGCGGGCATGGCGGGCACGACTACGGAGAGGTCGCAGGAAGCACCACGAACGGTCGCTCGGCGACGCCCTGACCGACCTCTACATGCTCCTCTGGATCGCCTTGGTGTACGGGGGAGCGCTCGTCGCGTCCATCCACCGGCACCTGCAGGAGCCGTCGAGGTTCCTCGGGGCGACGGCCGAGCGGTACTGGATCGGTGTCGCCGTGCTGTTGGCGGCGGCCGGCCTGACGTGGCAGGCGCTGCGGGCCGTCGGGCCGTTGCTCGCCACCGCCGCGGAGCAGGCGTGGGGCATCTCCACGCCGATCGATCGACGCGGGCTGCTCCTGCCGCGATTCACGGGGCTCGTGGCCGCGGGCGCGCTGGGAACCGCGCTCCTCGCCTTCGCGGTCGCGGCCCTCGGGACGCACGCCCGCGCGTTCGGCTGGGTCGCGCTCGGTGGGGCGGCGTGGGGGATGGCCGGCATGGCCGCGAGCGTGGCGGCTCAGGGTGCGCCCCGCGGGCGGCGCTGGCCCCGCCTTCCCGGGACGCTCCTCACGGGCGCGGCCATGGTGACGGCGGCCCTCGTGGTCGGAGCCCATTACACCGGACGGGCTCCGCTCCGTCCCTGGCTGCCGCCCACGAGCATGGCGGTGGGCATCGGGCTCGCTTCGGCGTTCGCCGCCCTGTGGCTCGCGGTGCGCACCCTTCCGCGGCTCGATCTGGTCACGCTGGGCTCGGGAGCCCAGATCGCCGCGGCGGCCGCGACCGCCACGATCGGGCTGGATCCCTCGGTCCTCTCGAGCGTTCTGGAGGTGCGGCGGTGGCGGAGCGTGGGAAGGGTGCGGAGCCGCTCCCTCCTGCGGGTCTTCCCGGGCCGGATCTCCGCGCTTCTCCAAGCCGAGCTCCGCCGCCAGCTCCGCCGCCCGGGGGCGCTCGGCGCGTGGGCGGCTCTGATCCTGGTGCAGTACGCCGTGGCGATCGTGGCACCGTCGGCCGCCGGCGTGATCCACGTCGTGACGGCTTATCTGGCCGCGAACCGGCTGACCGGAGGGCTCCGCACTCTGTCGAAGTCCCCGGGACTGAGACGGGCGATCGGTGGAGACGAGACGAGGGTCCGTCTGACCCACCTGGTCGTGCCCACCCTGGGCGTGGCCCTCTGGTGGGTGCTGACCTGGCCGGCCGGTGGGGCGCACGTGCCTGTGGCCGATCTGCTCGTGACGCTCTGCGTGGTGGCGGCGGCCTACCGCGCGGCGACGCGACCGCCGATGTCGTACGGTGGCGCGGTGATGGAGACGCCGTTCGGGCTCTTCCCGATCGAGCTGGTGGTCCAGCTCGCGCGCGGCCCGGATCTGTTGGCCGTGGGGATCCTGATCCACGCGATCGCCATTCGATGACCGGAACCGGGCCGGGTCCCCTTCCGCTCGCCGGCGCGTTCGGCGCCCCACGGGCCTCGGGCATCCATGCCGGCGTCCCCCGGAGATCGCGACCGTGACGTACGCGTGTTTGCGATGGACGGGCGCGTCACCCGGGGGAACTTCAGTGACCTGGTTGCCATACCAGGTCCGTCACCGTAGTTGTTGTCCGTCAGAATGGTCGTTCAAGCTTGGATCAACGCTGGACCTGATCCCGACAGGAGCCCAGGGGCGGCATGCTCGGTCCCACGAACCGTCGACGTAGTCGTCGTCTGATTCTCGCCACCACGTTCGCGTTGGTGGCGCAGGCGATGCTCGTCATGGTCTCGCCGCTGGCCGACGTCCAATACCACTACGGGGACCACGGCCCGCTCCAGGTGGCCCCGGCGGGGTCGCATCACATCTCCCAGCACGCCGGACCCTGTCCGGAGTGCATGGCGCTGCAGACCCTCGCCGTTCCCGGCTCTCCGACACTCGTCCTCCGTTCGAGCTGGGCGCGGGAAGAGTCTCCCGACCCCGAGACGGGCATCGGCCGTCCGGCCTTCCTCTCCCCCGGCAACTTCGCCCGGGCACCCCCATCCCCGACCGGCGCGATCCTCTAGGCACCCCGGTGACCTAGAACATCGGAGCCGCGGTCGTACGCCCCGGCGTAACGGCCGACCACGCTGCGTCCGGCCGGCCGTCGTGCCGCGCGGGCGTGCGTGTTCCACCATGGGGAAGACATGCTCACATCGATATTCGCCGCCGCCGTGCTGGGGAGCACGGCGATGGGCGGTGGTGCGATCCGCGACCGAGCGGGGCCGGACACCGCTCAGTCTTTCGTCATCACGCGTCAGCAAGCGGTAGCCGAGGCGCTGGCGCACAACCCACAGCTCCAGGCCTCGCGGCAACAGGTCGATCAGGCGCGCGCGCGTGTCTGGGAGGCCGTCGCGCTGCCGGACCCGGCCGGTACGTACACGCCGTCCACCAAGCAGGCCGGGCTCGACTTCGCCGTGCCCTTCCCGGACAAGCTGAGGCTGTCGGGAAGCGCGGCCCACTCGGACCTCCAGGCCAGCGAGCTCGACTACGACGAGGCGCGGCAGCAGATCGCTTCCCTGACGGCCCAGGCGTACGACGCTCTTCTGGTGGCCATGCGACACGAGGAGGACGACCGGAACGCGGTCGGGTTGGCGGACGACTTCGTCGCCAAGACCCAGGCGCGCTACACGGGCGGAACGGCCGCCAAGCTCGACGTCATCAAGGCCAAGGTGGATCGGGCTCAGGCGCGGAACGCGCTCATCGCGAGCCAGCTCGACGTGTCGAACGCGCGGGCCGCCCTGAACAGGCTGCTGGCCCGCTCGCTCGGCGCGCCCCTGCAGCCGGCGGACTCGCTGACGATGCCGGACTCGCTGAGCTCGTTGGACAGCCTGCGGACGCTCGCGATGCGGTCGCGGCCCGACCTGCGCAGTCTGGCACGGCGGAGGAGCGGAGCCCACGCGAGCACGAACCTCGCGCGGGAGTGGTGGCTTCCGGACCTGACCGTCTCGGTGTCGCGCGACATGGCCCAGGGAGGGGCATCGAGCACCGAGACCGACATCGGCGTGGGTGTTCCCCTGTTCTTCTGGCAGCACCACAAGGGCCAGATCGCGGAGGCCAAGCACTACGAGCGGGAGCTCGCGGCCGCGAGCCAGGACCTCTCGGCGCAAGTCCAAGAAGAGGTGCGCACCGCCTACGCCACAGCCGTCACGGCCATGCAGCAGGCCGACTACATCCGCGGCGAGCTCCTTCCCGAAACGGAGCAGGCATACAGGATCGCATCGGTGAGCTACGGGCTGGGCGGCTCCTCGGCGCTGGAGGTCCTCGACGCGGAGCGCGCACTCATCGACGCGCGAAGCCAGTACGCGGAATCGCTGGGCGCGGCCAACGACGCGATCGCACAGCTCCAGCTGGCGGTGGGAGCTCCCCTGACCAAGGCAACCTCCGGAGATGACCATGATCAATAAGAGCGCGGTGCTCGCCGCTTCGTCATGGATCCTGACCGCCGTCCTCGTCTCGGGTTGCTCCAGGGCCCCGGCATCGGACGACAGCCAGGCGGCGGCGGACTCCTCGGGCGTCATCACGCTGCCGGCCGAGCAGGTCGCCCGGATCCACGTGATGGACGTGACGCCCACGACCTTCCATCTGACCGTGTCCACGACCGGCACGGTCGCGTTCGACGGCGACCAGTCCACTCAGGTCCTGTCACCCATCTCGGGCCCGGTGGAGCGGGTGCTGGTGGAGCCGGGCGTGCGCGTGACGCGCGGCCAGCCGCTGGCCATCGTCTCGTCCCCGGACTTCGCCGCGGCCGTCGCGGACTTCCGAAAGGCGCAGGCCGAAGCGCAGAACGCGCGCCACATCGCGGACCTCGACGTGCAGCTCTTCAAGAACGACGCGATCGCGCGCCGGGACATGGAGCAGGCGCAGACCGACGCCGTGGCGGCCGAGGCCGATCGGGAGGCCGCGCTGCAGCAGCTCGTGGCCCTGGGTGCGGACGCGGCGGACCTGGACACGCTGAAGGCGGGCAGGCCGATCGCGGCCGAGGGCGGCGTGATCCGCTCGCCCATCGAGGGCACGCTCGTCGAGAAGATGATCACGCCGGGTCAGCTTCTGACCGCGGGGGACACCCCGTGCTTCACGGTCGCGGACGTGTCGCGCATGTGGGTGCTCGGTCACGTCTTCGAGACGGATCTGGCGCAGGTCGCCACCGGCGACTCCGTCGACGTGACCAGCAACGCCTACCCGGGGGCCAGGTTCCACGGGCGCATCGACTACGTGGCCGACCTCATCGATCCCGATACCCGCGCGACGTCGGTGAGGGTGACCGTGCCCAATCCGGACCATCGCCTCCGCCAGGGGATGTACGTGAACGTGGCGATCCACTCGTCACAGGCGCGACAGGGCATCCTCGTGCCGGTGAGCGCGGTGGAGCGCGACGAGGACAATCGTCCGTTCGTCTTCGTCGGGCTGGGCGGCGGCAAGTTCCAGCGGCGCACGGTAACGCTCGGCCACCGGGTGGACGAGCACTACGAGATCACCGAGGGCCTCGCGTCGGGTGACCGGGTCGTCTCGGAGGGCGAGCTGTTCCTGCAGTTCGCGCTGACGCAGTGAGTGCCCCGGAGAAGTTCCCGGAACGGCCCCAGGAGAAGGAGCGTCCTTCGCTCATCAACCGCATCGTCACGGGCTCGCTGCGACAGCGGTTCCTGGTGGTGCTGTTGGCCGCCCTTCTCGCGGCGCTCGGGGTGCGGGCGTTCTCCCGACTTCCCGTGGACGCGTATCCCGACCTCTCTCCGCCCATGGTGGAGATCACCACGCAATGGCCCGGCCACGCCGCCGAGGAGGTCGAGCGGCTGATCACCGTGCCGCTCGAGATCGAGATGAACGGGCTGCCGCAGCTCAAGATCATCCGCTCGATCTCGCTCT
>CAZVYM010000161.1:0-7457 GCA_964630935.1 uncultured Gemmatimonadaceae bacterium | reverse complement strand
GCCCTTCTCGGGACCCTCGGCGTTCTCGGGACCTATGCGGGTGGAACCGGCTCCGCCGGGGCCATGCTCCTCGTGGTCATCCCCGTCGCGCAGGTCATCACGGCCGTCGGGATCGAGACGTCGAGCCCCTCGCGGCCGTAGGTCGGCCCGCGGGCCCTGAATCGCTCCGGCCGATGATCCCGTGCGCGCCGGATCCCGTCTTGCGGGAGTCACGGCTGGGGAGAAAGCCTCTTTCCGTGGCGTGGGTCCCACGCCGTCTGGCGCCCCACCTCCGACTTCAACAGATTCGCTGCTCCGACTCCTGCCCGACCCCCGCAAACGGCCGCGACCCACCGGAGCCAGCATGCACGTTTCCAAGATCATCCAGGCCGTCGACGCCCACGCGGCCGGCGAGCCCGCCCGCGTCATCATCGGTGGCGTGCTGGACGTCCCGGGTGCGACGATGTTCGAGAAGATGACGTACATCCGCACGCATCACGACGATCTGCGCCTGCGCATGCTACGCGAGCCCCGGGGCTATCCGGCCGCGAACTGCAACCTGATCCTTCCGCCCACGAATCCGGAGGCGGACGCGGGCTACGTCATCATGGAGCAGGTCGAGTATCCGCCGATGTCGGGCACGAACACGATCGGGGTGACCACCGTGCTCCTCGAGACGGGCATGATCGAGTCTACCGAACCCGTGACCGAGCTGACGCTCGAGGCTCCGGCCGGCCTGATCCGCGTGAAGGCGGAGGTCAGAGGGGGAAAGGTGAAGGCCGTGACGTTCGAGAACGTTCCGGCGTTCGCCGTGCACCTCGACGCGCCGGTCGAGGTGCCGGAGCTCGGCACGGTCACCGTCGATGTCGCATGGGGCGGGATGTTCTACGTGATCGCGGACGCCGAGCCGCTCGGACTTCGACTCACGCCGGACGAGGCGGGCGACGCGGTGCGCATCGGCGAGATGATCAAGGCGGCCACCCAGGAGCAGCTCGACTGCGTGCACCCGGAGAACCCGGAGGTGCGGGGCGTATCGATCGCGCAGCTCTCCGCTCCCCCGATCGGTCCCGAGGCGGACCGGCGCAACACGGTGATCGTGTCCACGGGCAAGCTCGACTGGAGCCGGCCGTCCACGTGGAAGGGGGCGCTGGATCGCTCTCCGTGCGGCACGGGCACATCGGCCAAGATGGCTGCGCTCCACGCCAAGGGGCAGCTCGGGCTGAACCAGGACTTCCGGCACGAGGGGATCCTCGGGACCGTCTTCACGGGGCGGCTCATCCGAGAGACGAAGGTCGGAGACTACAATGCCGTCGTTCCGACCATCACCGGCACGGCGTGGATCACCGGGTTCTCCCAGTTCGTGGTGGATCCGGAGGACCCGTTCCCCAACGGGTTCACGGTCGGCGATCTGTGGAGTGGGGTGTAGGACCGGGGCCCCGCGCGAGCGGAGGAGCCACCCGGCGGGCGCGTCGCGGGTGTGCGGCGAGGAGTCGCGCTCCAGGACCGAGGCGCCTCAGGCTCGCTCCAGCACCAACTTCACGAACTCGAGCACCTGTTCGACGATCCACTGGCGGCTCAGCGTCTCCAGTGGGATCTGCGCCAGCTCGGTGCTCTGCTCGCGGGGCCCGATGTAGTAGTGGGAGATGACCCGCTCGTTGCCCTCCTCGGGCTCGACCGCCAGCTCGAGGGTCGCCAGGAACCGGTCGTTCGTGCGGGCGAGGAGATTCGGCTTGGGCCACAGGAGCACGCGCATCGAGGGCCAGCCGAGATCGAGCAGGTCCTGGATGTTGCCTCGATGCCCTTCGTCCTCGAGCCGCTTCAGTATCCGGGTGACCTCCGGGATGCCGAGGGTGCGAATGAACTGACCGGGCTGGAGCATGGGGTCGGGCGGGGGCTTCGGGATGGTCGGCTCGGGGATCCGTGGCCCCACCCTTCCGCGTGGCGTCGACGACGCGGGCTCGTCCAGGAGGACCATGCCGGGCTCGACCGCGCCATCGGCCGTGTAGTTCGTGGTCAGGCCCAGCGGATCGGACCGGGAGACCTCCTCCGCTTCGGGCTCGGAGCTCTTGGCGGACGCAGGCGGCGGCGGCTCCCACGGTGGACGCTCGGGTTCCTGTGCTTCGGCGTCTGCCCTGGCAGGGTTCCAGGGCTGGAAGACGTCGAACAGGTCTTCCGGGCGATCCCGATTCACGATAGGCGCGACCTCCTCCGGCGATTCCCTATGAGGCGTCCAGCGTGTCGCGCACGAAGGTCATGATCTGCTCCTTCACCCACAGCTCGTCGATCACGCCGGCCCGCGCCGAGCCCATGTGCTGGAGTCGATGCAGTCCCTCGGAGGTCCAGCGCTTGGCGCACATCGCGTCGGCGTCCGGATCGCCCCACACGAGCTCCAGCGTGCTCCGCCTCGGCTCGCCCTCGTCCAGCGGGCCGCCCTTGGGCCAGAGGTGGACACGCACGTTCGGCGGATAGGCGTCGAGCAGCTCCTGGTGCACGACCCTGTGTCCCGCCATCTGGAGGCGCTCGACCGCCTCGCGCACGACGTGCAACGCGTGACGGCGCAGGTATTCCGCCCCGCGCTTGCGAGCTTCCTCCAGCCGGATGGCGCGCTGAACCTGCCGCTGCGTCTCATCCTGCTTGCGGCGCTCGTATTCCGTGAGCAGAAACTCTAGGCGGTCGTCCTTGGCTTCCACGGGCGTCGATCGAGGCTGGAAGGAAACAAATGTAGTCCTGGACTTCCAATATGCGCACGTCCGCGTGGGTACGCCACAGTCTCTTTCGCGGTTCCGTCGTCGACCGACCGGTCCGGTCCCGGCCGGGAATCCCGGGTCGTCGGGTCGGCAGGAACCCCTGTGACAGGGCGATCCTCGGGGGGCTCATTCCGCCCGAAGGAGAGCCCGGACCGCGCGGTGTCGAGGCCGATCCCTGCTCTCGCCACGCTCGCCAGACCAGCCAGGCCGCGACGGCCGTCATCCACCGCCTTCCGGGTCGTCATGACGGGATGCTCCTCGTCGTCCTCTCCCGGGCGTCCGTCGCCCTGTGTACGGCCCCCGCCCGGCCTGGGACCCTCTCGATGGTTCGGTGCCCGTGCCGGCGTCCCCTCTCTCCCGCGTGTCGAACGTTCACCGCCGGCCCCCGCTTCCATCCTCCGTCCAGGCGTCGAGCGCACGTCCGAGCGCCTCCAGGCCGCCCTGCACGTTCTCGGGCTCCCCGCCGATCGCGACCCGGAAATGCCTCGGCGCACCGAAGAACCGACCGGCCACGACTCCCACGTCGAACTCGTGCTGTGCCCGCTCGACGAAGGCGCGGGTGTCGTCGACCCCCTCCAATCGCGGAAAGGCGACCGCACCACCGGCCGGCGGAGCCCAGGTGAGCTCGTCGCGGCCCTCCACGAACGCACGGAGGCGCGCCCCGTTGGGCTCGAGGATGGAGCGGGCGCGCTCCAGGAGCCGGTCGGCGTGCCTCAGCGCCACCACGGCCAGGCTCTCCGATGGAGAGGGGCCGTTGCCGTCGACGACGTCGCGCGCCCTGCGCGCCCGCTCGGTGATCTCGGCGTCGGCGATGACCCATCCGAGCCTGAGGCCGGCGAGCCCGAAGCACTTCGTGAGGCTGTTCGTGGAGACGAACGATTCGTTCCGGACGGCTGCGGGGGTGGTATCCACGCCCTGGAGGGCCGCCAGGTAGACCTCGTCCACGAGCACGCGCGCGCCCACGGCCGCCGCCGCACGAGCCACCGCGTCCAGGGTCTCCGCGTCCGCGTAGGCGCCCGACGGGTTGTGGGGATTCGTCACGACGACGGCCCGCGTGTCGGGCGTCAGGGCGGCCGCCACCCGGTCGGGGTCGAGTGCGTAGCCGTTCTCGAACGCACGCTCGAAGGTGCGCACCTCGGCGCCCAGCAGCCGGGCCGCGCCTCCGAGCGGATCGTAACCGGGCGACTCCACCAGCACCGTGTCGCCCGGACGCACCAGCGCCGCGAGCGCCAGGAAGTTCACGCCCGCCGCGCCGTTGCCGGTGGTCACCCGGTCCGCCGCGATGCCGTGGCGTGACGCGATCGCCTCGAGGAGCGGGGGATAGCCGTCATCGGAGCGCACCTGGATCCGCATCTCCTCCCTCGCGCCCGGCAGCTCCTCGATGGGGCAGGGGGTCAGGCCGCTCGCCGTGAGGTCCCATCGGGCCCGGGCATGGTGCTTGGCCCAGGTCAGGTACGGGGCCCAGGAGGTGGGCCGGTTCGCCGTGTCCTTCATGGCATCTGATCGAAGAATGTGGAGGAGCCGGGGTGGAGACGTCCGCCCCCGGATCGCCGTCCGCCAGGACGGTATGGGCCCGCGGCTGCTCGTCGAGGGTGGGTTGGAAGATGGGGATCCAGGTCGCGGGAGTCGAGGCGGGTGAGACAGAAACGGGCGGCGGACGTCCGGATGCCCTCGTCGCGCGGGGTCGAAGGCCCTGTGCGGCCCACGGGGCGGCCTGGCGGATGCTCTGCGGCGGTCTAGATTGACTTCTCCGCCCACGTGTATCGGACCGTATCCCCCGCGACGGAGCTCGTCATGTCGACCCTGCGCGCCCGCCCCCGTCTGCTCCTCCACGTCCTGGCCGCTCTCGCCGCTCTTCCTCCGGCGCTGCACGCGGTCGGCGCATCCGCCCAAGTTCCGGCCGAGGCGGAAGCACGTCTCCGCGCGCTCTATCAGGAGGGTGCGTTCTCCCCGCGCTCTTTCCGTGCCGACTGGCTGCCGGACGGCTCCGGCTACACCCGCCTGGAACGAGCGGACGGTACCGATGCGTCCGAGCTCGTGCGCTACGACGCCGCGAGCGGCGCGCGCGCGGTGCTGGTATCGACGCGGCAGCTTCAGCCGGCCGATGCGACGGCTCCGCTGGCCGCGGAGAGCTACGCCCTCTCGCCCGATCTCGACGCCGTGCTCTTTCGGACGCGCGCCGGCGGCCGGGGGCGGACGGCCGAGCTGTGGACCTTCGAACGGGGCTCGGGGCTCCTTCGGAAGATCGCGGAGGGTGTGGACGGGGGCTCGCTCACCGGTGCCTGGTCTCCCGACGGGCAGCGGATCCTGTTCGGAAGGGACCAGAACCTCTACGTGACGGATCGGGCGGGAGCCCACACGGTGGCGCTCACGACCGACGGCGGCCCCGACTCGGTGAGCAATCGCCGCGCGGTATGGAGCCCCGACGGCCGGCGTGTGGCCTACGTACAGTCCGACGTGTCGAACGTGCTGCTGCGTCCCATGCTGGAGCCGACGGATCCTTCGTATCCGAGGGTGAGATACGTACGCTTCGCGCGGGTCGGCACCCCGATCGCGGTCCTCCGCGTGGGCGTGGTGTCCGCCGAGGGCGGGCGGACCACCTGGCTTCCGGTTCCTCCTGCTCCGGAAGGCTTCTATCTGGGCTACGTCGATTGGGCCGACAACGCCCGGGAGGTGGTGGTGGAGCAGCGCAGCCGGTCCCGGAACGCTCGGTCCTTCCTCCTTCTCGACGTCGAGAGCCGCGGCGTAACGCCCATGTACCAGGAGCGTGACTCCGCCTGGGTCACAGCCAGTTATCAGACGAACGGAGGGCTGGAGTGGATCCGGGGCGGACGGGCGTGGGTGCTCCTGAGCGAGAAGGACGGCTGGCGCCACGCCTACGTGTACGGCCGGGACGGCAAGGAGGTCACCCGGCTCACACCCGGCCGCTTCGACATCATCGCGCGCGGTCCGGTCGACGAGGCCCGCGGCTGGCTCTACTACTACGCCTCGCCCGACAATGCCACGCAGCGCTACCTGTACCGCGTCGGTCTGGACGGCGCCGGCTCAGCCGAGCGTGTGACCCCCGCGGACCAGCCCGGTACGCACGACTACGACATCTCCCCCGACGGCCGCTGGGCGTTCCACACGTACTCGACGTTCGACACGCCCCCCGTGACGGAGCTCGTGAGCCTTCCGGACCATCGTGTCGTGCGCGTCCTGGAAGACAACGCCGACCTGCGCGCTCGTGTCGCCCCGATCCTGGCCGGCCACAGCGAGTTCCTGAAGCTCGACATCGGAGACGGCGTGGTGATGGATGCGTGGATGATCCGTCCCCGCGACTTCGATCCCTCCCGGAAGTACCCGCTCTTCGTGTACGTCTACGGCGAACCGCATGCCCAAACCGTGCTGGATCGCTGGTCGGGCAATCAGATCTACCACCAGATCATCGCCGACCTCGGCTATGTCGTGGTCTCCATCGACAACCCGGGCACCCCGGCACCCAAGGGCGCGGCGTGGCGGCGGGCCGTGTTCGGAAGCCTCGGCCCCCTCTCGACGGAAGACCAGGCGCGAGGCGTCCAGGAGCTCGGCCGCACGCACGCCTATGTGGACCTGTCGCGCGTGGGCGTCTGGGGCTGGAGCGGTGGGGGCTCCAACACGCTCAACGCCATGTTTCGCCGGCCCGACGTCTTCCACGTAGGCATCGCGGTGGCCCCGAAGCCGCAACCGCGCCTCTACAACGCGTGGTTTCAGGAGATCTACATGCGCACCGTGGAGCAGAACCCGGAGGGCTATCGGCGCTCCGCGCCGATCAACTTCGCCGAAGGTCTCCAGGGCGATCTTCTCATCATCCAGGGCACGGGCGAGACCAACACGCACATCCAGATCACCGAGGGGCTGGTCGACCGCCTCATCGCGCTCGGCAAACGCTTCGACTACATGACCTATCCGAACCGGGACCACGGCATCTCGAGGGGCGAAGGGACGTCGCTGCACCTGCGCAACCTCATGGTGCGGTATCTCCTGGAGCATCTCCCGCCTGGGGGGCGTTGAAGGGCACGCGCCCGGGCCGTTCCCTGCGGCGCCTTTACAGCGCCCCTACCTTTGATGAAAGGGATGATCCTTCGATTCCCCGTCACCGGGAGGACGATTGACGGATACGAAACGCAGAAAACGGCAGGAGATCCGACTCCTTTCCAGCGAGTCGGCGTGGCTCCAGAAGGCCCTCTTCGCGCTGCAGAAGGCCGAGGACGCGCGCGAGAAGCTCGCCGACACCCGCAAAGAGGAGACTCCCGCCTTCGTTCTGCCGCTCGATGGTAAGAAGCTGGCGGTCGACGACTTCCAGGAAGCGCTCGAGAACAGGATCAAGGTCCTGATGGACGACGTCCGCGAGCGTCGCCGCAGCGGGCTCCGTTAGTCGAAAGCCGCCCTACGCCCCGCGACGCTTGAGCACGAAGTAGAGCGTCGGCGTGGCCAGCAGCGACAGGAGCACCGAGATGGCGAGGGCGCCGATGACGGCGATCGCCAACGGTCTCAGCATATCCGCCCCGGCCCCCAGCCCCCAGGCCAGCGGCAGCATGCCGAGGGCGGCCGCGAGCGAGGTCATGAGCACCGGCCTCAAGCGCCGGCGCCCCGAGCGCACGAGCGCCTCCTCCAGGCTCAGGCCTTCGGCGCGCAGATGCTTCACGAAATCGAGGACGAGGATCCCGTTCTTGGCGACGATGCCGATGCCGATGATCGCGCCGAGGAAGG
>CAZVYM010000160.1:0-7665 GCA_964630935.1 uncultured Gemmatimonadaceae bacterium | reverse complement strand
GCTCCGCGAACTTTAGCAGCCTCGCGGCCGGGTCCTCCGCCCAACGTCCGGGCGGACACACGGGCCATTCGAATCGCGAGGTGAGCGACGGCGTGATCCGGGTGTCGGATTTCCCGGGATCGGCCCCGCGTCGTCGGTGGACAATAGGCTCGACATTCGCGACTTGTCTGCCCGAGGGCCGCACAGGTCGTTGTTGTTATAGGAGTAGAGTGGGATATGACGCAGTCGGTGATGGTGGTGGCGAGTGAGGCCGGAACCGGGAAGAGCGTGATCAGCCTGGGTCTGGTCGATCAGCTCGAGCGCCACGGGGCGCGCACGGCCTACTTCAAGCCGGTGGGGCTGACGAACGGATCGGGGACGCTCGATCCCGACGCCCGCTTCGTGCATCAGACACTCCGTCTCCGAACGCCGTCCGAGTGGACGGTGGGTGCCGGCCATTCGGACGTTACGCGTGCCGTCGAAGAAGGGCGCTACGACGAGCTCGTCGACCGCATTCTGGAGGCGCACGCGCGGCTCGCCCGCGAGGTCGACATCGTCGTCTGTGAGGGCGTCGACAGCACCCTGGCGTTTCCGGCCCTCGACTCCGACATCAACATCGATCTCGCCAAGAACCTCGAGGCGCCCGTGCTCCTCGTGACCAGCGGCATGGGGCTCGGCGCCGACGAGATCACCTCCAACATCATGCTCGCGCGCAATCAGCTGGACGAGCGCGGCGCCGAGGTGAGCGGCGTCTTCGTCAACCGGGTCGAGACGAAGAGGCAGGAGGACCTCGCCGACACGCTGCGCCGGCTCCTGCGCGACAGGAAGGTGACGCTCTACGGCGTGATTCCCGAGCTCGTCGAGCTGTCGCATCCGCGCGTTCGCGACGTCGTGCGCGCCCTCTCCGGTCGCATCCTGCAGGGCGAGACCATGCTGGATGCCCAGGTGGGGACGGTGCTCGTCGCCGCCATGGGCCTGGAGAACGCCTTGCACTACTTCGAGGACGGCTGCCTGGTCATCACGCCGGGCGACCGCGAGGAGATCTTGCTCGCCGCCGCCGCCGCCTACGCGTGCGACAACGTGCCGCGGCCGGCGGGGGTCGTGCTTTCGGGTGGATTCGAGCCCCGCCGCAAGGTGCTGCAGCTCGTCCACGGGCTCAGCCAGGGGCGCCTGCCCATCCTGCACGTGGATGCGCCGACCTACGAGACGGCCATCGCCGTCAATCACGTCGAGCCGGAGCTCTTCGAGAACCAGGAGGACAAGGCGCTCGCCATCCGCTCCGCGATGGAGGAGTACGTCGACCTCGAGCAGCTCCTCGGCAAGAAGCTCGCCGCCACCCGAAAGGTCGTGACGCCGCGGCGCTTCCTGCGCGGTCTCCGCGACAAGGCTCGGGCCGACAAGAAGACCATCGTCCTTCCGGAGGGCAACGTCGATCGGATCCTCAAGGCCGCCGAGGCACTGAGGCGCCAGGACATCGTCGACGTCGCGCTCATCGGCGACGAGGGAGAGGTTCGCAAGTACGCGGCGCAGATCGGCGTCAGCCTCGACGACAGCGTCGTCATCGTCGATCCGCACACCGACAAGGAGTTCGACGACTACGTCTCGACGCTCCTCGAGCTCAGGAAGCACAAGGGGCTGCCGGAGGACATGGCGCGCGATCTCATGAACGATCGCACCTACTTCGGCACCATGATGGTCTACAAGGGGCGCGCCGACGGCATGGTCTCGGGCTCGACGACGACGACGCAGGCGACCCTGCGGCCCGCCTTCGAGTTCGTCAAGACGAAGCCCGGGATCCAGCACGTATCGAGCGTCTTCTTCATGTGCCTGCCGGACCGCGTCCTCGTCTACGGGGACTGTGCCGTCATCCCGAACCCCACGGTCGAGCAGCTCGCCGAGATCGCGCTCGCGAGCGCGGATACGGCCCAGGCCTTCGGGATCGAGCCCAGAGTGGCCATGCTCTCCTACTCGACCGGCGCGTCCGGCACGGGAGAGGACGTCGAGCGGGTGCGTGAGGCCACGGCGCTCGTCCGGGAGAGAAATCCGGAGCTGATGATCGAGGGGCCGATCCAATACGACGCCGCCATCGACCCCGGCGTCGCGCGCACGAAGCTTCCGGACAGCCAGGTGGCTGGGAAGGCCACGGTCTTCATCTTCCCGGACCTCAACACCGGCAACAACACCTACAAGGCGGTGCAGCGCTCGTCCGGCGCCATCGCCATCGGCCCGGTGCTCCAGGGGATGCGTAAGCCGGTCAACGATCTCAGCCGCGGCGCCACCGTAACGGACATCGTCAACACCGTCATCGTCACCGCGATCCAGGCGCAGACGTCCTGAACGGGGACGCGGGGCACGCATACGCCTCGAGGCCCGATGGTTCCGGAACCACGTCGCGCCGGCTCGGAAAGGTCCAAGCCCATGCAAGTCCTGGTGCTGAACTCTGGTAGCTCGTCGATCAAGTACCAGCTGTTTGTCATGCCCGAGGGGCGCGTGCTCGCCCACGGCCTCGTCGAGCGCATCGGCGAGGATGAAGGCGTCATCACCCAGCAGAACGACGGCAAAGAGATTCGCCACGAGGAGCGCTTCGCCGACCACGCCCAGGGGCTGCGGCGGGCCATGGCGCTCCTCACCGAGGGCGACGGTGCGGCGCTTCGCGACATCGGTGAAATCGGCGCCGTCGGCCACCGCGTCGTCCACGGCGGCGAGCAATTCACCGGCACCGTGCGCATCGACGACGAGGTCATCGAGGCGCTCGAGGCCTACAGCGCGCTGGCACCGCTGCACAACCCACCGAACCTCCTCGGCATCCGTGTCGCGCGCGACCTCATGCCCGGGGTGCCGCAGGTCGCGGTCTTCGACACGGCGTTCCATCAGACGATGCCGGAGCACGCCTACCTGTACGCCATCCCCATCGAGCTGTACCGCGAGGACGGCATCCGTCGCTACGGCTTCCACGGCACGTCGCACCGTTTCGTCGCGATGGCGGCGGCGAAGATGCTCGGCAAGGACCCCGCCGACTGCAACCTCATCACCTGCCACCTCGGCAACGGCGCGTCGGTCGCCGCGATTCGGAGCGGTCGATCCGTCGACACCTCCATGGGGATGACGCCCCTCGAGGGGCTCGTCATGGGCACGCGATCGGGCGACCTCGACCCGGCCCTCGTCTTCCACCTCGCCCGCGTCGAGAGCATGACGATCGACGACATCGACAAGCTCCTCAACAAGAAGAGCGGTCTCCTCGGCCTCTCGGGTCGGAGCAACGACGTGCGCGAGCTGCTGGACCTGCGCGCGAAGGGTGACGAGGGCGCGCGCGTCGCGCTCGCGGTCTTCGCCTATCGCATCAAGAAGTATATAGGCGCCTACACTGCGGTACTCGGCCGGGTCGATGCCGTGGTCTTCACCGCCGGCATCGGAGAGAACGCCGCCGCGGTGCGAGCCGAGGCGACCGAAGGACTCGAGGGTCTGGGCATCGCCCTCGACGAGGCGAAGAACCGTGAGGCGATCGGCGTCGCTGCCGACGTCGCCACGCCCGACTCACCTACGCGGATCCTCGTCGTGCCCACGAACGAGGAGAAGCTGATCGCCCAGGATACGTACGCGCTCGCCGCCGGGTGAGCCTCACCGAGTCGACGAACGACGCAGGACAGGCTTGAAGCGGCCTTGCTTCGGTATTTGTTCGGTATCAGATTGGAGCGCGTCGGGGCTTCGTGCCTCGAGGACCCTCCCCGGGGGGCCCTTCCGAATCACTCGAGACGAGGAGAGGGACCATGCCCGCACCCGCATTTCCGCTTTCGGAGTTCGACAAGGAGATGGCTTCCACCCGCCGCCTGCTGGAGCGGGTTCCGGACGAAAAAGGGGAGTGGAGACCCCATGAGAAGTCGTTCCCGCTCGGGCACCTCGCACAGCTGGTGGCCGGCATGCCGGGGTGGTTTCCGCTGATCCTGGACCATTCCGAGCTCGACCTGTCGGGAGGGGTCGGCTACAGCTTCGAACCGACGAGCGTCCTACTCGAGCAATTCGATGCGGGGGTCGAAAAGGCCCGGGACGCCCTGAGCCGCGTCACCGGAGACGACCTGGACGCGCCGTGGACGCTGAAGACGGGCGAGCAGGTCCTCTCCACCCAACCCAAGGGCGAGGTGGCACGGGAGACGCTCAGGCATTTGAGTCACCACCGAGGCCAGCTCACGGTCTATCTGCGGCTACTGGACGTGCCGCTCCCTCCCATCTACGGACCGACGGCGGACGAGGGTTGGGGTGGCTGATGGCCGCCGTGGAGCATCATCTGGAGGTTTCCCGCACGGCGCGTTACTGGGTGCTGGGCGAGGGCACCGCCGCCCCGCGCGAGGTGTGGTTCGTCCTCCACGGCTACGGGCAGCTCGCCCGCCGCTTCCTGACCCGCTTTTCGGCGATCGACGACGGGACGCGTCGGATCATCGCGCCCGAGGCGCTCTCGCGTTTCTACGTGGGAAGTGAGGCGGGGCGTCACGGGCCCGCCTCGGCGGTGGGGGGCACCTGGATGACCCGCGAGGACCGTGAGCGGGACATCCAGGACTACGTGCGCTATCTCGATCGCCTCGCGGAGGTCTCCCTGGCCGAGCTCGGGCCGGAGATCCGGACGGTGGTGCTCGGGTTCTCGCAGGGGGTCGCGACGGCCGCCCGTTGGACGGCGCTGGGATCCATGCGTCCGCAGCGTCTTCTGCTGTGGGGCGACTTTCTCCCCCCGGACCTCGACGGCGTCCGCGCGGTCGCGGCCTGGACCGATACCGAGGTGCTGCTGGTGAGAGGCGAAGACGACAGAGCACTCGCCGACGAGGACCTGCGGGCCGCCGAGCGCGAGCGCCTCGAGGCCGTCGGACTGCAGCTTCGCGTCCACCGGTACGCCGGCGGTCACGAGGTCCTTCCGGAGGTCCTCGAGAGCATCGCAGGATCGTCCTCATGAACGACAAGCTGCGCTGCCTCGATCTGCTCGGAGCGACACCGGCCATCCTCCGCGGCCTGACGTCGATGGCGAAGCCCTCGGAGTCCGGACTCTGTTCACGTGTTGTCGCCGCAGGGAGGAGGCGTTCCGATGGGCTCGGCGGATAGAGAAGGCGTGAGGGAGGGATTGGAGATCTTCTACGGGCTCGTGCGGCGCACGAGGGCCGGCGTGCTCGACTGGCTCGAGGAGCTGCCCCCCGAGTTGGTCGGGCGGCGCGACGACCGGTTCGCCTTCGGCAGCCTCGGGGCCATCTACGCACACGTGGCGGACACGTATCTCAAGTGGGTGGGCCGCGTCGGGCTGGGTCGCGAGCCGGTCCGCATCGACGCTTGCGACGCACCCGGCTTGCGTCGGGCCTTCGCGGAGGTCGACGCAACGGTCGAGGAGGCCCTCGCGGCGTTCACGGACTGGGATGCGCCCCTCCGGTGGGTGCAGCCCGACGGTGCGGAGCTTCGCCTGACGAGGCGGTGGCTCATCCTCCATCCCATCACGCACGAATTCCACCATAAGGGCCAGGCACTCGCGCTCGCGCGTGTTCTCGGCCACCCCCACCACGGGGCGCCGGACACGGATCTGGTGGAGCCCTGACGATGCATGCCGTCGTGGTCGTGCCTGCCGTAGCGGGTCGCGAGTGACCGCGGCCCGCGCCGGAAGCTACCGGGTAGGGCGTCGGCCGCGGCCCGCGCGGAAAGCCGCCGACTACGGCACGGATCCGCGCGTAACCTACGTACTCACCAGGAGATGCTGAGGCCGCCGGTCATCTCCGAATACACCCCCGCGAAATCGGCTCCAACGGCGTTGAGTCGCCCCTCGAATCGCAGGCCGGCGCCCTCGCTCAGGGCCACGCGTAGCCCGGCCGAGAAGGACGGCGAGAAGGAGACGTAGCTTCCTCCCCCGTCCGTGCGAGCCTCCACGGTGACCCCTCCTCCCAGGCCGACATAGGGGCTGAACTGCCCGGAAGTGCCCTGAAGCTGAACCTGCATCCCGGGGATGAAGACGTTGCCGAACCCCTGACCGTCGTTCCGATGGGCGTAGCTGAGGCCTCCCTCCAGGAGGATCGACGGATAGAGGAGCAGGTCCCCTCGCAGCGCATAGATTCCCGTCGTGCCGGATCCCGATCGGTCGAACACCGTTGCGCCGGCCGACAGCGTCACATGGCCCGTGTACCACGCCTGCGGGCTCTGCTGAGCAAGGGCGATGGTGGGTACGGCCGATGCGATCCCGACGACCCACAGTGTCCGCAAGAGCATGATCGTGCCTCCGAGTCGAGGGTCCGCGCGGGCTCGGCCCCGCGCCCTTGGCCACAGAACCAGTGAGCAAGGATCACGCCAATCGGCGTGTGATGGCGCCTCGAGGAAGGAGGGAGCGACGCGAGCCACCCGCAGCCCCCAAAGGGGAGCCCCGCCCGAGGCCGTGACCTCGAGCGGGGACTGCGTGTCACCTCATGGCGAACGCTCAGTCGGTGCCGGGGACCGCCTTGGCCGCGTCCATGTCCGCTTTCAGACGAGAGACCCCCGCCTCCGCATCGTGGATGTAACCATCCGCCACCTGCACCATCGCCGGCGTGGGCGGCACGAAGGCCAGATCCACCTGGCTCGCGATGGAGGTCAGCCAGGAGCGTAGCAGACCGGGATACACCAGGGCGCCTTCGCCGGACTGGATCTTGAGATCCACCAGACCGTCGATGTCACTCTTCAGGTGGTCCAGCGCCTCCTGCGCATGATCGCTCGCACCGCCCTTGGCCACCGTCTTCTGGAGCGCGTCGCGGACGTCGATGGCCTTGTTCAGGTTGGTGTCGAGCTGGTTCAGCGCATCGTGAAGCCGCATCAGCAGGTCGAAGCGCTGCTGCAGCTCAGCCCGCGTGGTGTGGAGCCGTGGGTCCAGCTCGACCACGAACGGCTGCTTCTGGGTGGCGCCGCCGTAGCTCAGCGTCACGTAGTACGTGCCCGGCATCACTTCCGGGCCCACGGGCTCGGCGGCCGAGAAGCCCGAGTTGAAGATGCCCTTCACGTCTACCGCATTGGGGTAGCGCAGATCCCACTGGAAGCGGTTCATGCCGGGCTCGACCGCCGTCGCTCGCTCCTCCCGCTGCCTTCGCGCGGCGGACGGATCGCGCGAAGACGGGCTCGCCTTGGCGTCCTTCTTCGGGTGCAGCGTGAAGTCGCGAATCACCTTGCCGCTTTCGCTCGTGAAGCTGAGCCTGGCCGGCGAGCTGCCGTCGTAGTCGGCCGGGAGGTGGAAGAACACCGTGACGCCGGCTGCCAGGTTCCCACCTCCCGCTCCTCCCCGGCCGAACCCACCTCCGCGGCGGCTCACCAGCCAGGCCTGCTGCGGCTTGAACAGCCAGGGCGACTGACTCGCCACCTGGGCGGCTCCCACCTGCTCGAGGAACTGCAGGTCGTCCAGCACCCAGAAGCCTCGGCCGAAGGTGGAAAGCACGACCGCATGCTGGTCGGGCTGGATCTCCACGTCACTCACCCGCACGGCCGGGAGATCGAGAGTCAACGGCTGCCACTGCTGGCCCCCGTCCAGGCTGAAGTACGCCGTCCTGCTGGTCCCTGCGAATAGAAGGTCGGACGCGTTCGGATCCTCCCGCACGCTCTCCACGTACTGGTCGTCCGGAAGCCCAGCGGTGATCTCCGTCCAGTGCTTGCCGTAGTCGGTGGTCTTGTACACGTACGGGTGGAAGTCATCCCAGTCGTACCGGC
>CAZVYM010000159.1:0-7674 GCA_964630935.1 uncultured Gemmatimonadaceae bacterium | reverse complement strand
GGCCCGGTACGCGGGGACCGAGCAGGCCGCGAGCGCCACGGCGACGAACACCAGAGGACCACCGACGAAGGTGGCCAGGTCCCGGGGCGCCACCTGGTAGAGCAGCCCCTGCATGAGGCCGCTCAGGGCCAGCGCCACCCCGGTGCCCACGGCTACGCCCAGCAGCGCCATCAGCATCCCCTGGCGCACCACCATCCCGACCACGTTGCCTTGCTCGGCGCCGAGGGCGAGTCGCACGCCGATCTCGCGGGTGCGGCGGCTCACGGCGTAGGAAAGCACCCCGTAGATGCCCACCACCGCCAGCGTCAGCGCGATCGCGGCGAAGATGCCCAGGAGGACGAGCGCGAAGCGCTGCGGGCCGAGGGCCGCGGAGAGCACGTCGTCCATCGTCTGCACCTGCGCGACCGGGATCGAGGGATCCATCGCGCGAATCTCTCGTCGCACGGGCGCCACCAGGCTCCGGGGGTCTCCCTCCGTTTCGACGGTGAGGGTGAGGGATCGGGACGGCCCCGCGCGGTCGAGCTGGGCCTCGGGCCGGTAGTACCGGAACCTCTTCGGAGCGATCAAGCCGTTGTGGGCCACGTTTCCCACGACGCCCACGACCGTCGCCGAGTCTCCGAAGGCCACCATGCGCTGGCCGATCGGATTTCGGCCCTGGAAGTAACGATCCGCGAGCGCCTGGTTGACGATGATGACGTCGGGCGCGTCTCGTCGGTCCCGCTCGTCGAAGGCGCGGCCGGCCAGGAGGGGAATGCGCATGGCCTCCAGGTAGCCCGGGGTGACCCACTGCCATTCGGCCTGGAGGGCCTCGTTGGGTCCGGGCTGATAGCCCTCGACGGAGAATCCCGCGTCGCCCATGGTGGTGGCCAGCGGGAGGATCCTGCACCCGCCGGCGTGGCGCACGCCGGGCAGCTCCCGGATTCGGCCGAGCAACTCCTGGTAGAACGCCACCACGTCCTCGGCCTTCGGATAGCCGGCCTGGGGCGTGGTCAGCCGGAGGGTCAAGACGTTCTTCGGGGCGAAGCCCGGGTCCACCTTCAGGAGCTTCACGAACGTACGGCCCAGGAGCCCTGCGCTCGTGATGAGGATCACGGCCATCGCCGTCTGGGTCGCCACCAGGAGACCCTGGGTCCGGTTGGCGCGGCGGCCCGATCCCGAGCCGGCCCTTCGTTCCCGTAGCGGGCCCGCCTCGCCCCACCGCACGACCCAGAGCGCGGGCACCGCCCCGAAGAGGAGGGCCGTGGCGAGCGAGACACCGAGCGTGAATAGGACCACCCCGCCGTCCAGGGACACCGACGACGCCCGGGGCACGGCTGAGGGATCGATCGACAGCAGGGCCCGGATGCCGATGGCGGCCAGTCCGGTCCCGAGGGCGCCGGCCACGGCCGCCAGCATCGCGCTTTCCACCAGGAGCTGACGCACGATGCGGAGGCGACTGGCGCCCAGGGCGCTCCGCACCGCCATCTCCCCGGCCCGCACCTCCGCGCGCGACAGGAGGAGGTTGGCCACGTTCCCGCACGCGATGAGGAGGACGAAGACGACCATCCCCAGAAGGAGGCGGATCGTGCTCCCCGCCGAGCCGACCACGTCGTCCTTGGCACCGAAGACCTTGGGCGTGAAGTGCCGCTCGGGCGAGTACAGACCCACCGGCTCGACCCGCGACTGCACCCGCTCGAGATCGGTACGCGCCTCGGCCACGGTCACGCCGTCGCGGAGCCGGCCGACCACGTAGGCGCCGTGGCTTCCGCCGGATCCCAGGTCGGGGGCCGGGGAGGTCAGGTCCACGTAATAGGGTTGGTACAGGTCCGTCGTGGAGGCGAGCCCGTAGTCCACGGGGAGCACGAAGCCGCGGGGGAGCACACCGACGATGGGCCGCATGACCCCGTCCACCTCCACGCTCCGGCCCACGATGCCGGGGTCCCCGCCGTAGCGTCGCTGCCAGGCGTCCCAGCTCAGGACGAGCGGCGGATCGGGCAGCCGCGCCTCCTCCCAGGTGAAGAAGCGACCGATTGCCGGCTCGACGTCCAGCACCGAGAGGAGGTTGGGCGTGACCGAGGCCGCCCCGACCCGCTCCGGGTTGTCCACGTCGGTGAAGTTGGCGCTCCCGCGGTAGTAGAGCGCCGCGTCCTGGAGCGTGCGGTTCTCATGGTGCCAGAGCTGGAACTCGTCCTCGGCCACCCACGTCTTGTCCTTGTAGTTGTTCCACGAGGCATAGATCGTGACGACCCGGTCGGGGTGCCCGTAGGGGAGCGGCTTCAGAAGCACGCCGTCGGCCACGCTGAAGATGGCGCTGGTGGCCCCGATCCCGAGCGCCAGCGTGAGCACGGCGACGGCCGTGAAGCCCGGCGACTTCCGCAGTGAGCGCAGCGCGTATCCGAAGTCCTGCCCCCATCCACCCATTCGTCGTCCTCCCATCGTCCGTCGGGTCCATCGCCGCAACAGGGTCCACACCGCCGTGCCCGCCGGAGCGTCGGCGCGCCTGAGTGTCACCACCGTGATTCGCTCCTCCCCGGCATCCTCCAGGCAGAAGAGCAGGTGGTCGCCGGCGGGAACGGTCACCGTGTCGCCCTTTCCCGCCGACCCCGGCGGGAGCCCGGCCTCCTCCAGGTGCCGGATCCTGCGGGCGACCGCCTTCTGCTCCCTCCGGGGGAGCGTGCGGAGGGTCTCGACGGCCGGCCGCGAAAGCTCGATCCGCCAGCTCATGGTCGTCCCCGCCCGGGGCGTCCGCCGCCTCGCGGCATCCCTAGAGGTCCAGCTCCCGGCGGACCTCGTCCCACGAGACCGTCCCGGCTTCGGCGATCTCGCGGAGGGCGGCCTCGAAGTCCCGGGCCTCCAGGAACGCGCGGACCCTGTCGAGGAGAGTCACGTCGGCCAGAGGGACGATGGCCACGAGCTCCTTTCCGTGCCGCGTGACCACGAACCGCTCCCCTCCATAGGCGGCGCGATTCACGAGCTCTGCCATGTTCTTGCGGGCGTCCGCCGTGCTGATGGGCTCCATGCGTGTCGTTCCCCGATGGCGACTGGTCTGTCGGTTGCTTGGACGGGTCCAACCCGCCCGTGGTTGGACAAGGTGTATATTTTGTACAAAATGTGCAACTCGCTTCGGAGCTCGCGCGATGCGTGGCCGGCTCGAGCCTGACGGCGGCCGCAGGGGATCGGGTGAGGCGGACCGCTCGGTGCTCCGGTCTCCGGTCTCAGGGCTCCGGTCTGAGCACGAGAATCGCCCGCGCATAAAGAAGCTCGAACCGATGCCGTTGCGCGTTCTTCTGCGACGTGGATCCGGGCTGCGTCATGACGACCGCGACCTCGCAGCCTGCCCGGGCGGCGTCCTCCAGGCGCCGAGCCAGCAAGGCGGTCTGAACGCCGTGGCGGCGGTGCGCGGGAAGGGTCGAGGCGCCGCTCAGCTGAGCGATCTCGTCCTCGATTCGCATGCTCGCCGCACCGGCCGGCGCTCCTTCACGGAAGGCCAGATAGCGGATGAAGCCCGAAGCCCGCGCCATGTCGCCGATGACGTCCTCGAGCGCTTCGCGCGGAAACGACTCGTGGGTGGGCACGCCCTCGCCGTCGGGGGTCATGAAGCCGGTGACGACCGTGTCCAGCCAGGTGGTGAAGCTCCCGTCGTCCGTCTCTCGGACCTCGATCTCCGATGGGTCCGTGACGGCCGACGAGCTCGCGCCCTTCCGCAGGTCCCGCCCGAGCACGTTCTCGAAGCCCACCAGCCGATATCCCCGAGTGGTGAGCAGGGGCGCGATCTCCGGATCGGCCAGCGTGGAGAGCTCGACCTGGACGGGGCATCGGCGCTGGGCATAGAAGCGCTCGACGGCCTCCATCTCGGCGTCTCCGGGCACGCCGTCGAATCCCAGGCCGGCCACCTTGTTGAGGGGCGAGCCGTCTCCGGACCAGGCCGCGACGCCTCCCGCCAACGGCAGCGCTTCGGCGCCCCTGTCCGGTCGCAGCTCCGCGACGGAGCGGATCGAGTCGCGGAGGAGGCCACACTCGGCTCCCTCGATCCGAGCCACGAGGTCCGTCGACGCGAAAAGCATCTTGGATCAGCCGGCGGTGATCCCGCCGTCCACGGGCAGTGCCGCGCCGGTCACGAAGGCGGCGTCGGCCGAGGCCAGAAAGAGAATGGCGCTCGCGACCTCGTCGGCCGTGGCGATGCGCCCCAGGGGATGCTTTCCCGCCCAGGCCCGCGCCGCGGCCTCCGGATCGCCGGTGAGCTCCCAGGCTTCATGGATCATCTCGGTATCGACGCTCCCGGGACACACGCTGTTGGCGCGGAGTCCTTCCGACGCGTGATCGAGCGCGAGGGTCCGGGTCAGGTTGATGATCGCGGCCTTGGACGCGGCGTACGCCGCGGAGCCGGGGAAGCCGACGAGACCGACGTACGAGGAGAGGTTCACGATCGAGCCCTTCGCCGCGCGCAGGTGCGGCAGCGCCGCGCGGCACATCAGGAAGGTCCCCTTCACGTTCGTGTCGAAGGTGAGGTCCCACTCCTCCTCGGTGTGCTCCTCGACCGTGCGGTTGCGGTAGATGACGCCGGCCGAGTTCACAAGGACGTCGAGGTGCCCGTGCGCTTCCACCGCGCACTCGACGGCCCGCGCGCAGTCCTCTGCCTTCCGGACGTCGCCGGCCACGAAGGAGGCACCCTCGATCGCGCGGGCCGCGACCTCACCCTTCTCGGCGTCCCTCGCCACGAGCACGACCGTGGCGCCTTCGGCGGCGAGAGCGCGGGCGGTCGCGAAGCCGATGCCGCGGTTGCCGCCGGTCACGATCGCCACCTTGGCCTCGAATCGTCGGGGCCGGGCGCTGGAGGCATGGGTCATGAGGACACCTCGTTCTAGATTCAGCTGTTCGTATTCGGGGGCCCGGGCCTCGAGGGCGAGAGCGGGCGAAACCTGCACAAAATAGGTCGCACACCACCTGGCGTGCAGCGTCGAGCTCCGCGGGCCGGTCCCTCCGCGTGACTTCCCCCACCCGTTCGTGACGCATGCGAGGTCCCCAGGCGGGCACTTCCCGGCGTGCCTCGGCGCTCCTGAGGGCGCTCAGGCACCGCAACTACCGTCTGTTCTTCACCGGTCAGAGCGTCTCGCTCGTGGGGACGTGGATCACCCGGGTGGCCACCAGCTGGCTCGTATGGCGGCTGACCCACTCGGCGGCCATGCTGGGCATCGTCGGCTTCGTGGGGCAGGTCCCCACGTTTCTCATGGCGCCGTTTGCAGGGGTGTGGGTGGATCGACTGGATCGCTACCGCGTTCTGGTCTCCACCCAGGTGCTCGCGATGGTCCAGTCGCTCGCGCTGGCGACGCTGGCGCTCACCGGGGTGATTCAGGTCTGGCACGTCCTCGTGCTGCAGGCCTTCCAGGGCGTCATCAACTCGTTCGACACCCCGGCCAGGCAGTCCTTCCTCATCGACATGATCGAAGACCCCGCCGACCTCTCGAACGCGATCGCCCTCAACTCCTCGATGGTGAACGGCGCGCGCATGATCGGGCCGTCGATCGCCGGCCTGCTCATCGCCTGGGTGGGCGAGGGGTGGTGCTTCCTGGCGGACGGCGTGAGCTACATGGCCGTCATCGCGTCGCTGCTGGCGATGCACGTCACGAGGCGCCACCGTCCCACGGGTGCGAAGAGGGTCCTGCAGGAGCTTCGCGACGGATTCGGCTACGCGTACGGATTCGCGCCGATCCGCGCCATCCTGCTCCTCCTCGCGCTCGTGAGCCTGGCCGGCATGCCCTACACGGTCCTCCTGCCCGTCATCGCGACCGGCACGCTCCACGGGGGCGCGCACACGCTCGGCTTCCTCATGGGGGCCTCCGGGATCGGAGCCCTGACCGGAGCCCTCTACCTGGCCTCACGAACGACCGTCCTGGGTCTCGGCCGGCTGATTCCGCTGGCTTCGGGCACGTTCGGGGCGAGCCTGATCCTCTTCGGGTTGTCTCCCTGGCTTCCGCTGTCGCTGGCCCTCATGGTCGTGACGGGCCTCGGATTCATGATCCAGATGGCTTCGAGCAACACCGTCATCCAGACCCTGGTGCGCGAGGACATGCGGGGGCGCGTGATGGCGTTCTACGCGATGTCGTTCATGGGGATGGCGCCGTTCGGAAGCCTCGTCGCCGGCGCCGTCGCCGCGCGCATCGGCGCGCCGCACACCGTCATAGCCGGCGGTGCGGTCTGCATGCTGGGGGCGGCCGTATTCGGAAGGAAGCTCCCGGCGCTGCGAGAGATCGTGCGTCCGATCTACCGGGAGAGGGGGATCCTGCCGGAGGTCGCGCGGGGGCTGGGCGATGCGACTGCTCTGCGCGATGAAGCGAGCCCGTAAGCCTCGATCGGCCCGGCAGTCCCGGCCCGCTTCGTGGCTGCCGCTCCGTGGCCGATCCGACTCCCTCGGTGCCCCTCGCCCTCAGTCGGACGTGCCGCTGCCCAGGGCCTGGGTGATGCAGTACGTGCCCAACTCGGCGGGCTCCGATAGAGCCTCGGCCGAGCCGCCGGTCTTCGCCCACCGGCGTGCCAACGCCGCTTCGTCCGGGTAGCCGAGCTGATCGAGCGCGTCGGCGGCCGCGTCCACGAACTCGGTCTGCGTGATCGTTTGCGCCATGGTCAGGATCTGCTCCGCGGCGAGCGACTCACGGCCGGCCCGCTGGGCCGAGTCCTTGTAGTTCACGAGGTGGATGAGCGCCGTCGCCATGTGCCCGGCGGCGAGGTCGAGCCAGGTGAGCGTGCACAGGGTGCGAACCGCCTCCGGATGGATGCGGATGATCTTGTTCGCGACGCCCCTGGCCGCCTCCGGCTGCTTGTCCTCGAGAAAGGTGTTGATGGCCCGGCCGTAGTACTCGAGCGCCCGCCGGTGGTCGCCTTCCTTCAAGCAGAGGTCGCCCGCACGGTTGAGGGGCGTGCCCTGATATCCGGGTGGCGCCCCCTCGGCCGCGGCTTCGAGGTCGGCGAGGCGACGCTCTCTCGTCTTCGACGTCGTCCCATCGGGCGAAGTGGGTTGGAGGCGAAACCAGCGTGAAAAAGCGCTCATGAGCGGGGGTAGTCGGGAACGATCAACGGCATCGCAGGGGAAGGTATCCAGCTGTCGGGCGGGAGGACAGGGGGTGGATCCCGGAATGACGGCACCGCGACCAATGAAGACGGGCCGTGCCGGAGTCCGGCACGGCCCGCTTCAGCCAATCGCAATTCGGCGATCAGATCTTGACGACGTTCTCCGCCGCCGGGCCCTTGGCGCCCTGGGTGATGGTGAACTCCACCTTGTCACCCTCGGCCAGGCTCCTGAATCCTTCCGCCTGGATGGCGGAGTGGTGCACGAAGCAGTCCTTCCCACCGTCTTCGGGGGTGATGAAGCCGAAGCCCTTCTGGTCGTTGAACCACTTCACCGTGCCTACGGTACGCATCATCCTACTCCACTGTTGTGTTGGCCTTCGTCGGAGTCCGGATGCACCGTAGCCACCGACTGACCTGCGTAGTCATACCCCTACGCTGGGTTGTGGCACCTCGCCACAAAAAAAGGGCAACCGCCGACGGCGGTTCCCCGATATGCCTCAATGGGTCTCACTCGGTCCTACGTTCTGCGGTCTTCACTGCGCCCAAACATGCGGCAAAGGAGGCGCGAGGTCAATAGTGACGCGCATCCTACCAGGTCCGGGAGAGGTGTATACCTGCGGTGAAGTCGAC
>CAZVYM010000158.1:0-7679 GCA_964630935.1 uncultured Gemmatimonadaceae bacterium | reverse complement strand
GACATCGGCGGGGGCGTGGTCCTGAACGGCTACATCATGAAGCCGCCGGACTTCGACTCCACGAAGACCTATCCGCTCCTGTACTACGTGTACGGCGAACCCGCCGGGCAGACCGTCATGGACAGCTGGGGCGGCCGAAACTACCTCTGGTTCCTCTACCTCACGCAGCAGGGCTATCTGGTGGCGAGCATCGACAACCAGGGGCAGCCCGAGCCGCGCGGGCGCGCGTGGCGCAAGGCCGTCTACGCCAACATCGGCCCACTCGCCTCGGCGCAGCAGGCGGCGGCGAACCGCGTCATGCGCACGTGGCCGTACGTGGATTCCACGCGCATCGGCATCTGGGGCTGGAGCGGTGGGGGATCGATGACGCTCAACATGATGTTCCGGTACCCGGGCCTGTACCAGACCGGAATGTCCGTGGCGCCCGTGCCCGACCAGCGCCTCTACGACGCCGTCTATCAGGAGCGGTACTCCGGCCTCATCACCGAGCACCCGGAGAGCTACCGTCGCGGCTCGCCGATCAACTTCGCGCAGGGGCTCGAGGGCAATCTCCTGCTCGTGCACGGGAGTGGAGACGACAACGTGCACTTCCAGGGCTCCGAGGAGCTGATCAACCGGCTGGTCGCCCTCGACAAGCCATTCCAGTTCATGGACTACCCGAACCGCTCGCACTGCATCTGCGAGGGTGAAGGCACGACGCTTCACCTCTACTCGCTTCTGACCCGCTACCTGAAGGAGCACCTGCCGGCGGGCGGGCGAGCGAAGGCGAGCCCGGCTCCGGCGACGGCCGCGTCGGGCCGGTAGGCTCTCGAGGTGGGAGGGCGGCGCCGCCGGCGCCGCCCTCCGATGGTTCCCGCCGCGTCGCGGGGCTCGGCGGCCTGCGGCAGAGCCATCAGCCCCTGGCTCCACCGCCGAGACAAACTGAATCGCCCACTCTGTCCGTGCCATGGACCGGTGCGTCCAGCCATTGACGGCGATCTTCGTTGAGAATATAGTTGCATATGGCAACCATCTTTCCCCTTCGAGCCGATCCGACCCTGCTGGAGGACACGCGGCTCTTCGCGGACGCCCTGTCGGACCTCGTCCGTGTCGTGCAATTCCGTGACCGGGACAGGGCATGCTGCTACGACGTGTCCGTGAGCCAATGCTACGCGCTCGAAGCGGTAGCCGACCGGGGACCCCTCACGGTCAACGAGCTCGCGGCACACCTGTACCTGGACAAGAGCACCGTGAGCCGCGTGGCCGCCGGCCTCGAGGCGAAGGGCTACGTGGTGCGTCGGCGGGGGCAGGAAGACGGTCGCGTGGTGCAGCTGGCGGCGACGGATTCGGGACGGGCGTTGCGGAGGCGAATCGCCGACGATCTCGTGCGTCAGTACGCGGAGATGCTCGGCGACTTCGAGCCGGCCGTGCGCCCGGCGCTCACTCGACTGATGGAGAGGCTCGGAGGAGCATTCGCGGCCCGCGTGGACGCGGCAGGTGGAAGCTGCTGCGTCGTGGCGAGGCCCGGGAGAGTCCCTGAGGAGGAGGAACGACGATGATGCACGAGGACAAGGAGATTCGCCGGGCCGTGAGGGATCGCTACGCGCGAGCGGCTACGGCGGAGCGGGAGTGCGGGTGTGGGCCTTCGTGCTGCGGAGGCGAGGACTCTGCCGCAAGTGTAAGTCAGACCGTTGGATACAGCCTTGCCGAGCTCGTGGTCGTGCCCGAGGGCGCGAATCTCGGCCTCGGGTGCGGGAATCCGACCGCGATCGCGTCGCTCGAGGAAGGGCAGACCGTACTGGACCTGGGTTCGGGCGCGGGTCTCGACTGCTTCCTGGCGGCACGGCAGGTCGGGCCGGCCGGAAAGGTCGTCGGCGTGGACATGACGCCCCAGATGGTGGAAAAGGCCCGGGCCAACGCCACGGCGGGAGGCTACGGTAACGTGGAGTTCCGCCTGGGTGAGATCGAGGCGCTCCCGGTCGCGGACGCCACGGTGGACGTCATCATCTCCAACTGCGTGCTCAACCTGAGCCCGGACCGGGCCAGGGTGCTGGCGGAGGCTTGGCGTGTCCTGAAGCCCGGTGGCCGGATCGTCATCTCCGATATGGTCTCGGACCGTGAAGTGCCCCCGGTCGTGCAGGGGTCGCTGGACGCCGTCGCCGCCTGCCTGCCGACGCCGCGGAAGCGTTACCTGGAGGAGTTCAAGGCGGCCGGCTTCGAGGACGTTCGGATCACGGGCGAAAAGCCCTACCCCTCGGCCTACGTTCTGAATGACGGGGGTGTCGCGGAGTTCATCGGGAAGCACCCCGAAGCGAGGGAAGAGCTGGAGTCCTTCGCCGTGTCGATCTACGGGGCACATATCGAAGGGCGGAAAGGGCCGGCCACTCGATCGTAGTGGAAGAGAGGGCCGGGATCTCCTGGGAAAGCCAGCGCAGGGCGGGCGACCCCGCCCGGTCAGCCCCAGATGTCGAAGAAGTCGACCTCACCCGGTGGGACTTCCGAGCGAGAGGCGCTCGGCTGGAGATAGGAAACCAGGAGCTCCCGGCTCTCGTGCACCAGGCGCTCGGGGGCCGGGGACCAGCCTTGCGTCTCCGGTGCACCGACGACGCCCAGCACCGCGCGCAGGCCTGTACGGACCGCGAGGACGGGATCGAGATGGTCGATGTCGGCCCGGCGCGACAGGAGGACCTCCTCGAGCCCATCCAGCAGGTGTGCCCGGAACGCCTCGTAGCCTCCCTCCGGACCCTTCGCGACCCGGTCGAGCGCCCGCAGGTACGACGCGCGCGAGCGCTCGGCGTCCAGGAGCAGCCGAGCGGAGCCCTCGGCCAGCTGCGGCAGATCGAGCGCGCTCCAATCACGCGAGCTCAACGCCTCGCTCCAGCGCTCCGACGCTTCCCGCCACAGCCGCTCGCCCAGGTACTCGAGCAGGTCGTCCTTTCCACGGAAGCGGGCGTAGAAGGAGCCCACCGAGGAGTCCGCCCGCTCCACGATCGCCTGGACCGTCAGGCCGTCCGGCCCGTCGCGCTCCAGGATCTCGAGCGAAGCGCGCACGATCCGCTCCAGCGTCCGGCGAGAGCGGTTCTGCTTGGGAGGATTGAGAGATCGCGACGACGTCTCCGACATCCGGCTCACAGATGAATTAGAATTGATGTTCTATTATCGGTATCAACCGATCTGTGCACAAGGAACATCGACTCGCGTCGGGGTTTTCCACCATTTTCCACATCGAGCGCGCGGGCCAGGACGGGCCTCCCGCGACGCGGCAAGGAACCTGCATCATGCCCGGGAATGCAGGACCCCAACCCGGATCGGAGTTGACACCATGGACCCTCGTGACAGGCGCTCGTCGGGGCCACTGCTGGCATCCTCGCTCAGGCGCCGCCGCCCGCGGCGCTCCCACGCTCTGCTCCTTTGGGGCTCTCTCCTGATGGTGGTGATCGTCGCGGCCGGAATCATGTACTGGATTCGCGTGCACTCGGCGCCCGAAGCAGGGGCATCGGCCGGAGGCCCGGCTGCCGCCGCACTTGCCGACTCTTCGGCCTCGCGCACCATCGACGAGGACTCCGCGGTGGCACCGCTGCCGCCGCTCGATTCCAGCGATGTCGCGGTGCGGGCTCTCGCGAGCGATGTCTCACCGGAGCCCCGCGTGGCCCAGTGGCTGAAGGTCGACGACCTGGTGCGCCGCTTCGTTCTCGCCGTCGCCAACGTCGCGAACGGCGGCAATCCAACGTCTCGGCTCGGCTTCCTCAAGCCCAGGGGCGCGTTCACCGTGCGAGCCGAGGACCAGGGGACGGTGATCGATCCCGCGTCGTATCACCGCTACGACGGGGTCACGGAGGCGTTCGTGTCCCTCGACCCCCAGCGCGTGGCGAGTCTGTACCGGCGGATCCAGCCGTTGTGTGATCGTGCCTACGAAGAGCTCGGCCTCCCCGGCGGAACGTTCGAGGATGCTCTTTCGCGCGCGTTCGGACGACTCTTGGCCGTTCGAGTTCCGAGCGGCCCGATCGAAGTGGTGCCCGACGAAGCCGTCTACAAGTTCGCGGACCCCGACCTGGAAGCCTCGTCGCCCGCGGCGAAGCATCTGATCCGAATGGGGCCGGCCAACGCCGGTCGGGTCCAGGAGAAGCTCAGGGAGCTCGCCAGAGCCATGGGGGTCCAGCCGTCGTCGCCGTGACCGTTTGTCACGATGACGCTTTGGTGACGCCTGCGCCCAACGGTGGCGATCCCACGATCACCCTCTCCCGAGCGCCGGAGGTGCACCATGTCGAGACCTGCCGTTCCAGGATCCCTGAGCCTCCTCAGTCATCCCTACCGGGTGCTCGTTCCCCTCGCTGAAGATGCGGAGACGCTGAAGTCGCGAGGTCGGCGTCCCGGCACCGCGCTCGTGTGGTGCCCGGGCTCACCCGTGTCTCTCGAGCGGTTCGCGCTCGTGCGGGGAAGACCAGGGGGGATGTCCCTCATCGTGATCCTCCCGGACCGCCCGGCGCTCATCGGAGAGACCCGGCTTCTCACGCTCGTCACGGAGGCGCGGCCGCAGAGCATCCTGCCTCATCACGAGGCGCCGACCGCTTCGGAGCTGGCTCAGGTATTGAAGAAGCCCCCTGAGGACCTACCGGTCGACGTGACCGACTACCTCGCCTGGCGGGGCATCGATACGGACCGAGACACCCGTCATTTGTTGCGCAAGATCGTCGAGCTCTCCGCCGAGCTCCGTTCGGTGTCGGCCCTCTCCCGAGGACTGTACGTCTCGCGGCGCGCCCTGGGACGGCGCTTCCTGAGCCAGGGATTGCCCGTGCCGTCGCACTGGCTCCAGTTCTCACGCTTGCTGCGCGTCTCGCTTCGCCTTCAGAACACGGACGAGAGCGTCCTGTCGCTCGGATTCTCGGCCGGCTATCCGGACGGGTTCTCGCTCAGCAACCAGATGTACCGGCTCACCGGCCACCGACCCACGGACGCCCGCCGCTTCCTCGGTTGGGAATGGCTGATGGAGGCATGGCTGCGGAGGGAGGCCGACACCGGTGGGCTGGCGCCCCCCTACTCCAAACGGCTTCCCGACGCGCTGGCGCCGCACCCCGCGGCCGGCCCGCCGGTCCGCCGGATCGAGGCGCCCGGGCACAAGAGTCGCCCGCAGGCCCGGCGGCGACGGATAGTCGGGTAGTTGCAGAGGCCTCAGGCCAGGCGGAAGATTGGATTCCATCGGCGTTCATTCTCGGGTATCCCGCCGCTGGTTGCAGCCCATGAACCGAGAGCCATCTGAGGACAGACCGCACCGGGTGGAGCTGTTCGGAGGTCCGGCGCTCTTGAAGGGAAGCGGCGCCGTGTCTCTTTCTCCGTATCAGCTCGCGCTTCTGACCCTGGTGTACGCTCACGAGGAAGCGGGGATCAGCCGTTCCCGGGCCATATGGCTTCTCTGGGAGGAGAGCGACGACCGGGCGCTGCGTCAGCGAATGCGGCAGCTCCTGCACGCGATCAGGAAGCGTGCGCGTTACGATCCGATTCGTGTCGAGGGCGACCGGCTCGCACCCACGGGAGATGGCACCCGTTCGGACCTACGCCACTACCACGAACTGCTCGCCACGGGCGAGCTGCGGCAGGCAGCGAGCCTGCATCGTGAGGGCTTCGCGGTCAACCTCCCGCGGATTCCGACGAGAGAGTTCGAGGACTGGCTCCAGGCCAAGCGACAACAGTTGCGACGCCTCCTGAGGGATGCCGGAGCGCGCGGGTGGGATGAGCACTATCCCCGAGGCGATTGGCAGGAGGCGCGCGAAGCGGCGGAGGCGCTGTACGCCCTGGATCCGGGCAACGAGGCCGTGGTGCGTCGGGTCATCGAGGCCCGCGCGATGACGGGCTCCCGCGAAGGTGTGGAGGCCGCCTACACCGCCTTCCTCGAGGCATTGGATGGTAATCGCGCACCCAGTGCCGAGACCGTGGAGCTCGTCGAGCGCGTCCGCACGATCACCAGCATCGGGTGGAGCGACGAGCGGAGCACGCCCGAGCACATCCCCCTCGTGGGTCGAGGGGAGGCGCTCGCGGCGGGCCGGAAGTGCTTGAACCGTGTGCGTCACGGCTCGTTCGAGTTCGTGCTCGTGCGCGGAGAAGCCGGGATCGGGAAGACGAGACTTCTCGATGAGCTCAAACAGGAAGCCCACGTGACGGGCTTCCGATGCCTTCACGCGCGACCCATCGAGCTCGAGCAGCGGATCCCCCTGAACCCTCTTCTCGATGCCCTGGCCGGTCCGGGTGTTCTGGAGCATATCGACGCTCTGGAAGAGCCCTGGAGGGCCGTGATCGCGGCACTGCTGCCCGCAGACGCCGCGATCGAGCGCATCGTGGAGGTTCCCTACGTTCAAGAGAGCAGCCTCTCGCGTCGGCTGCTGGACGCCTTTGCCCTCCTCTTCGCCAGCCTCGCGAACGACCGGCCCACGGTCCTCTTCCTCGACGACCTCCAGTGGGCCGACGAGACGACGCTCGCCGTGCTGCAGTTCGTGCAACGCCGGTGGCAGTCCGGTCCGCTTGGGGTGGTCGCGTCGATCCGTCCCGAGCTCGTCACGTTCGCGGATGAGGCGAGAAAGTACCTCGAGGAGCCCACGGATCTCGAGATCACGGCCATCCCCCTGGAGGACCTGTCGGAAGAAGATGCCGTCCGTCTTGTCCGAAACGTGGGCGGCGAGGAGCTGAGCCACGCCACGTGTCGGCGGCTGTGCGACCTCGGCGGGCGCAATCCCTTCTACATCATCGAGCTCACGAAGGACTACCTCGCCGGGAAGATGCAGCTGCCCGAGCTCCCATCGGAATCGGTGACGGTTCCCATCTCGCTGCAGCAGCTCTTCGATGCCCGGCTCGAGTGCGTCAGCCAGCGGGCGCGAAAGGCCGCGGAGCTCCTCGCCGTTCGGGCCCGCTGGATGAAGCTGGATGATCTTGCGGCCCTCGCAGGAATCAGCCTGGAGGAGTGCGTCGAGTGTGTGGAGGAGCTGGCCGGCTGGCGCCTGGTCCAGGTCGACTGCGCCAACGTTCGTGTTGCCCACGAGCTGTTCCGGAGCGCGCTCTATCAGCGACTGAGCGATTCTCGCCGTTCGGTGCTCCATCGCGCGGTTGCGGAGCACCTGGTCGCGACCGCGGACGGTCCGCTCGACAGCGAGCTCGCCATCCACTACGCGAGGGCCGGCGTCGCGGACGCCGCCGTGCGGTACGCGCGCAGCGCGGCTCGGGAGTCTCTCGACAATGGAGCGGTCGCCGAAGCCGCGCACTTCATGGAAATCGTGGTGTCCAACGAGTCGGACGAAGCAGGAAAGGCCGACGCAACAGCCGACCTGGCACGACTTCTCCACATGAACCGTGAGATCGCTCGGGCCAACCCCCTCCTCGAGCTCGCTTCGGCGCGGCTGCGCAAAGTGGGAAGGCCTGCCCGCGCTCTCCGAATGGAGATCCGGCGTGTGGATGGTCTGGCGGAGGTCGGCGCCACCCCGATCCCCGAGCTCGTCGACCGACTGCGTACAATCAAGGACGACGCGAGAAAGCAAGGAGATTGGGAGGCGGTCGCGCTGGCACTGGATGTCGAGCTGCACCTGCTCGACCGGATCGGCAACGTCCCCGCAATCCGGTCGTTGTTCGAGGAGATGAAAGCCTGTGCCGCCGAGGGTTCGGCGGAGGCGGCGTGTCTAGCAAACGCATCGCTCGCGCTGAACGTGCTGTACGGGGAC
>CAZVYM010000157.1:0-8084 GCA_964630935.1 uncultured Gemmatimonadaceae bacterium | reverse complement strand
GCCGCCCGGTCCCGATCCTCGCCGGCCGCCGGGGTCTCGCGCGCGCCCTTCTTCTTTCTTCGACTCACGATCCCTCCGGATCCCCGGGATCCCCGACCACCTCGGACACCATGCCGCCCGCTTCCGACAGTCGTCGCGCGGCATCTTCGGCTTCGATCCCGAGTCGGCCCATGACGATCGCGGTCTTCACGTGCCCGCCCGCCCGCTCCAGCAGCTCGGCGGCCACCACCCGGTCGACCGCCAGCACTTCCTGCAGGATGCGCTCGCCGCGATCGCGCAGCTTCACGCACGTCACCTGGAGATCGACCATGAGGTTGCCGTAGACCTTCCCGAGACGGACCATCGCCCCCGTGGTGATGGTGTTGAGGACGAGCTTGGTGGCGGTGCCCGCCTTCATGCGCGTGGAGCCGGTGATCACCTCGGGTCCCACCAGCGGGGCGATGACCACGTCGTGGCGCCACACCAGCTCCGCGGGCGGGTACGTGCAGAGGAGAAAGCCCGTGCGGGCGCCCAACGCACGCGCACGCGCCAGTGCGCCGTGCACGTAGGGGGTGGTGCCGGAGCTCGCGATGCCGAGGACGAAGTCGTTCGGGCCCACCGAGAGCCCGTCGATCGCGGCGGCGCCCGCGTCGGGATCGTCTTCGGCGCCTTCCAGCGCACGCACGAGCGCCTCGGGCCCTCCGGCGATGACGCCCCGGACCATCGCGGGGTCGGTGCCGTAGGTGGGCGGCATCTCGGCCGCATCGAGGACGCCGAGCCGGCCGGACGTGCCCGCGCCGACGTAGATCAGACGTCCCCCGGCGTCGAACGTCTCCACCACGATCTCGATCGCCCGGGCGATGGCCTGGCGCTCCTCGCCCACCGCCGCGGCGACCATTCGGTCCTCGGCGTTGATGAGATCCACGATGCCGAGCACATCGAGCTGGTCGATGCGAACGGAACGCGGATTGCGTTGCTCGGTAAGGCGAGGATCGGGCATGCGCTTGTCCGGCTTTCGGACGGCCGTGTATTCTCGAGCGAGAAACGTACCCAGGGGAGAGGAGAGGCGGCAACGACGCCCATGGAGCTTCTGGACAGAGCGCGGTCTTTCCGCGACGACCTCGTCGCCATGCGGCGCGACCTGCACCGGCACCCCGAGCTGGGGTTCCGGGAGACGCGTACCGCCCGGATCGCGGCGGAGGCGGTGGGCGCGCTCGGCTTCGACGTGCGCACCGGTGTGGGCGGGACGGGCGTGGTGGCGGAGCTCGCCCGCGGCGAGGGGCCGGTGGTGGCCGTGCGCGCCGACATGGACGCGCTTCCGATCCAGGAAGCGGCCGACCACGACTACGCCTCGGAGAACCCGGGCGTCATGCACGCATGCGGCCACGACGCCCACACCGCGTCGCTCGTGGGCGCCGCGCGGCTGCTGGCGGCGTTGGCGGACGAAGGAGCGCTCCCCGCGGGGACGATTCGACTGCTCTTCCAGCCGTCCGAGGAGGGCGCGGACGCCGAGGGCATGAGCGGCGCCCGACGGATGATCGAGGCCGGCGCCATGGATGGGGTCGCCCGGGTGCTCGGTCTGCATGTCGGAGGCCACCTCCCCACCGGCAAGGTCTTCCTGGCCGACGGCGTCGTGATGGCCGGCTCCGAGGAGATCCAGGTGGAGGTCGGGGGCAGGGGCGCGCACGCGGCCTACCCCGAGAGCGGCATCGACGCGCTCGTTCTCGCGGCCCAGGGGGTCGTCGCGGCCCAACAGGCGGTCGCGCGGCGCCTCAACCCGATGGAGAGCGGCGTGGTGACGTTCGGCACGATCCACGGCGGGACGGCGCCCAACGTCCTGGCGGACCGTGTGCGGCTGGAGGGGACGCTCCGCTACTTCGACCCGGACGTGCGCCGGCGCCTGGTGGAGGCGGTGGAAGGCTCGTTCGGGATGCTCGAGCGCCTCGGCGCGAAGGTGGACGTGCATGTCGGGCCCGGCTACCCCCCCGTGGTGAACGACGAACGCGCGGTGGCGGTCGTGCGCGAGGCCGTGCGCGAGGTCGCCGGACCGGACGCGCTCTACCCGGCCCATCCGTCCATGGCGGCCGAGGATTTCGCCTATCTGGCCAGGGAGGCGCCCGGCGTGTTCTTCTGGGTCGGCGCCGCGCTGCCCGACCCGAGGGAGCACCATTCGCCCCGGTTCGACATCGACGAGTCCGTGCTTCCCCTGTGCGCGGCGCTCCTGGCCGGCGGCGCGGCGGGGTTGCTGGAGGCGGTCGCCTCATGAACGCTCTGCGCTCCACCCTCCCGTATTTCCGGCCGTACCGCCGCCCCTTCCTGATCGGGATGGTGTGCGTCGTGTTCGCCAACCTGTTCCAGACCGTGGGGCCGTGGCTGCTGAAGCTGGCGATCGACGACCTCGGCAAGCCCGGGATCACGTCGGCGCACCTCGTCATGCTCGGTCTCCTGATCGTGGGCGCGGCGTTCCTGGGCGGCGCCGCGCGCTATGGGATGAGGGAGCTGCTGAACGGGGTCAGCCGGCGCATCGAGGTGGACATGCGCAACGACTTCTTCCGGCACCTGCTGCGCCTCGACGCCACCTTCTACGGCTCGGTGCGCACCGGCGACCTGATGAGCCGTGCCACCAACGACATGCTGGCCGTTCGGCAGGCGGTGGGCCCCGCCGTCATGTATGCCGTGAACACCGCGGTCGGATTCGTCATGGCGCTGGCGCTCATGCTGTGGATCAGCCCGCGCCTGACGCTCTACGCGATGATCCCTATGGTGCTGCTGCCTCCCCTGGTGCTCGGATTCGGGAAGGTGATCCACCGCCGGTTCGAGGCGATCCAGGAGCAGTTCTCCACCCTGTCGACGATGGTGCAGGAGAACCTCACCGGCATCCGCATCGTGCGCGCATACACCCAGGAAGAGGAGCAGGCGCGGCAGTTCGATGTTCTCAACCAGGAGTATCGCGGGCGGAACATGGGGCTGGCCGTGTCGGCCGGAGCGTTCTACCCCCTCCTGATGTTGATGGCGGGCCTCGGGATGGTGGTCGTGATCTGGATAGGCGGGGCGGAGGTGATCGCGGGCACGATCACCGTGGGCGACTTCGTCGCGTTCGGGTTCTACCTGGCGCTGCTCACCTGGCCGATGATCGCGCTCGGCTGGGTGGTGAACCTGTTCCAGCGGGGATCGGCCTCGATGGGACGGCTCGACAGGATCCTCCGCACCGAGCCCCTGGTCGCGATCCCGGAGAACCCGCGGACGTTCGACGAGATGCGCGGCGAGGTCGAGTTCCGGGAGGTGTCCTTCACCTATCCCGGCACCGAGCGGCCCGTGCTCACCGAGGTGAGCTTCGTCGCCCGGCCGGGCCAGACCATCGCGCTGGTCGGGCCCACCGGCTCGGGCAAGAGCACGCTCGTCGCGCTCCTCTCCAGGCTGTACGACCCCACGTCCGGCGAGGTCCTGGTGGACGGGGTGCCGTTGACCGAGGTGGATCCGGCCGACCTCCGCCGGCGGATGGGCGTGGTGCCCCAGGACTCCTTCCTCTTCTCCGAGTCCATCCAGCGCAACATCGGTCTGGGCCTTCCCGAGCTGGAGGTGATCCGCGAGGAGGCGGTCGAGGCGGAGGTGATCGCCGAGCAGGCCGCCGAGGTGGAGGGCATTCCAGAGCCGGCCGTCGAGGCGGATCCCTACGAAGCCGTGGTCGCGGCCGCGCGTATCGCGCAGCTCCACGACCAGATCGAGGAGTTCCCCAAACAGTACCACACGCCGCTGGGGGAGCGCGGGATCAATCTTTCGGGCGGGCAGAAGCAGCGTGCGGCGCTCGCCCGCGCGCTCGCGCGCGATCCGGTGATCCTCGTGCTGGACGACGCACTGAGCGCGGTGGACACCCATACCGAGGCCCGGATCCTCGAGGACCTGCGCTCGGTGATGCGGGGGCGGACCTCGTTCATCATCAGCCACCGGGTCTCGGCGGTCATGAACGCCGATCTGATCCTCGTGCTGGAGGACGGCCGCATCGTGGAGCGCGGAACGCACCCCGAGCTCATCACGGCCGACGGCACGTACGCCCGCCTCCTCCGACGCCAGATGCTGGAGGAGACGCTCGACGAGGTGGGTGCAGCGGGCGATTAGCCTCCGGGTGGCACCGTTGCGCTCCCAGATCCGTTCCCATAAGATTCTTCCGTGAAGGTTCTTTTGGCAAGGGACATCTCACCCGAGGAGCGCCGCGTGACCGAGGTCGCTTCGAACAACCTGATGCGTGGAACGCTGGACCTGCTCGTTCTGCGTGCCCTGGAGCACGAGGAGGCGCACGGGTTCGCCGTCGCGCGGTGGATCCGCTCGGAGAGCGCGGACGCGGTGGGCTTCGAGGACGCCGCGCTGTACCAGTCGCTGCATCGCCTCGAGCGGCAGGGGCTGGTCACCTCGTCCTGGGGCCGTTCGGACAACAACCGCCGCGCCCGATTCTATCGTCTGACGAAGAAGGGACGCACGCGGCTGGAGCGGGAGAGGGCGGCGTTCCGGAGCTACGCGGAAGCGGTGATGCGGCTGCTCGGAGCGGAGGGCGCCGGCGGCGAGAGGTAGAACCGACGACCCGAGGGCCGAGAGGAGACCATGGGACGAGGGGACGACGTCCGGCTTCCGGGCACTCCGGATCCGGAGCGGGAGTTGGAGGACGAGCTGAGCTTCCACCTCGATGAGAGGGCGGCGGAGCTCGAGCGTGGGGGGATGGGTCCCGAGGCCGCACGGAGGCGCGCGGAAGAGGAGTTCGGGGACCTCGACGGGGCGCGCCTCTACTGCCGGCACGAGGACCGGCGCCGGCTGCGCCGCACGCGCGTCGTCGGACTCCTGCGCTCGGTGCGAGACGAGCTCGGGATGGCGGTTCGGACCCTGTCTCGCCGACCGGGACGCGTCGTCGCGCCGGGTTTGATCCTCGCGCTGGCCGTCGCGCTCAACGCCCTGGTGTTCACGGTGGTGAAGGGCGTCCTCCTGGCCCCCCTTCCCTTCCGTGATGCGTCGCGCGTCGCCGTGGTGAGCGAGGCGTCGTCCGGCTACGGACCGATCGCGCGCACGTCCTATCCGGTCCTGGATGCGTGGCGGCACGACGCGCGCTCGGTCGAGTCGCTCGTGGGATATCTCGAGACCGGTCCGGCGCTGGTCACGCGCGACCAGGCGATCGCGATCCGCGGCATCGCGGTCACGCGAGGCTTCTTCGGCCTGCTCGAGGATCCGTTCCTGCTGGGGGACGGGCTTCCGCCCTCGACGCACGAGCCCGGTGGGCCGGCGGACGTCGTCCTCTCAGAGAGCCTCTGGCGTCGCGCGTTCGCGGCCGACCCAGCGATCCTCGAGCGCTCGATCTCGCTGGACGGAAAGCCGTATCAGGTGGTCGGAGTCGTGCGGAGCGGGTCGCGCTTCCCGGACGATGCGGACGCGTGGTTCTCGCTCGAGGGCGTCGACCCGGGCCTCATGACGATTCCGGGCGCGAAGATCATCGTCACGTTGGCGCGGCTGAGGCCCGGCATCGGCCTCCAGGCCGCCGCACACGAGCTGGGCGGGATCTCGGCCGGGGTGACGGGCGGCGCCAAGGCGGCCACCGCGGTGTCGGTCTCGGACGAGATGCTAGGGGATGTGCGGCTGCCGCTGTTCCTCCTCGGGGGCGCGGTGCTCCTCGTGCTCCTGGCCGCGTGTGCCAACGCGGGCGGCATGCTCCTCGCGCGGGGCGTGCGTCGCCGCTCCGAGCTCGCCGTGCGCACCTCGTTGGGGGCGGCGTCGCAGCGGGTCGCGGGGAGCCTCCTCCTCGAGGGAGCTCTGTTGGGCGGCGGCTCCGGCTTTGTGGGCGCGGCGATCGCGGCTGTCGCGCTGAAGCCGGCGCTGAATCTGGTACCGCCCGGCGTCCCCCGCGCGAGCGACATCCATCTCGATGTCTCGATGGTGCTCTTCGCGGTGGGACTCGCCATCGCCACGGGACTTCTGACCGCCCTGGCGCCGGCGATCTCGGGCGCACGCACCAGCCCCGCCTCGCTCCTGAGGGAGGCCGCCCCCGGAGCGGGCTCGTCGCGATGGCTCCGCCGCACTCTGGAGGGTTTCGTGGTCGCCCAGGTGGCGCTCGCCGTGGTCCTCACCGCGGGCGCCGGGCTCCTGCTGCGCAGCTTCGTGGCCACGGTGCGCGAGGACCCGGGGTTCGATCGCCGGGGCGTCACGGTGGCGGACCTGGACCTTCCCGAGACCCGATATCCCGATGCGGCATCGCGAATCGCCTTTGCGCGGGACCTCCTCCGGCATGCGGCCGACCTGCCCGGTGAGCAGGCCGTGGCGCTCGGGCAGAACCTGCCGATCTCGAGCATGAGCATGACCTCGCCGCTGATGGTGGAGGGCGCCGGCCGACAGACCGGAAACGTCCAGGTCGCGCTCGTCTCCAGCGGATACTTCGACGTGCTCCGCATTCCGGTGCGCGAGGGAAAGGTCTTCACCGACCAGGAGGATGCCCCTCCCACCCTTCTGGTGGCTCCGGGCATCCGCACCGGGGACGGCATGGACGTCGGCGTGGGCAGCAGGGCGCATTCCTTCTTCGGGCAGGACGGCTTCCGGGAAGTCGTGGGTGTGGTGGGCGCCGTGCGCCACGACGGCCTCCGGGCCCCGCCACCGCCCGCGGTCTACGAGCCGTTCTTCCAGAAGGGGGGCTCGCCGAGCTTCGCTCTTCTGGTCCGGTCCGACGCTCCGGCGGCCGTGGTGATCCAGGGGGTGCGCGAGCTGGTCCGCAACCTGGACCCGGCGCTTCCGGTGAGCAGGGCGCGCACGATGTCCTCCATGGTGTCGGCGTCGCTCGCGCGGCCCCGCTTCTACACCCTGGTGCTCTCGCTCTTCGGGGGACTGGCGGTGCTGCTCGCTCTGGCTGGGTGCCAGGCGGGGCTCGCCCATCGGGTCGCCGCGCGCCGTCGAGAGATCGGCCTGCGCATGGCGCTCGGGGCCACCCGCCCCTCCGTGCGCACGATGGTCCTCAGGCGGGGCATCGCCTTGACGCTCGTGGGAGCGGCGCTGGGCATCCTGGTCGCGCTGCCCGCGACGCGCCTGCTGAAGAGCCAGCTCTATCGCGTGTCGGCCGGTGACCCGGTCACGTACGTCGGGCTTCTGGTGCTACTGCTGGGCGCTGGAGCCCTGGCCTCATGGGTGCCGGCGCGTCGCGCGTCGGCCATGGATCCGGCAGAGGTGTTGCGGGAGGAGTAGCGGAAGCGAGGAGGAGGTGGAGCGCGGAGGCGCGCCGGACGTCGAGCGCAGGGGTTGGTCGGACGTCGAGCGCGGCGGTTGGTCGGACGCCGAGCGCGGGGGTTGGTCGGGCGTCGAGCGCAGGGCTTGGCCGGACGTCGAGCGCAGGGGTTGGTCGGACGTCGAGCGCAGGGCTTGGCCGGACGTCGAGCGCAGGGCTTGGCCGGAAACGGAGTAAGGAAGTAAGGAAGTAAGGAAATAGGAAAGTAAGGAGCGAAAAGAGAGGAAGTCCGCCACCCTTCCCTCAGATCCGATCCAGGATGAAGCCGGGCGTGAACTTCGCCAGGTATCCGCTCAGGATCGTGAACGAGCCGGTCAGCAGCAGGACTCCCAGCACCACCAGGAGCGCGCCCGAAGCGATCTCGACGGCGTGCATGTACCGCCGGAACCGCTTGAATGCCTGGAGGAACCAGTCCAGCACCAGCGCGGACACGAGGAACGGGATGGCCAGCCCGATCGAGTACACGGTCAGCAGACCGACGCCCGCCCACATGGTCTTCTGCGAGAACCCGTAGGTCAGGATCGCCCCGAGCACCGGCCCGATGCAGGGGGTCCACCCGGCGCCGAACGCCGCGCCGACGCCCAGCGTTCCGAGGTAGCCGGCCGGCTTGTCGTTCAGCTGGAGGCGCTTCTCGCGCAGGAGCGGCGTCAGCTTGAAGACGCCGGTCAGATGGAGGCCGAGCAGGATGATGATCAGCCCGCCGATCCGCGAGATCCAGATCTCGTACTGGCGGAAGAACTGGCCCAGGAACGAGGCCGAAGCTCCGAGGAGGATGAAGATCGTCGAGAAGCCGATCACGAAGAGCAGCGAGTGCATCATCGTGGCTTTTCGGTTCACTCCCTCCTGCAGGTCCTCCAGG
>CAZVYM010000156.1:0-8121 GCA_964630935.1 uncultured Gemmatimonadaceae bacterium | reverse complement strand
CCCGAACGAGCCGTTCAAGGATGTCGCGGGCGGAGAGACGTGCAAGTGGTCGGCCGGTGGCTATGCCGTCGTGTGCGAGGAGAAGACGGAGGGGCCGGGCGGGGGTTGGGAGGGGGTCTACATCCTCAGCTACGACGCGGCCGGCCGGCAGTACCACGCCCATGGAACGGAGAAGCCCGGGAACAACATGCACGCGGTCGGGCGGCTCGACGGGGATCGCTGGATCTGGCTCACCGATCCGGCCCTGGACGGTTCACGGTTGCGCTACACGTTCACCCCGGCGGGCAACGGGGCCAGAACGATGAGCGTGGAGGTGCAGGCGGGGGAAGGCTGGTCCGGGATCGTGAACATCAAGTACACCTCCCCGGACTGAGTCCGATCGGCGCACGGTCGGTGGACGGATGACCTCGAGATCCCTCGCCGGGGTGGACCACCTCGTCTTCGCCGCACCCGATCTGGAAACCGGGAGGGGCCTGATCGAAGAGAAGCTCGGGGTCCGGCCGGTGCGCGGCGGGCGTCATCCCGACTACGGAACCCACAACGCGCTGCTCGCGCTGGGTCCGTCCACCTACCTCGAGGTGATCGCTCCGGACCCCGGGCTGGAGCGACCGAGGCGGGGAAGGTTGTTCGGGCTGGACGACATCGGAGCTCCCGAGATGCGGACCTGGGCGATACGCCGCGAGGACATCCCGACCGTCCTGGCCACCGCGCGGGCCTCGGGAATCGGCCCGATCGGGGCGGGGAGCCGAGAGCGGCCCGACGGCACCACACTCTCCTGGCAGCTCACGGATCCGTACGCCATGCCCTGGGACGGGGCGGTGCCGTTCGTCATCAGCTGGGGCGACACGCAGCATCCGGCCACCACCCTCCCGTCCGGTGGAGCGCTGGCTGGTCTGGCCATCGTGCACCCGGACGCCGAGGCGGTTCGGAAGGCGCTGGCGCTGCTCGATGTCACCGTCGACGTCAGCGAGGGCGATGCGTTCGAGCTCGTCGCGCTCATCCGTACGCCAGGGGGTGCGACGGTCGAGCTTCGGTAGCGGTCGGCTCAGGAACCCTCCCAGCCCGTGAGGTCGACGCGCACGTCGATGCGCCGGTTCTTCGCCCGGCCCTCCTCCGTGTCGTTGGTGGCGATGGGTTGGCTCTCGCCGTAGCCCTTGGCGGTCACCAATGCCGCGCTCAGGGACATGTTCGCGAGCAGGTAGTCCCGGACCGCTTCCGCACGGCGCTGGCTCAGCTCCTGATTGTAGTCCTCGTCGCCCCGCGAGTCCGTGTGGCCGGTGATGGTCACGGACTGGTCCGGAAACTCCCGCAGTGCACGCTGCACCTTCGTGAGCAGTGAGAAGTTGTCGGGCTTGATCTCGGCGGACGCCGAAGGGAATTGGAGCCCGTACAGCCGAATGATGAGCTCGTTGCCGCCCAACAGCACCTCGGCTTCGTTCGCGTCGAAGATCCCTTGGATCTCCTGGAGCTTCCGCTCGCGCTGCTGCCGCTTCTGTAGCTCGGCGGTCACCTGCTGCTGCCTCTCGCCAAGTTGGGCCAGGCGGCCCTCCAGCGAATCGGAATGGGCTCGCGCCTGCTTCAGGTCCTGACGCAGACCGGCGGCTTGCTTCTCCAGGTTGGCGCGGTCCTCGTGCAGGCTCTGGATCGAAGCGAGGATCTGCCGCGTCGCCGGAGCGAACCCGTCGGCGAAGTCGGCATCGTAGCCCACCGAGTCCGCGATCATGGCCAGCTGGCTCTCAGCCCGGAGGGCCAGAGTCTCGATTCCGGCGTCGCGGTCGCGCAGAGTGTCCGCCATGGCGGCCAGCCGGGCCGCGTGGCGGTACTGGGTCGCGGCTTGCTCGGCGTACTTTCGCGCATCGGCCTGGCGGGCGAGGTCGCTACCCAGGATCTGCTCCGCCTCCGCGAGCAGCGTGTCGGCGCGCCCCAGTGTCGCAGGAGCCCGATCCTTTGCGTTGGCGCGCTGCGCCTGTTGACGCAGTGCCCGGGCCCGGCCGAGGACGTCCACCTCGATCGCCCGCTGTTCCGCCTTGTGGTAACGCCGGGTCGCTTCGGCGCCCTTGCTGCGTGCGTCGTTCTGATTCCCGTCCTCGACCTTCTTGCCGGCGTCCCGCATGGCGGACTCGGCGTCGGACCACAAGTCGGTGGCAAACTGGGGTGCGTTGGCCGCGAGCGCGCTGCTGCGAGCCGCGAGCGCGTCCTTGAGTAGCACACCCCCGACCTCCTCGAGCTTCTCCGCGTTGGTCAGGTTGTCCGCCACGTCGGCGAGCCGCTTCCGGATGTCGTTGATGTTCCCACCCTGCGAGAGCAGGCGCCGGGCATCCGCCAGCCGATCGGAGGCCTTCTGGTAGTACCGAGGCGCGATGAGATCGAGGTGCTTGGACCGGTCCTGATCGAGCCGGTCCGCGGCCGCTTTGACCTGCGACTCGACACTCTGCGCGGCCGTGTGCGCCGGGGCCCCGAGCACGCATAGGGCGGTGAGGAGACCGACGAACCCGATGGATGCACTGGCGTGGTGACGCATGCTAGGCTCCTGTCCACGTGGGACGCCCCCGTCGGAGACGTGGAGGACTTCAATTTTACCCATGTGATCACGCGCAGCGCCACACTTCTGATTTCGTAGGCCTGCGGCAGCATACCTGCGGCCTGGAGACTTGCCGACACAAGCAGGCTCTTGCCGATGCCCGAACCGGCGCCGAGTAGCGTGGTCACGTTCGCGACCATCTCCGCGGCCGACGGCGTACTTGCTATTGTCGCTCGCGGGTTCCCATGTTGTCCGCATGAGCGAGATCCCCTGCCCGCCTCGCTTCCGCCTTGGCCGACCGGTACCGACTCCTGAGAGAGTTGGGGGCCGGCTCCACGGCCACCGTCCACCTCGCTCGAGACCTCGAGCACGAGTGGAACGTGGCCATCAACGCGCTCCGCACGGAAGTGAAGTAGTGGACGCAGTGGAGTCTGCGCGGGCACACCTCGGGCGCCGGACGGAGGCCCTCACCGTCTCGGAGCGGCGTACGGGGAAGCTCATGCATGTGAGGGAACTTCTTCAAGGAGGGAGAGCGTGAGAACGTCAACCCGGAAATGGGGAGCGCTGATGGTCGTGGGCACAGGTTTCTTCAGCGGCTGCACCCACGCTTCCGCCGGCCAGGCCGGCGCAGAGATCGACGTCTGCAAGCTGGTCAGCGCCGAACAGGTCAAGAAACTCTATCGCAAGCCGCTCTATGCCACCGCCCACACGAACGAGTGCTCCTGGAGCGAAAAGCCGGGCGGAATGGCCGATATGGACATCCACGTCATGGATGTCAATGGTCCGCTTCGTGACTACTTCGCCAATCCCCTGCCTTCCCGGCTCGAGCTCGTCAAGATCACCGACCTCGGAGACGAAGGTCTGATGAGCGTGGGTGAAGGCACCCTGGGCGTGGTCGAGATTCGCAAGGGCAAACGACTGTTGCAGAGCGCGGTGACGTTTCTGGACATCGAACCGGGAAGCGACAAGCAGGCTGTCCTCTGGGATGTCTATCGCGAGATCCTGAAACAGATGTGACCTCGAGTCCGCACTGCAGCGGTCCTCTCCGTCGGCCACCCAAGTCGACCCCTCCTTCGCCCGCAAAGCTTGAAGAATCGGCCGCCTTGGCCCCATAGTGGTCAGCCCCGACCCTCCTCCCCTGGACATGATGGATACGCTCAAGCGCCTGATCCACGAGATCCACCGCCGCTCCCTCTGGCAGGTGGTGTCGATCTATCTGGTGGGCTCCTGGGGCGCGCTCCAGGTGGTCGACCAGATCACGCAGAGCGCCGGCCTCCCCGACTGGGTGCCTCCGGCCACGCTGATCCTGTTGGTCGTCGGACTGCCCATCGTCACGGCGACGGCGTTCATCCAGGAGGGCATGCACCGGACGGAAGACTCCGAGCCGAGCGGGCCTGGCGAGCCCGCCGAGCCCGTCGAGAACCTGGCGGCCGGCACGGGCTCTCTCGACCTGCCGAGCACACGGCCGTCCTTCGCGAGCGGCCTCTTCACGTGGCGGAACGCGATCGCCGGCGGCGCGCTCGCGTTCCTCCTGCTGTGTGTTCTCGTCGGCGGCTACTTCGCGATGCGCGCAGCAGGCGTGGGCCCCGTGGCGTCGCTCGCGGCTCAGGGCGTGTTCGACGAGGGGGAGCCGGTGATCCTCTCGGAGTTCGCCAACACCTCGAACGACGCGTCTCTGGGTGGCGTGGTCACGGAGGCGCTCCGTGTGGATCTGGCGTCGTCGAAAGCCTTCGCCATCGTGCCGCCAAACCGGATCCGGGAGGTTCTCGAGCGCATGCAGCGCGATCCGTCCAAGGCGCTCACGGCCCAGGTGGCCGAGGAGGTGGCGGTGCGCGACGGGATCAAGGCGGTCATCGAGGGAGAGGTCGGCTCTGCGGGCTCCGGCTACATCCTGGTGGCGACGCTCCGGTCCCCCGACTCGGGCGACGCGCTGGCGACGTTCCGGCGCACCGCGAAGGGCCCCGACGACGTGATCGACGCGATCGACGGACTCTCCCAGGACATCCGCGAGAAGGCTGGCGAGTCGCTCCGGAGCATCAAGGCCGAGGCGCCGCTGGCGGCCGTGACCACGTCCTCGTTGGAGGCGCTGCGCTCGTACTCGGAGGCGGAAGCGCTCGCCGACCAGGGGGCGTATCGGAGAGCCCGAGCGCTCCTCGAGCAGGCCGTGGCCGCGGACTCCGGCTTCGCGATGGCGTGGCGCAAGCTCGCGGTGGTGATCTCGAACTCCGGGGGCGACCCCGAGAAGTCCGACGCCGCGGCGACGAAGGCGTACGAGCTCCGTGACCGCTTGACCGAGCGCGAGCGCGGGCAGGCGATCGCCTTCTACAACGACCAGGTAGCGGGGGATCTGGCGGCCGAGATCGAGGCCTACGAGGGCGTTCTCGACAAGTGGCCCGACGACGCCACCGCGCTGAACAACCTGGCGCTGGCCTATGGCTCCCGAACGCGGTGGGACGACGCTCTCCGGCTCCTGCGGCGGGCGGTGCGCGGACCGGGTGAGACGGGGGTTGCCTGGCTCAATCTGACGGTGGATCTCGCGGCCGTGAGCAAGCTGGACAGCGCCGGGTCGGTGCTCGACACCATGGAGTCTCGCTATCCCGCGGGCGGTCAGACCAGCCTGATGGCGCACTGGGTGGTGGCCTCGACGGCCGGGGACTTCCCCGAGGCCCACATCCAGGCGGAGCGCCTGGCGCAGCTCCCCGACGTGGGCCCGGGACTCCGGTCGGCGGGCGGCTATCTGATGACCACGGCCGACCTGGGCATGGGCAAGCTGGCGGAGGCGCGCGACCATCTTCGGGGGGTGGCGACGGAGGCGCGCGCCGACGGACAACTCGGGACCGTGCTGGAAGCGGAGGCCTCGCAGGCTCAGGTCGAGGCCGCCGTGCCCGCCGATTCCTCCGCGGCGCGGGAAGCCCTGCGGCACATACTGGCGTCGGGCGATCTGGAAAAGACCCCGGTCGGCAGTCGACCCTACCCCAAACTGGTGGCGGCCCTGGCCGGTCTCGGCATGAAGGACGACGCGCGGAGGATCCTCGCAGCGTGGCAGCACGAGCGTGGCCAGACGCAGGCTGCAGCCATTTCGGAGGCGCGTAGACTCGTCGAGGCGGAGGCGCCGGCCGACCCCGGAGCGGCGGCGGACGCCCTCGAACGGCTGCGCAGCGAGGTAGGTTGCCCGCACTGCTTCACGTGGACGATGGCTTCCCTGGAGGAGCGGGCCGGGCGGCTCGAGCAAGCCGCGGAGCTCTACGAACAGAGCATGCAGGTGGCGTCGGGGAACATGCCGTACGGCGAGAGCGTGAGCGGGCTGCCATTCGCCGTTGCTCGGGTCCTGGGCCACGAGCGCCTCGGCCACATCTACGAAGAGCTGGGCGACAGCGCCAAGGCCGCCGGGCACTACCGGAAGTTCGCCAAGGCGTGGGCGGGCGCGGACCCGGAGCTTCAGCCGCGCGTGCGCTCGGCAAAAAAGAAGGCCGCCGCGCTCGAAGGGGGCAGCTGACGTCCGTCACCACGGGGTGGGACGTCGGAAGAACGCGAATCGCGCGACCATCCGCTTCCGAGTGAAGTTCGAGGTAAGCTGCGCCTTCGGCCTCTCCCTCCCAGGCTTGCGCAACGTGCTGCGGCGTGAGCGGGCGGACCGATATCGGAACCGGCGTGCTTGCGACTCTGGGCAACATCATCTGGTTTGTGCTTGCTGGATGGTGGCTTGCTCTTGGCCACGTGGTGTCCGGGCTGCATGCCTTCTGACCATCATCGGAATCCCGTTGGCCATCCAGCACCTGAAGCTGGCGGGGATAGCTCTCGCTCCCGTAGGAAGGACGGTCGTCCGGAGGTAATGGCCCTACGCGAACGCCTTCGCTCGACGAGCTTGAGCCCACACGTGAACAGCTACGGCCGTCGAGCGCTGCACGGAGTGACCTCGACCATGGCATGCGGGCCTGTCGGTCGAGGGTCAGTCTCAGAACCTGAGACTCAGACCGACCGCGAGTCGGTTCTGCGCCTTCAGGTCCTGTCCGGCGGCCACCGATCCTCCTGCCTCTACCAGGGCGATGTCGAGGTTGAAGCGGGTGGTCTGTCGAGGCTGCACACGGGCGAAGTATGCGACCGTCGCGGGGATGCGTGCCTCCGGAAAGCCGTCGAGATGGGCCGGCTGTTGACGGACCTCGGCGCCGAGCATCACGCTCCGTCCCAGCAGGACACCGCCGGACGCGAACCCGCGCGCCACCCAGGACGGCACGTTACCCGCAATGCCCATGAACGATGCGTTCGTTCCCCTGACCCCGCCGTTCACGATGAATGAGACACCATCGCTCACTGGCATGGTCTTCGTGGCCACGATGAACACGTCGGCATCCTGGGTCGGGTCCGACGGAACGATGTCCGCAGCTATGTGTTTCTTCTGCCAATGAAAGAGGGCTCCGACTGACACCGCGGGCCAGGGCCTATCGTCCCGTTCCGGAACCAACACCACTTTCGCGTGCAAGGTGGTGAATCCGCGGTCGAACAGCGACGCAATCGGTTCGTCGCCCACTCCGGATACGGCTGACCGGGTCACGCCAACCTCCATCCGGTTCAGGAGGCCGACCGTTACCGACAGCTGATAGTGAATGCCGATGACGTCGCCGCCGTCCAGAACGTGGAAGGCGGCGGTCGGCCGACCCACCCGCCCGGCGGGAGAGGCGGTGGCGTAGGCGAAGGGCGTCATTAGCGCCCCCGTTTGTCCTTCCCAATTGAGGGATTGGGCATGGGTCCGTTCCGGCGAACAGACGGTCGCCAAGCAGATCGTGAATACCAGGGGCAGGTGGGCGAAAGCTTTCCAGCGGTCCATGGAACGCCCCCCTATGGAAAGGAGTCCAACCGTCGCGTTGCCTAAAGGGCTTGGTAGGCTGCGAGTTCACCTCCACCGGATGTGCACGCGCTGTGCACGCGAACACATATGGAAACCTCGATAATCCAATGGAGCCAGCCGGGATCGAACCGGCGACCTCCTGCTTGCAAAGCAGGCGCTCTCCCAACTGAGCTATGGCCCCGAAACAACGATGGACAACATAGTCTCGGCGTAGGCCCGTTGGTAGGCATCCGTGGCCGCTAGTCCGCGCCGCACCCTCCGACTGTGCGACCCGTCAACCATCACGCCTGATGATCGGGGATCTTCGGAGCCACGGGGAGGCGAACACACATCACCGTCTCCCCAGGTCGTGAGCGGACCTCGATATGACCCTGGTGGGTGGTCACGATCCGGTGGGCGGTGGTCAGACCGAGCCCCGTACCGATCCCCACTTCCTTGGTGGTGAAGAAGGGTTCGAAGATCTGAACACGGATGTCCTCGGGTATGCCGGGCCCATCGTCGGCCACCTCCACCTCCACCCACAGATCCTTCAGCCGGGTGCGTACCTGGAGGCGGCCTCCCTCGTCCATGGCATCGACGGCGTTGTCGATGAGGTGCGTCCAGACCTGATTGAGCTCGCCCTCGTTCGCGGGGATCAGGGGGAGGTCCGAAGCATCACCTCGCTCAACGCGAATCCCCTTCGCCTCGATCTTGCTGTGGAGCATCGTCAAGGTGTTGCCGATGCCCGCCCGCACGTCCGTCGGCTTGTGCTCCG
>CAZVYM010000155.1:0-8216 GCA_964630935.1 uncultured Gemmatimonadaceae bacterium | reverse complement strand
AGATCCAGGAGGTCTACCGGCTGCAGGGCGTGAAGATCAACGACAAGCACATCGGTGTGATCGTGCGCCAGATGCTGCAGAAGGTGCGTATCACCGACGCCGGGGAGACCGACCTTCTCGAGGGTGAGAACGTCGACCGCATGGAGTTCCGGGAGACGAACCAGGCGGCGATCGGCGAGACGAAGAAGCCCGCTCGGTCCGAGCCGTTGCTGCTCGGGATCACCAAGGCGAGCCTCACCACCGAGTCGTTCATCTCGGCGGCCTCCTTCCAGGAGACGACGAGGGTGCTGACCGACGCGGCGGTGCGGGGCGCGCGCGACGAGCTCGAAGGACTGAAGGAGAACATCATCATCGGCCACCTGATCCCGGCCGGGACCGGTATCCACCGGTACCAGGACGTGGAGTTCATGGTCGAGCAGTCCTACTACGACGAGGAGATCGTTCCGCTCACCGAGCCCGGAGAGCTGGTTCCGGGGTTGGTGCTGGGAGAGATCTCGGACGAGGAGTAGGTTTCGCGTTTCAGCCGCTCGGGCGGAGATTTCAGCCGCTCGGGCGGGGATTTCAGCCGTTCGGGCACGGATTTCAGCCGTTCGGGCGGGGAATAGGCTCGCCCTTCAGGCGTTCGGACGCGGCTTTGCCGGAGGCGTCCCACCTTCGTGGTGGGGCGCCTCTCGGCGTTTCTGGTGGTGGTGGACGCGCGGAGCCTGGGCTCGTGCTCCGAGGCAGCTCGCCCGCCCAGGCGGCACGCGTCGATCCGACCGCGCGAGGGAAGCAGGAGAGGGACCGCCCCAAGTGCTCGTGGAGGTGAAGAGTGAGGTAGGTGTGAGGTAGGTCGAATGGAGCGAGCGTAGGTGGTTTGGCACTCGGGTAGACCGGTCGGCACTCGCGAAGGTGGGTTGGCACTCGGGTAGATCGGTTGGCACTCCCGTAGGGTCGTTTGGCACCCGCGTAGTTAGATGAGTGTGAGATAAGGAAGTAAGGAAGTAAGGAAGTAAGGACTCCTTACTTCCTTACCGCTCGTGGAAGTGCAACGGGGGCGCGTTCCATGGGAGCGGTCGGGCTACTCTCGCGTGGCTGAACGGGAGAGAAACCACTGCGCGCCAATGGTCCTCGTCATCCTCTGTTCTCCACGTGTCCCTGGGGTTGCTGACTGCCGAGTCGGCGGAACAAAGCCGACAAAGCGGGGACCAGCCACGGAACCGGCCGTTCTCTGAGCGTACCCGGAGTGCGTCTGGCGGGTAATGGCCCAAACGAATGAGACGAGGGTCAGGCACTCGTCTCGACTGACTCGGGCCGGGGGCTCCCCTACCCTCTCTTGGCCGGCACGAGCAGCAACCCTCCGCCGATGACCACGGCGATGATGCCGGCCCAGATGGGAATGGCTACCGTCTGCCTGTCCTTCACGACCATCGAGAACGGGCCCATCTGCGTTTCGTGCGTGCTCTTCGTGTAGGTGAACCCGCCATAGGCGAGCCCCAGAGCACCTGCTACGATCAGCACGATGGCCACGGTCTTGAGTGGATTCATGTCCGCTGTCTCCATTGGGGGTTCGAAGCGCCGGTGGCTTCGTCTTTTGTGCCCTCTTCTGCTCGACGCCCTCCTGAGGTTGGGCGCCCCGGTGAGAACGTTATCGCGTGGGCGGCGCGAGATTGCCGCAGGCCACGATCGTCTGGGCGTTTGCCTCCGACGCGTGTACCACGACGAAATATCCGCCGCTCCGGGGCGTCGGCAGCGCGACCGTCGCGGTACTGCTCGCGCGGCCGTCGGAGTCGACCTCGAGGGGCTGGTACGCGTCGATGAGGCCGAACACCCCGTTGTCCCCGCCGGCTCCGCACTGTCCCATGTGCGCTTCCCACGGGTGACGACCACCGGGGGAGGCATTGGCCAGGTCGATCGTGATGACGGTGTGGGAGTTGCTCGCATCGGGCGCCATCGACGCCGAGCCGTTCATCTGTACCGCGCCGGCAAGGCTGGCTGGCGAGGCCAGGTTCGCGTGCCAGCGGGTGTTGAGTGCCGGATCGAGCGCGCTCATCTCGACGGCCTGACTCCGATGGAAGGGATTGCAGGCAGCGGCGGTGAGAAGGGTCAGGGTGACGGCCAAGAGCCGGGAAGTAGACATGGGAGCTCCCATATGAGAACCCATCGCGCCGGGAATGCGTGTGCGACGGTTCGGGCATGATGTGAAATCTACCGGGAAAGCCATCGGCTGAAATCCGCCGTTGGGCTGAGTCCGCATCTAGCTCGAAGGGACTACTTCAGCACATCTGCCCGGGGTCCGGCTGCAACCGGCTGACGATCCAGGCGGCGAGCTTCCGCAGGAAGGAGAGCTGGCGCGCGCTCCAGGAACGGGGCTTGCGATCCACGACCGAGAGCGTGCCCACCGCTCGGCCGCTCGGGGCGACCAGCGGCATGCCCACGTAGGCGACCACCGCCCCGTCGCGCACCGCCGGGATGCCCCGGGTCATGGGGTCCGCGCGCCCGTCAGCGATCAGCAGGGGGCCCTCCGAGGCGACTCCCCGTTTAATGAAGGGCCAGGACAGGAGAAGTGCGATGGCCTCGGGCTCGCCGTGGCTGCTCACGAACAAATTGTGCTCGGCGTCCACCACGGAGAGGCACACGACGGGAACGTCGAGCAACAAGCCCGCGAGTTGGAGGACGCGGTCCAGCGCCACCCGCGTGATCGGGGGACGCTGCGGCGTCGCCGTCACAGGACCCTGCGGCCCTGAATCACGCGAATCAGGAGCACCACGACGGCGACGATCAGGAGGAGGTGGATGAGCCCCCCCATGGTGTACGAAGTGAGGATCCCAAGGGCCCACACGACGATCAGGATCAGTGCGATGGTCCAGAGCATGATTCTCTCCTGGAAGGTGTTGCGGAGTGAGGCTCAACGCCCGACTGCTTCCGTAAAGGCCCGGGCTCGCAGCGGGTCCGCGGCGATCTCGTAGATAAGTGAGTCGAACCCGGCTCGGGTGAAACCGTGGGCCGTGAGGATCGAGTCCGTGGCCGCGGGCGCCGCCTGGATCGTCCGCGCGGCGGCCACGGCGTGCTCCTCGGTGGAGAGGGCGGGAGACCCACCGGGCTCACCCGCCGCACCTTCCCCCGGTCGACTGCATGCAGCTGCCAGCAAGAGTGCTGCGCCCACGGTCAGGTTCCGGATGCGCACGTTCATGGCCTCCTCCCCTCGGATCCGGTGGTGTCCTTCTTCTGCGGCTTCCGCCCTTCCGAATGGCCGACGCCGCGGGCCTGATGCTCGGCGTGGATCGCTTGGGCCAGGGCACGGCCGCGGAGTCCGGCATCGAGCTGGCTCTGCACGAACGCGCCGAAGTTGTCTTTGGGCTCGCCGTCTTTGACGGCATCGACTTCCTCCCGGACGACCAGAGCCGCCTCGCCGGCGGGGAGGCCCCTACGGCGAAGCCCGTCCAGTACTTCGCCCACCACCACCTCGGGGACGCCGACCTGCCGGGCCTCGGTCACCAGCGCCGGAAGCCGGAGTGCCCAGAGGATTGCGTCCGTGGATGTGTCGACCTGCAACAGCGGGGCCGAGAACAGGAGGGCGATCAGCGTCGAGATTCGAAGCATGGCTTCATCTCCTCAGTTCGCCGTCACGGTCAATGGCTGCCTCAAGGTCAGCAGGAGGTGCGCGCCGGCCGGCAGGACGATATCGACGTCCTTGACCAGCGCGGAGACGGCGGCCCCCACGGCTGCCCCAGAGACGGCCCCGATGACCGTTCCCTTGTCGTTGCCGCCGATCACGTGGCCGAGAACCGCTCCCACGGCCGCGCCTCCGGCCACCCGAGCGGCGTCGGCCTTTTCGACCCCTCTCGTCTCATCGACCGTAGTCAGGGAGTCGATGGAGGCATTGATGACATACGTCCTCCCTCGCACCGTCATGCTCGAGACGGCGAGGGTGAGCATGCCCGTGGACCTGTCGCTGGAAGCCGGGTGCACCTCGGTGATGGCTCCCTGGACCGTGGAGCCGGCGGGGATCGTCACCGAGCCGTCGGCGCTGCTCACGTCCTCCACCACCCGGGCCGTGAAGACGTCACCGGCGAGCCCGGTGCGCGAGCTGATGGCGCTGTCGATCGTCGCGTCGACGCGCGTTCCCGCCGTGAGGGTATGGCTCGTCGTTGCCGCTGGCCGGGCGGCCGGGGGGAGATCGACGGTCGAGGCGTCGGCCGGGGGGATGGCGGACCGGCCCCGGGCGCAGGCGGCGAGCAGGACGACGGCGGCTGTGAGCAGCCTCTGGGATGTGCGTTTCATGTGGCTCCTCCACACGGTGCTCAACGGAGATACCTGAAGAGCCCGATGAGGCCGACGACGCCGCCGGCGACCATCACGATCGTTCCGGTGTCGCCATCGATGAGGGAACCGATCACCAGCCCGGCGCCGCCGACGATCATCATCGCGACGTTCTCGCTCTGACGTTGCTGCGGAAGCGGCACCATGGACGGAGCGACCGTCGTGGTCGAGGCGCGAAGACCGAGCACCGCGTTCTCGCTCGTCGGGGATGTGACCGGCTCGGGGGTGAGCGTGGGCATATCGAGCGCCGTGGGCGCGATCGTGGGGGCGGTCGGAAGAGAGGGGGTCGGTGCCAGCCTCGCGGCCGCCGACGCTCCCTGCTGGGCGGATGCCGGTGCGGCGAGGGCGAGCGCCGCGATGACGGCGATGGACCAATGATGAATGGATGACATCAGACTGACTCCTGGGTCAGGGAAACGAGTGGCCCTCGCGCCAGGGGCGCGAAGGGAATGGGGGTGATCATGGACGTTGCCGGGCCGTCGGCGGCCCCATCGGCCACGGAAGGGAAGGCGGTGGCTGTGCGGGTCCGGTGACCCACTTCACGAGCCGCCCGGAAGCGAGGGGCGTATCGAGCCCGACCTGGCTGATGAGGGCGAGCGTTTCGGCGGAAACCGGAGAGCACCGTAGTCGCGCGAGCGGGGTGCGCGCGGCGCATGTATGTAGCGCAGGCCGAGCTCGTCGGCCGATGAGCTGCTGCTTGCTCCTCTCCGCGGCCGAGTGGCGGGCCGTGATGTGGCCGATCTCGTGGCCGACGACGGAGGCCAGCTCCGCCTGCGAGGTGATATGGGTGAGGAGCCCCCGCGTCACGTACACGAAGCCGCCGGGGACGGCGAAGGCGTTTACCGCCGGGTCGTCCACCACCCGAAAAGTCCACGGGAGGTCGGGGCGCTCCGAGGTGGCGGCGAGCCGCTCGCCGAACTGTTGTATGTAGGTTTGCCAAGCGGCGTCCGGATAGAGCCCGATGGTCGCGATGATGGCGGTGTCGGCCTGCCTGCCCATCGCGATGCCTTGGTCCTCACTGACCAGCATGAGCTGGTTCTTGCCGGTGGCCGGGTTGATGGCGCAGCCGGCCGCGGCGAGACATCCCAGAAACACGAGTCCGCCGCGGGTGCGGATGAGGCGGCCACGGGCAGGGCCGATACGAGTTGTGTCCATGTGAGCACGTCCGGCGAGTCCGAGAGCCAGCTAACCATGTTCCTATAGTCGCCATTCGTCCGGTCCGCTGACATCGCTCTGCGAGGTGAAATGCGGATTAGGCTCTGTGGATCACCGGAGTAAGGCCCTATCGGTCCAAGGAGCTAGTCCGTTCGGGTGGGGGGCGCGGGACTCAGCGGCGTGAGATCGGACGTAGCCTCGACGGGCCAGCAGTCCGATCCGCGGAGGGCTAGCCTGTTTCTCGCAGGACGCGGGTGCTCGGCGGAGCAGGGCGGCGAGCGCGGGACGCGCGAGGGGTCACGCCATACTACTTAGGATGTGGTTGGCGTGAATTTCCATCATGCTCCCGTCGGACCGGGACCGCCCGAGGCCCGGCCAGGGCGCCACCCCCGGTAGCGGCGCCATCCCGCCGATTCCCCAGCCCTTCGAGGCGTTGACACCCCCCCGGTCCATTCCTAAGTTATCAAGCTCGGTCGGAACGGCTCCCCCCTGGCGAGTGTGGGAGCCTGCACGGCGCGCCGATGGCGCGTTTTTTTATCAGAGGGCTCATGCCGACGATCAGCCAGCTCGTGAGGAAGGGCCGCAAGGCCGTTCAAAAGAAGAACAAGGCCCCGGCGCTTCAAAAGAACCCCCAGAAGCGGGGGGTCTGCACGCGCGTCTACACTACGACGCCGAAGAAGCCGAATTCAGCACTTCGGAAGGTGGCTCGCGTGCGTCTCACGAACGGCTATGAGGTCACGGCCTACATCCCGGGCGAGGGGCACAACCTCCAGGAGCACTCGATCGTGCTCATCCGGGGCGGCCGTGTGAAGGACCTCCCGGGCGTGCGCTACCATATCATTCGCGGGACGTTGGACGCTTCCGGGGTGGACAGCAGGAAGCAGGGACGTTCCAAGTACGGGGCCAAGAGGCCTCGCTAAGAGAGCGGGACTGAAGAGATGAGCCGTCGTTCCCGGGCCGAGCGCAGGGAGACCCCTGCTGATCCGCGCTTCGAGTCGCAGACCGTCACGAAGTTCATCAATGCGTTGATGTTCGGCGGGAAGAAGTCCACCGCCGAGAAGATCTTCTACGACGCGATGGACCTGCTCGAGGAGCGCTCGGGCCAGCCGGGTCTGAACGTTTTCCAGACGGCGCTCACCAACGCGAAGCCGGCCCTCGAGGTGAAGAGCCGGCGCGTGGGTGGCGCCACGTACCAGGTGCCCATCGAGGTTCGCCCGGAGCGGCGGACCGCGCTGGCCACCCGGTGGCTGATCGGGTTCGCCCGCGGCCGCTCCGAGAAGACCATGTCGGAGCGTCTGGCGGCCGAGCTCCTGGCCGCGAGCCGAGGTGAAGGCTCGACGATCAAGAGGAAGGACGACACGCACAGGATGGCCGAGGCGAACAAGGCGTTCGCCCACTATCGCTGGTAGCGGGTCGATGCGGGGACGCGAGAGCCCCGTGAAGCAACCGAAGTGGAAGTGAAGGGGGGCGGGCCCCTCCGCAGGCAGGTGAAGCGGATCGGGGGGCAGACCCTCAGGCTGGTACTGAAGTCGACGGGGGGCGAGACCCCCTTGTAGGCACAGAAGACGTTAGGCGACGCGCGATGGCCTGCGGGCCCTCTCCGGTCCCTGGGAGCGCGGTGACGAACGTGCGGCCCGCCGGGATGGGGGCGCAGCGACGAGGACCGCGTTCCTTTTTTTACGCCGCGCCGGGGGGCGGATGCCTCTCGGCCGCTAGAACGGAAGAAGCTGGTTTCGTACCAGAAGGATCCGAATAGATGCCCAGGATTACGCCACTGCCGCAGCTGCGAAACATCGGCATCATGGCGCACATCGATGCCGGTAAGACCACGACCACCGAGCGCATCCTGTTCTACACGGGCCGGGTGCATCGGATGGGCGAGGTGCACGAGGGCGCTGCGACGATGGATTGGATGGAGCAGGAGCAGGAGCGGGGGATCACGATCACCTCCGCCGCCACGACCTGCTTCTGGAAGCGCGAGGGCACCCAGTATCGGATCAACATCATCGACACGCCCGGGCACGTGGACTTCACGGCCGAGGTCGAGCGCTCGCTTCGCGTGCTCGACGGGTCCGTGGCCGTGTTCTGCGCGGTCGGCGGCGTGGAGCCTCAGTCCGAGACCGTGTGGCGTCAGGCGGACCGCTACAACGTCCCGCGCATCGCGTTCGTCAACAAGATGGACCGCGTCGGCGCGGACTTCACCCACGTGGTCGAGATGATGCGCGAGCGGCTGGGCGCCAACGCCCACCCGGTCCAGTATCCGCTCGGCGAGGGCGAGCTGTTCACCGGCGTGGTGGACATCGTGAGCCGCAAGGCCATCGTCTACGAGGACGAGCTGGGCGCGAAGTTCAGCGAGCAGGAGATCCCGGTCGGGCTCAAGGACAAGATCGAGGAGCTCCGCCACGAGCTTCTCGAGGCGGCCGTCGAGCACGACGACGCTCTCATCGAGAAGTACCTCGCCGGCGAGGAGCTCACCGACGAGGAGCTGCGCCACGCCATCCGGGCGGCCACGATCAAGGGCGGCTTCTTCCCGGTCTTCTGTGGCTCGGCCTTCAAGAACAAGGGTGTCCAGGCGCTGCTCGACGGCGTCATCGACTACCTGCCTTCGCCGCTCGACGTCCCGGCCATCAACGGACACCTTCCCCACCACGACGAGACCTTCGAGACGCGCGAGCCGTCCGACGACGCTCCGTTCGCCGCGCTCGCGTTCAAGATCGCGACCGACCCCTACGTGGGTAAGCTCACGTTCTTCCGGGTCT
>CAZVYM010000154.1:0-8263 GCA_964630935.1 uncultured Gemmatimonadaceae bacterium | reverse complement strand
GCGGATGTTGTAGCCCACGTCCTGGCTGAAGAGGAAGACGTCCTGGAGCACGAGCCCGATGCGCGCGCGCAGGTCGCGGAGCGCGAGGCGATCCAGGGGCACGCCGTCCAGCAGGATCTCGCCCTCGCTCGCGTCGTAGAAGCGCATCAGCAGGTTGATGATCGTGGTCTTGCCCGCACCGGTGTGGCCCACGATCGCGACCTTCTCTCCGGGCGCGACACGAAAGCTGACGTCCTCGAGCACCCAGTCCGGCGAGCCGTCGTCACGCGTGCCGTAGGCGAACCAGACGTCGCGGAACTCGATCTCTCCGCGGGTCCGTCCGGGAAGGGACACCGGATCGCCGGGATCCACGATCCGGATGTCGCTGTCCACGAGCTTGAAGACCCGCTCGGAGGACGCCATCGCGGCCTGGAGAAGGTTGTATTTCTCCGACAGATCCCGGATCGGCCGGAAGAAGCGCCGGGAGTACTGCAGGAACGCCGCCACGACGCCCACGGTCACCGTTCCGTGCCCGATCTCGATGCCACCGTACCAGATGATGAGCGCGAGCGCGATGGAGGTGAAGAACTCGACCACGGGGAAGAAGAGCGCGTAGTACGTGATGGAGCGCAGGTGGGCCGCCAGATAATCCGCGTTCAGCTCCTCGTGCCGTCGGGAGTCGGCGGCCTCGCGATTGAAGAGCTGCACCACCCGGATGCCCGTGAAGCGCTCGTGGAGGAACGCGTTGAGCCGGGCGAGTCGCACGCGGATGTCGCGGTAGGCTTCGCGGATGCGGGCGCGGAAGAGGAACGCCGCGAAGAACACGAGCGGAAGGACGCTGAACGACACGAGCGCGAGCTGCCAGTTCATCTTCAGCATGGCCACGACGATGAAGCCGAGCGTGAAGATGTCTCCGAACATCGTGACGACCCCCGAGCTGAAGAGCTCGTTCAGCGTCTCCACGTCGTTCGTGATCCGCGTCATGAGGCGACCCACGGGGTTCTTGTCGTAGAACCGCAGGTCGAGGCGCTGGAACTTCGCGAAGATCTCTCGGCGCAGGTCGTACATCACCGTCTGCCCGAGCCACGTGGTCAGGAGGCCCTGGCCGTATTCCAGGACGAATCCGGCCGCCAGCGCCGCCGCGAAGAAGAGCGAGAGGGTGACCAGGTAGTGGACGTCGCCCCGAGGGATGGCCTGGTCGATGGCGAGCTGGGTCAGCCACGGGCCGACGATCTGGGTCGCCGAGCCGAGCATGAGGATGACGATGGCCACCGCGACCTGCCACCAGTACGGGCGGAGGTAGCGCAGCAGCCGACGCATGAGCCGAGCGTCGTACGCCTTCCCGAGAGCCTCCTCTTCGTGGAATGCGCCTACGTCGGCCATGGCTTCAGAGCGTCCATCCGATGATAGCGGCGAGCCGGGTCGGGGATGCCGCGGATTCGGCGACCTCCATGGCTTCGCAGATGATGGCGGGGTCGGTACCCTGGCGATTCCGGGGTGGTTCCGGTGGGCTCGAGCCCGGGTCGCCCGGCCGACCGGGCGGCGCACCCCGTGACGGCCTTCCCCCGGGGGCCGTCCTCGTCACGAATGCTAGCGCGCGCGCCGGTCGAGCTCCTCCATGACGTCCGAGAGCCCCACCCCCGCCGCCCGCAGCGCCACGAGGGTGTGGTAGATCACGTCGGCCGCCTCCTCGGTCGCCCTCGGTGCGTCGCCCGTAGCGAGGGCGGCGACGAGCTCCGCGGTCTCCTCGCCGAGCTTCTTGAGGCGGAGGTTGGCGTCCTCGAGGAGGCGGACCGTGTAGCTTCCCTCGGGCCGTTCCGCCTCGCGAGCGGCCAGCGTCGCGTCGAGCGTCGACAGGACGGCGTCGGGGGCGGTCCCTTCCGGGCCCTTCCCGGGGGCGCGCTCCGGGGAGGCTCCGGGCTTCGTCCCGGCGCCGAAGCAGGTGGCTTCCCCGGTGTGGCACACCGGGCCCGTGGGCCGCACGCACGCGAGGACGGCGTCCCCGTCGCAGTCGGCGTGCAGCGAGACGACCTCGAGCACGTTCCCGCTCGTCTCGCCTTTCATCCAGAGCGCGCTTCGCGACCTCGACCAGAAGTGCAGGCACCCCGTCTCGAGGCTCCTCTCGAGCGCCTCACGGCTTCCGAACCCGACCATGAGCACACGTCCGTCCGCGGCGTCCTGGGCCAGCACGGGCAGGAGGCCGCCTCCCTTCTCGAAGTCGAGCGCGTCGAGGTCGGCGATGACTCGGAGGGTTCGATCCGTCATGACTCCGTCTCCGTCGAAGCGGGGCGAACCGGGATGCCCCATTCGGTGAGCGCTCGCTTGAGCGCGCCCACGGTGGTCAGGCCGTCGTGCAGGATACCAGCCAGAAGCGCGGCGGCGGCGTGGCCCTCACTGAACGCATCCCGGAGATGCGCGGCCTCACCCGCGCCGCCCGAAGCGATCACGGGAATGGGTACGCTGTCGGCCACGGCCCGCGTGAGCTCGAGGTCGTAGCCGGTGCGCGCGCCGTCCCGGTCGATCGAGGTGAGCAGGATCTCGCCGGCACCCCGCGTGCGGCACTCGCCCGCCCACGCGACCGCGTCGAGTCCGGTGGGCGCGGAGCCGCCGTGCGTGTAGCAGCGCCACGCATCGCCTTCACGGGCCGCGTCGATGCTGGCTACGATGCACTGGCTCCCGAAGCGCTCGGCTCCCTCCGAGATGAGCGCGGGGTCGCGGACGGCCGCGGTGTTGACGCTGATCTTGTCCGCGCCGGCCCTCAGGAGCGGGCCGATGTCGTCCGCGGACCGCACGCCGCCTCCTACCGTGAGCGGGATGAAGAGGGTCTCGGCCGTGCGACGCACGACGTCCAGGAGCGTGCCGCGGCCCTCCTTGGAGGCCGACACGTCCAGGAACACGATCTCGTCGGCGCCTTCGGCCTCGTACCGCGCGGCCAGCTCCACGGGATCGCCCACGTCGCGCAGCCCCTTGAACTGCGTGCCTTTGACGACGCGCCCGTCCCTCACGTCGAGGCAGACGATGATGCGGGGTCGCAGCACGGCTCAGGCCCCCGCGGCCGAATCGCCTGCACCGCCCGAACCGGACGCTCCGCCGGCCGCCCGCTCGACGCGCACGGAGCCCTTCGTGCTGAAGACCATGTCGCCTTCCTCGAGCGCCTGGCGCAGCGCGAGGCCCACGGCCTTCACCGCGGCCTCCACCATGTGGTGGCGGTCCTCGCCGCGCAGCACGCGCACGTGCAACGTCGCACCCAGGTTCGTGGCGAAGGAGTGCAGGAAGTGCGTGTAGAGCCTGGACGGCACGCGGCCCACGTAGAAGGGTCGGCCACCGACATCGATCGCGGCCTCGACGAGCGCCTCGTCCATGGGCACGACGGCCCAGCCGTAGCGACGCGCGTGCGGGGGCACCTCGTCGGCGAGCGCGAGCCCGAGCGTGATCGCCACGTCCTCGATGAGGTGATGAGGCAGATCGCCCCTGGCCGTCAGACGTACGTCCAGGCCCGCGTAGCGCGCGAGCGTCTCGACCATGTGCGTCAGGAAGCGATTATCCGTGTCGACCGCGGCCTCGCCGGCGCCGCGACGGACGGATGCCTCGATCCGGGTCTCGCGGGTCGCTCGTTCCAGTGTGCTCATTCGTGCCTCGCGTGTGCGTGATTCGTTTGGCGTTCAGGCCGGGCCGGTGGTCCGGCCCGGATCGTCGGATCGCTTCGGGTCGGCCGGTCGGCCGGAGCCCGAGGGGCGAGCGTTCGCCTGCGGGCCGTCATCGACCGGTCGGTCCGACCCGCCGCCCCAGCGGCGGGCCACCTCGTCGGGGTCCAGCTTGCCGGTGTAGAGCGCCATGCCCAGGACCGCGCCCGCGGCGCCCGAGCGCTCCAGATGCACGAGATCCTCGAGGGTGCTCACGCCACCCGAGATCCAGACCGGGTAGGCGCTTGCACGCACCGTAGCCGCCGTAGCGACGGGGTCGATTCCGGCCACCCGGCCCTCCCTCGCGACGTCGGTCGACAGCACGCCGGCGAGCGGTAGGCTCGCCAGGCGGCCGAGGAGGTCCGTGATGGCCAGGCCGGTGGCTTCGGTCCACCCCTTCCGCAGGACCTGTCCGTCCCGCACGTCGGCGGCCACCATGACGCGGCCGGGGTGGCGCTCCGCCAGATCCGCGAGCCAGGCCGGATCGTCGAGCGCCCGCGTGCCGACCACGATGCGGTCGGCTCCGGCGTCCAGGAGGGCGTCGGCGCGGAGATCGCCGCGGATGCCTCCACCCACCTGCGTCTCGGCCGGCGTGGTGGTGAGCACGCGCTCGAGAAGCGCCAGGTTGTCGCCCGAGCCCAGCGCTGCGTCGAGATCGACGACGTGGAGCGTGCCGAAGCCGAGGTCCCACCACCGCTCCGCGACGGCGATCGGGTCGGACAGCGAGACGCGCTCGTCCTCGGGGCGTCCGCCCACGAGCTGGACGCAACGTCCTCCCTTCAGATCGACGGCGGGAGCGGCGATCACCGGTCCACCTCCAGGACCTTCGCCCCGTTCCCGCCGATGGCCGGACCGACGCTCCCGACGAAGTCAGCTTCGCACCTCGGGCGGGCCTTCACCTTTCGCTCCGGACCTGGTCCACGAAATTGGCGATGATGCGCCGGCCGCGCCGCGAGCTCTTCTCGGGGTGGAACTGCACCCCCCAGGTGCGTGCTCTCCGAACGCCCGCGGCGAAGCGGCGTCCGCCGTACTCGGACCAGGCGACGGCGGCGCCGGGGTCATCCGGCTCGCACACGTAGGAGTTGGCGTAGTAGGCGACCAGACCGTCGACGCCCGAGAAGAGGGGGTCGGCCGCGGTCTCCACGTCGTTCCACCCCATCTGCGGCACCACCGCCGCTTCGAGACGGAGCACCTTGCCCGGAACGAGGCCGATGCCGCGGCCCGCGGACTCCTCGCTCTCGTCGAAGAGGAGCTGCATGCCCAGGCAGATCCCGAGGCAGGGGAGGCCGGCCTCGAGCGCTTCGCGCACCGGGGCCGGATCGGCGGGGAGCGACCGGGCCGCCTGGCCGAACGCGCCGACGCCGGGCAGCACGAGGGCGTCGAGCGAGAGCGCGACGTCCCAATCGGAGGTGACGGTGATGCGGCCGCCGGCGCCTTCCAGCGCCTTGGCCAGGGAGTGCAGGTTCCCGGCACCGTAGTCGTAGAGGGCGATCTTCATCGGGTCCTCACGCGGTCGAGCGCGTCCAGGAAGGTCTCCATGAGGGGCCACGGGCCGACGGTCACGCGCAGCGCGTCGCCCATGCCCGGCACCTCCGAGAACGGACGGACCGCGACCCCCTCTGCCCGGAGCGCGAGCGCGTCGATCCTCGCCGAGCCCGAGAGCGAGGGGAAGAGGAGGAAGTTGGCGCGCGACCTGGCCGGCGTCAGGCTCCGCGCGGCGAGCTCCTCCGACAGGCGCTGACGGTTCTCGATGCACTCGGCCACGGCGGCGGCCATCCAGCCGTCGGCGTCGGCGAGCGCGGCAGCGCCGGCCTCCGAGCCGAGCCGCGTGATCTTGTACGGGCCTCGTGACTTCTCCACCTCGAGGACGGTCTCCGGGGCGCCGACGGCGAACCCGATGCGGAGTCCCGCGAGCCCGTAGGCCTTGGAGAGGGTACGAGCGACCAGCAGCCTGGGGTGGGCCGGCGCCTCCGCCACGAGCGTGCTGCCGGCGAAGTCCGCGTAGGCCTCGTCGAGGAGGACCAGCGGTCCGGCCTCGCCCACGAGATCGAGCAGCTGTCGCACCCAGAACTCCGGCGCCGCTTCGCCCGTCGGGTTGTTCGGCCGGCAGACGTAGACGAGCGCCGGGCCGCCCTCCAGGAGCCTTTCCGGCTCCTCGAGCGCATCCGGCCAGGGCACGGCCCGCGCCTCCATCGCGTTGACGCGCGCGAACGGCTCGACGAGCGAGAAGGTCGGTGCGGCGAACGAAATGAACGCACCCGCCCCCCAGACGGCGCGAAACGTGGAATCCAGCACGTCGTCGGAGCCGCACCCGGTCGCTACGCATTCGCGCGGCACCCCGAACGTCTCGGAGACCTGATATCGCAGCTTGTCCGCGTAGAGCTCCGGGTAGCGCGCCAGGTCGTCGGCGGTAGCCGCACGGATACGCTCGAGGGCGGCGGGGTGGGTGCCCCACTGGTTCGTGTTGTCGCTCAGGTCCACGGCTACGGGCCGGCGATCGGGCGCGTAGAGCGTCAGGTCCCGGAAGTCATGGCGGGGGAACGGGCTCATCGTGGTCTCCTCTCCGTGCCTCCGGCGAGGCGCCTCGCCGCGGCGGCGTCACGGTGCGCCGGAAGCCCCTCGGCCTCGGCGAGCACCACGACATCGTCCGCCAGCGAGGCCGCGCCCTCGGCGTCGATCGCCTGTACGGTGAACGACCGCATGAAGTGCAGCGTCGAGAGGCCGGAGAAGCTCCGCGCCCGGCCCCCCGTGGGGAGCACGTGGTTGGCGCCCGTCAGGTAGTCGCCGAACGCCACGGAGCTCGGCGCGCCCAGGAAGGTGGTGCCGGCCGTGGGCACGCCGCGGGCGTCGGCGGCCGCGTCCTCGGTCATGACGGAGAGGTGCTCCGGGGCGTAGGCGCGTGCGAAGGCGAGTGCGTCATCGAGAGAGGCGGTGACGATCACGGCCCCCCCGCTCGCCAGCGCGGCGGCGGCCACCTCGCGGCGCGGCGCGGCCGTCAGGAGACGGGCGAGCACGTCACGGCTGGCGCGCGCGACGCCGGCTGACGGCGTGACGAGGACGCACGCCGCATCAGGGTCGTGCTCGGCCTGGGCCAGGAGCTCGCGTGCGACCAGCTCCGGGTCGGCCGCTCCGTCGGCGACCACCAAGACCTCCGACGGCCCGGCCAGGGAATCGATCACCACGTCGCCGGCAACCTGCCGCTTGGCCTCGGTCACCCAGCGGTTGCCCGGGCCGACGATCGCGTCGACCGCCGGCACGCTCTCCGTTCCGAACGCCAACGCCGCCACGGCGCCCGCGCCTCCGAGCGCGAACAACCGATCGGCGCCGCCCAGCGCGCACGCCGCCAGCACCTCGACGGGCGGCTCGCCGGACGGACCGGGCGGCGAGCAGACCACCACCTCGCGCACGCCCGCGGCACGAGCCGGCACCACGCCCATCAGGACGCTGCTGGGATACGCCGCCCGGCCGCCCGGGGCGTAGACGCCCACCACGTCGAGCGGCGTCCAGGCCCGGGTGATCGTCACGCCCGGCTCGACCTCCACGGTGATGTCCGTCGGGCGCTGAGCCTCGTGGAATCGCCGGATGTTGCGTACCGCCCGCTCGAGCGCGGACCGCACGGTCGGGTCCAGAGCCGCGACGGCCTCGTCCCAGCGTGCACGAGGGATCTCCAGGTCGCCCAGAGCGACCCCGTCGAACCTCTCGGCCATCCGGCGCAGCGCGTCGTCCCCGCCGGCACGGACGTCCGCGATGAGGCCGGAGACCGCCGCGGCCACATCGGGCGCGTCCTCGGTGGCGCGGTCGAGGAGCCTCCGCCGCGTGGCGTCGTCGAGCCCCGCGAGCGCTCCGTCGAAGAGGAGCTTCATGGCGGCGCTCACGGCATCAGCCTCTCGATGCGGGTGACGAGGATCCCGGTGGCGCCCAACGCCTTGAGGGAAGCGATGGTCTGATACACGGAGTCCGCGTCGACCACCGCGTGGGCCGCCACCCATCCCCCGCCGTCCAGCACCTCGACGATCGTGGGCCCGGAGATCCCCGGGATCACGTCCCGGATCTCCTCCAGACGCTCACGGGGCACGTTGGCCATGAGGTATCGCTTCTTCTCGGCGCGCAGAACCGAGGAGAGGGCGAGGGCCAGATCGTCCACGGTCTTCCGGAGCGTCGGATCGTCCGCGGCTGCCGGATTCGCGATCAGGCGCGCGGTGGAATGCAGAATCGTGTCCACCTCACGCAGCCCGTTCACGCGCAGCGTGGAGCCGGTCGACGTGAGGTCCACGATGACGTCGGCCACGCCCAGGTGGGGCGCGATCTCCGTGGCGCCCGTGACCGGGGCGATCTCGATCGCCGTCCCGAGCGAGGCGAAGTAGGAGGAGGCGACCCTCGGGAACGAGGTGGCCACGCGCGAGCCCTCCGGAAGCTCATCGGCCGAGCGCACCTTCGACTCCTCGCGCACGGCGACCACCAGGCGGCACGCACCGAAGCCGAGGTCCAGGACTTCGTCGACCTTCCGCCCGCTCTCGGCCACCAGGTCCGCGCCGGTGACGCCCATCTCCGCGGCGCCGTCGGCCACGTACTCGGGAATGTCGGCCGCTCGCACGAAGATG
>CAZVYM010000153.1:0-8379 GCA_964630935.1 uncultured Gemmatimonadaceae bacterium | reverse complement strand
GCGACCACGAGGGAGGCGATGCCCACGCCGGCGGCCGAGCCGAGCACGGAGAGAAGAAGCCCCTCGGTCATGAGCTGTGAGACGATGCGGCCCCGGCTCGCCCCCAGCGAGGCGCGCACGGCGAGCTCACGGCTCCGCACGGTGCCCCTGGCCAGGAGCGTGCTGGCCAGGTTGGTGCACGCCACCAGCAGAACCAGCGCGGCCGCCCCCAGCAGGAGATACAGGGGGCCCCTGAGGTCGCCGACCACCCGGTCGATGAGGGGCTGCACGATCGCGCCGGTGGCGAGAAAATCGGGATCCGAGTCGCCCGCCGAGGCGTGCGCCACCACCCTCTTGGTGATGGCATCCACCTCCTCCCCGGCCTGTGCGACGGAGGCCCCCGCCGAGAGGCGGCCGACCACGCGCCAATTGTGTGCCGTGCGGCTCTCCGACTTGTTGGACGGCTCGGCGGCCGCCCATACCTCCGTCCCGGCCGGATAGCCCGATCCGTCCGGGATCACGCCCACGACGCGGGCCCGGACCCCCATCGTCTCGAGCGTCAGCCCGTCCAGGGGGCGGCTGCCCAGCACGTCACGCCAGAGGGACCGGCTCACCACCACCACCGCGGCTGCGCCCTTCGCGTGGTCCGAAGCGCTCGTGAGCCGCCCCCGCAGCGGCTGCGCGGGGAAGATCTTCCAATAGTCCTGGCCGACCACCGCGACCGCGGCCCGTACGGGCTGGCTTCCACCCAGAACGGTCGCCTCGAACGTGTTGAGCGCCGCCATGCCCGCGAAGTCCGTGCTCTGCTCCCGCCAGTCCAGGTAGTTGGGCCACGCCACCGGCATGGGCGTGCCCCGGATGCTCTTCTCCTGGATCCACACGAGCCGATCGGGATGCGCATAGGGGAGAGGGCGAAGCAGAATGCCGTCCACGACGGAGAAGATGGCGGTGTTCGCCCCGATCCCCAGCGCCAGCGTCACCAGCGCGACCAGCGCGAACGCGGGGTCCTTGAGCAGGGTGCGCGCCGCGTATCGAACGTCCTTCCAGATCGAGTCCAACATCATCGTCCTCCCCACCACCCGCTGATGGCTCGTCACGATGGCCCGGCAGCTGCGGGCCACCCTGTCTCGGTCGCCGAAGAGGCGCCGTGCCTCTTCGCGCGCGGCCGCGGGATCCCAACCCGCGGCCTCCAACTCCTCGGCGCGCATGGCCAGATGCGCCTCGATCTCCCGGTCCACATCGTCCGCCGCCGACCGGGACAAGACCCATCGGGCTCCGCGCCCCCTCCGCTCACCCATGCCTCGCCTCACCGCAGAGGATCGCTCCAGCCGGTCAGGCCGGCGCCCCCAGGACCCGAGCCATGGCCTCGACGTATCGGTTCCAGCTCCGCATTCCCGTCTGGAGCTCCCCCTCCCCCGAGGCGGTGAGTCGATAGAAGCGTGCGTCGCGTCCCGTATCCGTGACGCCCCACTCCGCCTCCACCAGCCCGCGCTTCTCCAGTCGACGGAGGGCCGGATAGAGCGCCCCCTCCTCGACGTGGAACGCGTCTCCCGTCACCTCGCGGATCCAGCGGGACACCGCGTACCCGTGCATCGGCCCGCCGGACAGCGTCTTCAGGATGAGCACGTCCAACGTGCCCTTGAGCAGCTCCAGGGATGACTCGGCCATTCTTCGCGCGTCCTCGAGATCGGGGCCTGACGGAAACCACCCACAACCATAGAACACATACCCATAAAAGTACAAGGGGTATGACGGCAACCGACCCTCCGCTCGCGGCACGGTCACCGCTTCGTCCTTGCCCGGCGTCCGGCCCGGAGATAGCGTGGGCAACGTGAGCAGCTACACTCGTGCCGCAGGGCTCTACGATCTCCTCTATGGAGCGTTCAAGGACTACCGCGCCGAGACCGTACGCCTGCTCGACATCTTCGGCGGTAGCGGCGTGCGGGTGGGGAGGGTCTTCGACGTCGCGTGCGGGACGGGTATGCACGCGAAGTCCCTCACCGAGGCGGGCCTCATGGTCGACGGCCTGGATCTGGAGCCCGACTTCGTGCGCATCGCCCAGGACCGGAATCCGGAGGGCCGCTTCCGCGTGGGCGACATGACCTCGTTCGAGGTCGACGAGCCCTACGACGCGGTCCTCTGCCTCTTCGGCTCCGTCGGCCACGTCGTGGAGGAGGACCGCCTCCGAGCGGCCGTGCGCTGCATGGCCGCCGCCGTCCGTCCCGGAGGGCTCCTGGTGCTCGAGCCCTGGTTCGAGCCCGGCGTCATGCAGGACGGATTCGTGGTCGTGAATACGGCCAAGACCGAGAACATGGCCGTGTGCCGCATGTCCCGCACGTCCATCCGCGGAGACGTCTCCAGGCTCGAGTTCGAGTACCTCGTGGGCCGCGCCAAAGGCATCGAACGGCTGTCCGAGGTCCACGAGCTGGGTCTGTTCACGAGGGCGCTCATGGAGGAGGCCATGCGGGAGCAGGGGCTCGACGTCGCCTATGACCCGGAAGGTCTCATCGGACGGGGACTGTACGTCGCCAAGAAGGCGTGAGCGCCTCTCCTCGCCGTCGCTCCCTACCCTACGGTCCCGGCCTCCCCTTGGAGGGAGCGGTTCTTCAGGAGCACCAGCAACCCGCCGCCCACCCCGGCCAGCGGCAACGCCATGTCCTCCAGCATGCCGAAGTAGCGCACGGCGCTCATCCCCACGATCGACCAGAGCGCCGGGATGACGAGGGCGTACCACGGGACGCGCTCCCTCGCCCAGAGGAACAGCCCTACCGTGAAGATCGTCGTCGGACACGGAAGGCCGAACGTCGGCTGGGCGGGGTAGCGATGGCCCGCGAGCACGCCGAGAACGGGATAGACGAGGAGCGCATAGACGATGAGCAGCGTACCCACCGTCCCCGCCACGTCGGTCCGGAACCGGAAGGCGAGGGCGTCACCTCGCACGCCGATCCACAAGAGGATGGCCCCTTCGACGACGAAGAGAGCGCCGAAGACGCGCGCCGCCGGATTGATCTTCGAGAAGAACGCCCAGTGGTAGGCGACACCCATCCAGACCCACAGGGCCGCGAGCACGATCGTGATGAGCTTGCCCTGGTGGTTGCGGCCGAAGGCGACCGCCGTCAGGGCGAGAGCCAGGAGAACCAGGACGATCTGGGCGGGCCAGACCGCGGTGTTGTACGCTTCGAAGGCGCCGAAGAACTGCTCGGCGGAGAACGGCGGAGACATGGCACGCTCCGGAGGCCGGCCGGGCAGGGTCTTGGGTGCCGTTGAACGTAGGAAGCGCACAGGAACGACTCAAGGCGGGCTCGGGGCGATGGGGGCTCGCCGGCTCTAGGGCCGTGACACCCTCTCGGCCCTCCAGAGCCAGTAGAGCAACGGCAGGGTCAATACCAGAAGCCCGGCCACCGCCGTGTAGACCGGCACGAACCCGATGCCCATCGCCGTCTCCACGCCGATGATCGGTCCGAGGCTCCCACCGCAGTCGCCGAAGAACTGATAGAGCCCCACCGCATAGCCGCGCTCCTCCGAAGCCGTCAGGTCGCCCAGGAGCGTAATCAGGGGAATCGTGGTCCCGCCCATACCGACCCCGAGGAGGACCATGGCCAGGAGCGTGGACGCGAGCCGGTGCGCGAAAGCGAGCGTCACGAAGCCCAGGACCGAGGCAACCACCGCCGGCAAGGCGATCCCCATCCGGTGGCTGATCCGGTCGAGCCGTCGACCGATCGCCAATGCCGTCAATCCGGACGCCAGCATCATGATCGACATCACGAACCCGGAAGTCGGTTGGGCTCCGAGTCCACCCAACCCGATGTGGCGCTCATCCACGAACAGCACCAGCGTCGTCAGCAGCACACCCTGGATCGAGAAGTAGATCAGGAGGTTGGAGAGCCAGATGGTGGACACCCTCAGGTCGCGCAGCATACGGATGCCTCGTCGCGCCACGGAGATCACGCGCTCACGCAGCCGACTCCATCGCCGCCCGGCTCGTTGGTGGCCGGCCTCGCCTGCCGTCGGCACCGCGCCGCCCTCACCCGCTTCACCGCCCCCTCGCTGCGCGTGCTCACGTCCTCCGCGCACGTTCGGCATCAGGAGCCATGCGGTGGCGGCGCCGGCCAACGAGAGCCCCATAGCGGAGAGGAACGCCGCGTTGTCGGAGAACACGCCGGCGATCAGGCCACCCATGATGAGTCCCGCGGGCAGCCCCAGGCTCATCGCCGTGCGAACCATCGCCATGATGCGGCCCCGGTTCTCCGGCCTGGACGCGTTGAGGCCCACCGTGAGTCCCCCGACCATCAGGAACGACGATCCGACCCCCCACAGGCTCCGGCCCAGAAGGAAGACCAGTCCGGGCCGCGGGCTGTGCAGCGCCACGCTGTAGGCTCCGGTGGCCGCGGCCTCCACCAGAAGGCCGAGGGTGAGGGGGAGCTTGCCGCCGATGCGGTCCACGAGGAGGCCGGTGAGGGGGTTCGCCACCAGGCGCGTGATCCGGTTCGCCGCCAGAATCAGCCCGATGAGATAGCCCGCCAGGCCGAGCTGGACCCCGACGATCGGGAGAATGGGGAAGACGATTCCGCCGCCGATTCCGCCCAGGAAAGTCAGCAGCGCGAGAATCCAGGCGGTGCGGCTGACCGGGGGTGGTGACTTCGCGGAGAGGGTCGCGGGGTCGGACATGACGAGAAGGTAACCATGGTGGGAATGATGAACGGAGGCGTCGCACGGTGAGCCGGACGCCGGCAACCGGTGCGGTCGTGACGCCGCCGCGGCAGCGAAGCTCCGTCGGTCCGCCCGCCTTCGGCATGCCCGAATCCGCCCGCTGCCGACATCCGCGCGCCCGGCCTCCACGTGTTAGGTTGGGTCTTTCCCGGACCCGCCGACGATGCCGGAAACGCCGATGCTCTCCCCTGCCGATCCTCTGACCGTTCTCCGTGACGTCTTCGGCTTCGACGCCTTCCGTCCCGGCCAGCGCGAGGTCATCGACGCGGTGCTCGAGGGGCGTGACTGCATCGCCGTCATGCCGACCGGGGCCGGCAAGTCGCTCACGTATCAGCTTCCCGCGCGCATTCTCGACGGCACGGTGCTGGTCGTCTCACCTCTGATCAGCCTCATGAAGGACCAGGTGGACGGGCTGCGCGCGCTCGGCTTCGAGGCCGTCGAGATCAACTCCACCCTCCCCTTCGAAGAGCGCCAGAATCGGTTGGCCGGGCTCCGGCGTGGCGCGTACGAGCTCGTCTTCCTCGCGCCCGAGGCGCTCGAGGGCCGCCTGCGCGATTTCGTTCAGGGCTGCCCCATCTCGCTCCTCGTCGTGGACGAGGCGCACTGCATCAGTCAGTGGGGCCACGACTTCAGACCCTCGTACCGCAAGCTCCAAGGGTTGAAGGTCGGCCTGGACGTTCCGGTGCTCGCGCTCACGGCCACCGCCACCCGAACGGTCGCGCGCGACATCCTCCGGCAGCTCGGCATGAAGAAGCCGGCGGGCTACAAGGGCTCGTTCTTCCGGCCCAACCTGCACGTGCGCTGCCGGAAGAAGGGCTCGGGCAACACGCGCAGGGAGATCCTCGCGCTCGTGCGTCGGCGAGCCGGCGAAAGCGGGATCGTCTACTGCCTGAGCCGCCGAGGCGTGGAGCTGACCGCCGATTTCCTGCGCGCGAACGGCGTGCGTGCCGTGGCCTACCACGCCGGTCTCCCGGACGAGGAGCGCCACCGGAATCAGGAGGCGTTTCAGCGGGACGACGTCGACGTCGTCGTCGCGACGATCGCTTTCGGGATGGGCATCGACAAGTCGAACGTGCGCTTCGTCATCCACCGCGACATGCCGAAAGACGTCGAGTCGTGGTACCAGGAGATGGGCCGTGCCGGACGCGACGGGCTGGAGAGCGACTGTGTGCTCTTCTACTCGTGGGCGGACGTGAAGCTGCACGAGCGCTTCCTCTCAGACATCGAGGATCCGGAGCTGAAGAGCGAGAAGCACCACGCCACGGTGGCGCTCTTCCGGCTCCTGGAGTCGGGCGCGTGCCGGCATCAGGCGATCTTGCGCCACTTCGAAGAGACGATGGATCCGTGCGGGAGCTCGTGCGACGTGTGCACGGGCGTCGGCGCCGAGGATCTGGCCGCGGAGGCCATGTTGGAGAACGGGAGTGGACGGGTCCGGCGCTCGCACCGGGGAGGCGCGGCGGCGGGATCGAGCGTCAACCGCTCCCTGCACGTACGCTCGACGGCCGGCCCGGACGACGGAGATCCCGAGTCCGAGGCGCTCTTCCAGAAGCTCCGGTCACTCAGGAAGGAGCTCGCCGACCGCCAGGGCGTGCCCGCCTACATCGTGTTCAGCGACAAGGTGCTGCGGGAGATGGCGGCCCGACGGCCGGCCACCCCCGCCCAGCTTCTGGACGTTCCGGGTGTCGGACCGGCGAAGTTGGAGCGCTACGGAAACGCCTTCCTGGAGGCGCTGGGCGGCTGAGGGAACGGGCCGCCCCCGCCCCACTCCTGCCCAGAGGGATGGTGAGCGAGCAGGATGCGGCCGGCCCGGGGGCTGCGTGCCCTCAGGCGGCGCTCACCGGCGCGAGCTCGATCGCCTCGGTCTCTTCGTCGTGAAACGCGATCCGATCTTCGAGGGCACGATGTTCCTCGTACGTGTCCTCGTAGCTCCACGCCACTTCCTTCAGGCGCCCCTCATCGGATTTCACATTGAAATACCGGCCGGTCCCCTTGAAGGGACACTCGGTCGAGCGCTCGGCGTTCTCCAACTTGTCCATGTCGACGTCCGAGCGAGGAAAGTAGTAGCGATCGGGGTGTCCGTCCTCGATGAGCTCGATCACGTCCCGGGAGTCGGCGATCACCTCGCCGTTGGCCAGCACGCGCATCTCGCCGTCGAAGTGCTCTTCGTCCACGGTGTGGTCGGGCCACTTGCGGTGTCCAGGCGACTTCTCCATGGGTCCTCCTTGGTCGCGCTTGCCGGCGCGTAAGAGCCGACCGCGATGTCGGCGCGGCCCCGATGCGCCGTTGGCTTTCACCTCCAGAAGGGTGCAACGGGCGTGCCAGGCGGAAGGCGGCCGCGTAGGCGTATACCATGCGGCAGGTGCACGCACCGGCTGTCCGCGACGCTCCCGCCTCGATCGAGCCGCCGACCGAGCTCAGAAGCTCACCACCACCGGATTGCCGGAATACCGCACGTCCCTGGAGATACCCCCCGGCATCAGCACCACACGGAAGCTCTTGCGGGCCGCGAGCTTCGTGGCGCCCCTCGGCGAGGCGGGCTCGATCGTCAGACGCCGCGCCGCGTCGTCCCACGTCACGTGCGTCCAGGTACCCACCCCGCTCAGGTAGGCCTGGCTGGCTCCATCGTCGTCGTAGAGCGTGAGGTCGCCGTCGGCCCCCATGTACACGTGCAGCGTCGTCGGCCCGCCCGGGGGCTGCTCGGTGTACTCACGGAGCGGGTCCGTGGGCACGATGGCGCCCGCGCGCACGTAGATCGGCATCGTGGCGAGGTCCACGTCGCGCGTCACGGTCCGTCCGCCCTCCACGCGATCGCTCGTCCACCAGTCGTACCACGTGCCCGCCGGCAGGTACACGTCGCGTGAGGTCGCGCCCTTCCGGTAGACCGGCGCGATCAGGAGGTCGGGGCCCCACATGTACTCGTCGGCCAGCCCGCGCGCGTGCTCGTCGTTCGGGAATTCGAGCCACATCGCCCGCATGAGCGGCATGCCGGTCGCGCGCGCCTGCCAGGCAAGCGTGTACGTGTAGGGGAGGAGCCGGTAGCGCAACTCGTCGTACGTCTTCACCACCGGCTCGATCGCCGGGTTGTTCAACTCTGACGCATGGACGAAGCGCGAGCTGTCCGTGCTCGTGTTCTGGTTGTTGCCCTCGCGCGGACCCATGTCGGAGAGCCCCCACCCCCAAGGCAGCCGCAGCCACCAGGTGCGGCCGTGCGAGCGGAACGAGCCACAGAACGCGGAGAACTGGAACCAGCGCGCGTACAGCTCACCCGTCAGCTCCCCCGTGGGATAGAAGCCGCCCGTGTCCGAGCCCCAGTACGGGCCGATGCTGAGCGAGTAGTTGAGTCCCACGGCGATCTGCGTCTCGAGCGTCTTCCACGTGCTCTGCGTGTCGCCCGACCACACCCATCCACCCCAGCGGGCGATGCCGGGGTAGCCGTTCCGCTCGAGGTTCCACGGGCGCACGTTCGGTTTCGTCGAGAGCGGGCCCTGGTAGTACATCTTCGCGCGCTCCATGCGCTCGAAGAGGTTGAACCAGTCGCCCTCGTCGGGCCAGAACGCGTCGACTCCGTAGTCCTTCACGAGCGGCACGTGTTGCTGCCAATACGCGGAGATGTGGCCCGCGTCGACCTTCTCGCCGGGCTTCGGCGGAATCGAGCCGTGCAGCGTCGGGAGCTTGTCGCGATCCCAGGGG
>CAZVYM010000152.1:0-8408 GCA_964630935.1 uncultured Gemmatimonadaceae bacterium | reverse complement strand
AGGTTGGACTCCGGATCGATGCCGGTGTAGTCCGTCCAGGTCACGAGGTTGCGGCCGCTGACCCGCATGTCGACGGACGACATGCCGAGCCGGTCGACCCAACCACCCGTGGCCGTGTAGGCGAGGGAGACCTCACGCAGCTTGACGAAGCTCGAGTTCTCCACGAACTGCGTGAAGGGACCGGTGAAGCCGCTGCCCAGTCCGCTGTAGAAGTAGTCGCCGTTGATCTGCACTTCGGTGCCCGCGCCCGGACCGGCGACCTTCTCGTTGGTCATGTAGGTCTTGCCGAAGACCTCGGTCTTGCCCAGGCCGTGGTACGGCTCGGTGTCCTTGTGGGTGCCGAAGTAATAGATGGCGCCCTTCGTGCCGTTCCACATATGGCTGCCCTGGTTGACGTCGAGCAGCCCGGAGAGCGTGAACTTCTTGTACAGCGTGACCGTGGTCCGCAGCTGGGCGGTCCAGTCAGGGTTGACGTTGATGTAGGGCCGGTCCTGTCCGTCGTAGCGCGGGAACCCGTCCGCGCCGATGTAGACCGCGCCCTTGGGCGCGTCCGGATAGGCCTGGTCGATGTTCTGGCCGTCGACCACCGTGCCGCGGCCGAAGCGCACGAAGTCGTCGCCGTAGAGCGTGTTGTATTCGTAGCACTTCGTGATGTTGCCGTTCGCGTCCCTCTCCGGCGCGACGAGCCCGGTGAGCGAGCTGGTGAACCCGTTGAGCGCGATGAAGTCCGTGCCCGCGAGGTCCTTGACGCAGCTGTTGTTATGCGCCCACGAGGCGTCGAAGCTGAGCGCGAAGTTGTCCCGCGTGACCGGCTGCGCGTTGAGCGTGAGCTCCCAACCGTCATTCTGGATCCACGCACCGTTGGCCCACTGTGACGTATAGCCCGTCGTGGGCGGCAGCGGTACCTGCAGGATCACGTCCTTGGTGTCTTCCGTGTAGTAGGTCACGCCGAGCGTGAGCCTGCCGTTCAGGAAGGCCAGGTCACCCCCCACGTCGAGACCGGAGGTGCGCTCCGGCTTGATGGCGGGGTTGCCCTTCGTGGCCTGGTGGTAGACGCCGTCGGCGCCGGCGTAGATCGTCTGCACGCCGTTCGTCCAACCGTCCGCGAGCGTACCGGTCTGGTAGCTGCTCACGTTCGTGTAGATCGGCGGCTGCTTGCCGGTCACGCCGTACGCGGCGCGCAGCTTGGCGAACGTCAGCCAGTCCAGGTCCTTCAGCGCCGACAGCTCGCTGAAGTTCCACGCCGCCGTGAACTTCGGGTAGAAGAACCAGTTCTTGCTGTCCGCTCCGAACGTGTTCGAGCCGTCGAGCCGCACCGCGGCGGTGAGGAACAGCTGGTTGTACAGGTCGACGTTGCCCTGGCCGAAATACCCCGCGGTGCGTAACCGCTGATAGGTCTCGTTCGGGACCTTGTCGATCGCGAAGTCGAGCTGGTCGGTGCCGAAGATCAGATTCTCACCGTTCACCTGGTAGCGCTTGTACGTGTCCTCGTTGAGGTTCTGGCCGAGGGTGAGGCTCCCGGAGACGTCCTCGTTGAGCGTGTGGTTCGCGGTGACGATCAGGTTGCTGTCGAAGATCTTCTCCGTGAAGTTCCCGCGGAGCACCGCCCCGTTGGGATAGTTCGAAGAGCTCTTCGGGAAGAGGTGGACCTCGTTGTCGTCCGTGATGTCCGCGCCGAGCGTGTAGGCGACGTTCAGCCAGGGCAGCGCCTGCCAGTTCGCGTCGACCTGCCCGATGGTGCGGGCCACGTCCGTCGTGTTCTTGATCGCGCGGGCGATCCAGAACGGGTTGTCGTACCCGCGCGTGCGCGCCAGGACGGTGGGATTCGGATAGCGATACGAGCGGTGCAGCCCGTTGCTCGGATCCAGGTAGGGCAGGTTGTCGAATCCCGGCGGCGTGCGCAGCGCGCCGAGCAGCAACCCGCTGATGTTCGAGCCCTGCTGGATCAGGTCGCCGGTCGAGTTCGTGTACGCCAGATTACCCGAGATCGTGACCGCCGGCGAGAAGCTGTGGCTTCCCTTGAGCCGCACCGTGGACCGCTGGTACATCGAGTTACCGTCGATCACGCCCCGGTCGTCCGTACGGCCGACCGAGAGGTAGTACGTGGTGTTCTCGGATCCGCCCGACATCGTCAGGTTCTGGTCGGACTGGAGGCCGGTGCGGAAGAGCTCGTCCGCGTGGTCGAAGTAGTCCCGGCCCAGCAAGCAGCCCGAGAAGCTCGTCACCTGGTCGGTGGTCGGATCGGACTGCGCGCACGGGAGCGGCAGACCCCACGAGATGGACGAGGTCGGCGCTTCGTTCACGCCCGGCTCGCCATACGGAGTGCCCGCTTCGCCCTGGCCGTACATGACCTGCAACGGCTGCATCCGCGTGACGTTGTCGACGGAGATCGAGCTCTTGTACGAGATCCGGTTCGTGCCCGGCTTGCCCGACTTCGTCGTGATGAGCACCACGCCGCTCGCGGCCCGTGAGCCGTAGATGGCGCCGGCCGCGGGTCCCTTCAGAATCTCGATGCTCGCGATGTCGTTGGGGTTGATGTCGAGGGCGCGGTTCGCCGCGGCGGTTCCTCCCGTCGTGCCCTCGATCGTGTAGGTGTCGTTGTTGATCGGAACCCCGTCCACGATGAACAGCGGCTGAACCGTGCCGTAGATCGTGTTCTCGCCGCGGATCCGGATGAAGGTACCGGCGCCGGGGTCGCCCGAGGACTGGGTCACGCTCACGTTCGGGGCCTTGCCCGCCATGGACGCGACGAGGTTGTTCTCCTGGGCCTGGACCACCTCCTGGGCGTTCATGGTCGTGACCGTGACGCCCAGCTTCTCACGCGTGGTCTGGGTTCCCTGGCCGGTGACGACGATCTCCTCGAGCTTGAGAGGGTCCTCCGCCAAGCTGAAATCCTGAGAGATGCCGCCCGGATTGAGCGTGACGTCGACCGCCTGGCTCGTGTAGCCGATCTGGCTGGCCTGCATCTTGACCGTCTGGCCATGCACCTGGGCCGCCGGCACGATCAGGATGTACCGGCCACGCTCGTCGGTCAGCGTTCCGAGGTTCATCGAAGGGATGAACACACTGGTCGCCGCGAGCACCTGCCCGCGGGACGACACGACCCTGCCGCTGATCGTCGTCGCCTCCTGGGCCGACAACGAACTGGCTGACAGTACGGCCATGGCAAGGGTCACCATCACCATACAGCACTTACGCATGCTCGCCTCCTTTGCCGCCGACGACGGCGGCACGGTAGTACGTTGGGGGGGCAGGTTTTTGGGCAGGTCACTGCAACCTGGTCTGCACCGGGCGTTCGCTCGGCGCTCCATGGTCGCGTGTTTACTGCATCACGGTCCGTCTCCCGAGGCGGGATCCGGCCCGGAAAAGAATCGAGAGGCGCTGACAGGAGCGCAGCGACTCTGGCTTGGCGGCATGCGTTGTTTCCGCACGACTGCGGAACAACGACAAGATGGGTGTCGAGTCACCGTCTGTCAATCGACCGGCTGTCGTGATCAGGATGACAGGTTTGGTGGCCTGCGGCCGAGCTTCGGAGGAGGGCCCGTCGCTGTGACGAGTCGGCGTGGGGCCGGCGAGCCGGCCGCCGTTGACGCGGGCAGGAACAGACCGGAGTATGAGGACCGTAACCCCTCGCACTCCTTCAGGAAACGTCCTCCGATGCGGTCGATCGCTCTGCTATCCGCTCTCGTTCTGGGCCTGTCCGCCCAGGCTTCCGCCCAGGTCCGGCAACGGACGTACACCCACGCCGATTCGTTGAAAGGTTCGACCACGTCCCCGGCCCGCATCTGGTGGGACGTGACGCACTACGATCTCAACGTGGCCATCCATCCGTCGGACTCGACGATCGACGGCTACAATCGCATCAGCTATCGGGTGGTGCGGCCCGCACAGGAGATGCAGATCGATCTCCAGGCTCCGTTGGTGATCGACAGCATGGTCCAGGGGGGCAGGAAGGTCAGCTTCCGCCGGGACGGCAACGCCTGGTTCGCCGATCCGACGTACGTGCAGCCCGTGAACTCGGTGCAGGACATCACGGTCTACTATCACGGGAGGCCGCACGTCGCCGTCCGACCCCCGTGGGACGGAGGATTCACCTGGACCCAGGACAGCCTCGGCAGGCCGTGGATCGCCACGACCGACGAGGGGATCGGCCCGAGCATCTGGTGGCCGCTCAAGGACACGTGGTCGGACGAAGCCGACAGCGCGCGCGTCGCGCTTACGCTGCCGAACACGATGGTCCAGATCGGCAACGGCCGACTGCGCGAGGTGATTCCCAACGACGACGGCACCACGACATGGGTGTGGGCGGTGGTGAACCCGATCAACGACTACGCCATCAACGTCGCCGCGGGCAGCTACGCGCACTACACGGACTACTACCGAGGCGAGCGAGGCGTTCTGACGGCCGACTTCTACCCTCTGGACTACAACCTCGACAAGGCGAAGAAGCAGTTCCCGCAGGCACTGTCGATGCTCAAGTGCTTCGAGCATTGGTTCGGCCCGTACCCCTGGTACGAGGACGGCTACAAGCTCATCGAGGTTCCGAACACCGGCATGGAGCACCAGAGCGCCGTGACCTACGGCAACTGGTACGCGAACGGCTATCGCGGCCGCGACGGCTCCGGGACAGGTCTGGGGATGAAGTGGGACTTCATCATCATCCACGAGAGCGCCCACGAGTGGTTCGCGAACAACATCACCGGGAAGGACCACGCCGACATGTGGATCCACGAGAGCTTCGCGAACTACGCGGAAGGCCTCTACACCGAGTGCCAGTTCGGTAAGGAAGCCGGCGCGCGCTACATCATCGGAACGCGCAGGGGCATCCGGAACCGCGAGCCCATCATCCCGGCCTACGGGGTCGGCGCGGAGGGCTCCGGCGACATGTATCCGAAGGGCGGCAACATGCTGCACACGATCCGGCAGATCGTGGGCGACGACGAGAAGTGGCGGGGGATCCTACGCGGGCTCAACGAGACCTTCCGGCACGAGGTCGTCACGAGCGAGCAGGTGGAGAGCTTCATCAGCGAGCGTGCCGGGGTGGACCTGAGCAAGGTGTTCCAGGAATACCTGACCACCACGATGATCCCGACCCTCGAGTACAAGATCGACGGGAGCACGCTCTCGTACCGGTGGACGAACGTGGTGCCCGGCTTCGACATGCAGGTGGCCGTCACGCTCTCGGACGACGGGTACGCGGTCATCCATCCCACCGAGGCATGGCAGACGGCCGCGCTTCATCTGAAAGACGCGTCGGCCTTCAAGGTCGACGAGAACTACTACGTCATCCCGAAGAACGTCGGGTGAGGAGAGCGGTCATGTCAGCTCGAAAGCGCTCGTTCCATCGGACCGGGGCCGTCCGCGGACGGGTGGCGCTCTTCGCCTCCGCGCTCCTGGTGCTCTCGGTGTCCACGCCTCTGGCGGCCCAAGAGGGAACCCCGGTCACCGCCGCCGCCTACGCTCGAGCCGAGAGGTTCCTGGCGCCGGACCTCAGGGGTGACGTGATCGGAGGCAGCGTCGACCCCCACTGGCTTCCCGACGGGAGGTTCTGGTATCTGAGCGAGCGGCCGGACGGCCGGGAGTTCGTTGTGATCGACCCGGCCCGCAGGAGCCGGCAGCCTCTGTTCAACCACCAGCGGCTGGCCGCCTCGCTCTCCGACGCAACCGGGGAGACCTACTCCGGCGGCGACCTGCCGTTTTCCGATCTCGAGCTCTCCGCCGACATGAACGTGGTCTCGTTCAACGTGGGAGGGCACGGGTACTCGTGCGACGTGTCCGGATCGTCGTGCACGGCGCTGCGCGCACCCGTGGCCGGGCTCTCGGAGCGCCCACGGGGTCCCACGCTCGGGGGCTTCTACAGGATGCGCGGACGGCAGGGCCCCACTTCGTCCGACGGCAAGCCACTGACGATCTCGCCGGACGGGAAGCTGGGCGCGTTCGTGCGCGACTGGAATCTCTGGGTCAGAAACCTGGAGACCGGCGAGGAGCGTCAGCTCACGACCGACGGTGTCGAGTACTACGGCTACGCCACGGACAACGCGGGTTGGAGCAGCAGCGACCGGGCCGTCGTGCGCTGGTCACCGGACTCGAGGAAGATCGCCACGCAGCAGCAGGACGAGCGCGAGGTGGGCTTCATGTACCTGGTGCGTACGCCGGTGGAGCAAGCGGGCCACCCGACCCTGCGGGCCCACAAGTTCCCGCTTCCCGGGGACAGCGTGATGGCCATGATCCACCGGGTCGTGATCGATGTGCCGACGGGCACGGTGACCCGGCTGCGGATGCCGCCCGACTTCCATCGCGGCACGCTCGGTGACGACATCAGCATGACGGACTACAACTGGAGCCCGGATGGATCCAGGCTGGCCATCGCGTCCGTCTCGCGCTACCACAAGCACGTCTGGCTGAGCGTCGCCGACACGAAAACCGGAGAAGTGCGAAAGGTCTACCAGGAGGACGTCCCGACCCAGTACGAGTCCCGCACGGGCTGGGACGTGCTCTGGGGCACGAACGAGTTCATCTGGTACTCGGAGCGGGACAACTGGGGTCAGCTCTACCTCTACGATCTGAGCACCGGGAAGCTGAAGAACGAGATCACGACGGGGGAGGGGCCCGTCATGCAGATCGCCCGGATCGATGCGAAGGCACGCACGGTGTGGTACGGTGCCAACGGCCGAGAGAAAGGACAGGATCCGTATTTCCTGCACTACTATCGGGTCGACCTCGATGGAAGCCACGACGTCTCGCTAACGCCCGACGTCGGCACCCACTCGATCGACATCTCGCCGGACGGACGGTGGCTCGTCGACACGTACTCCCGGCCCGACGTGCCTCCGGTGGTGGCCCTGCGCGACCGTGACGGCAAGCTCGTGATGCCGCTCGAGAAAGCCGACATCTCGAAGCTGGTGGCGACGGGATGGAAGCCGCCGATCCCGATCACGGTCAAGGCGCGGGACGGCAAGACCGACCTGTATGGACTGATGTTCGTCCCGACCCACCTGGACCGGAGCAAGAAGTACCCGATCATCAACAACGTGTATCCCGGCCCGCAGACCGGGAGCGTGCGGGGCCGGACCTTCCAGCCCGCCCGTGGCGATAAGCAGGCGCTCGCGGAGCTCGGCTTCGTCGTCGTCTCGATCGACGGCATGGGCACGCCCGGCCGGTCCAAGGCCTTCCAGGACGCCTACTATGGCGCCATGGGTCGGGACAACACGATTCCTGACCAGGTCGCGGGCATGAAGGAGCTGGCACGGCGGTATCCCTACATCGACATCACGCGGACCGGCATCTGGGGCCACTCGGGCGGGGGCTTCGCCACCACGACGGCCATGTTCCGCTTTCCGGACTTCTTCAAGGTGGGAATCGCCGAGTCGGGCAACCACGACCAGCGCGAGAACGAGGACGACTGGGGCGAGCGCTACCAGGGCCCGGTTCGGTACAACCTGGACGGCACGTCGAACTACACCGTCGAGGCGAATCAGAACTTCGCGAAGAACCTGAAAGGGCATCTGCTGCTCGCGCACGGGACCATGGACACGAACGTGCCGCCCTATCAGACCCTCCTGGTCGAGGATGCACTCATCAAGGCCAACAAGGATTTCGATCTCATCTTCATTCCGAACGCCAACCACGGCTACGGGGCGGCCTCGAATTACATGATGCGTCGGCGGTGGGACTATTTCGTGCGTTGGCTCCTGAACACCGACCCGCCGGAAGAGTACGAGATGGGAGGGCGAGGCGAAGGCTGATTCCGCCGGGTCCCCCGGGCCGTAATGGCCGGATGAGATGGGGCGTATGGGAGGGTGGAAGGAGAATGGATCGCGTTTCTCCGACTCCATGGAAACCCGTTCGTGCGTTGTGCCGGACAGGCTCGCTTGGGCCAATTGACCGGCCTCGAGCCATCCGGTTGCAGGGAGGAGTTCAGATGATTCGTCGCCGCACTGCGATTCGGGGCCTGTTCTGGGCCGCCGTGCCACTGTTCGTCGGTTGCTCGGTGCCGTTCCACCACGGCTCGACGCAGAATCAGGAGGTCCAGGGCCGGGACGGCGTGTTCCGGGAGCGGGGGGCCGTGGTGCTCACGGGCTCGGCGCTCACGGATGGGGAGGGTTCCCTTCTGTCCACCATGAAGGGCAAGATCCCGGGCTTCCAGGTCCAGACGGGTCCGGACATCTGCCCGGAGATCTCGCTGCGAGGTCAGGCGAGCTTCTCGGGCTTCATCAACCCCGACGTATACGTGGACGGTACCCGGGCCACCGACACCTGCATCCTGGAAACCCTGAGCGCCAAGGACGCGGAGCGGGTGGAGATCTACCCCATGGGGTTCACGATGCGTCCCGGCTATCGGACGCACGCCGAGGGTCTGATCCTGGTGTTCCTGCGTTCGTAGGTGGGGGAGGGGTGGGATCGGAGAA
>CAZVYM010000151.1:0-8426 GCA_964630935.1 uncultured Gemmatimonadaceae bacterium | reverse complement strand
GATGGGTCCCCGTGGGGTGAAGGGAAGCCCGGAGGGCGCTCTTCCCGAGGCCCTGCGGCCTTCAGGGCAGTCGACCTTCCCGGTGCAGCGTGTGCGCGTACAGGCGGTAGGTCTCGGGATTCGCGAGGAAGTCTTCGGCCCAGACGTCGAAGGGGGGTAGCGGGAGCCTACGCTCGATGTGCTCCACGACCATCATCGCGAACTGCAGGCGGTCCTTGGCCCGGAAGTCGACACTCTCCCCTTCCAGGATCCGATCCACGGCCGGCTCGAAGTCCCCGGGGTCCACCAGCGAGATGAAGTGGGCCACCTGGTCGAGACGGTACGACGCGTAGAGCGACCGCAACGCGTCCATCTCCTCGGACAAAGGCGCGCGCTCCTTGTCGACGTCCCAGTCTCCGGAGAGCTCCCGCGCGTTCTCCGCCAGGAATTCCCGGAAGCGGCGGCGAAGCCGCGGACTCATCTGGCCGCTTCGGGAGGCGGTGTGCAGCGCGGACGAGAGAAGACCGCCGAGCAGGGGTCGCCCCAGGCCCCTGGCCTTTTCGTGGATCTCCGCCTCGGAGCTCTCGATGAAGATGTTCGCGGTCCGGACCTCGTCCTCTTCGGCCTCGCCATCGCCGGGGCGGAACGAGAAGTACCCGTTCCAGCGACCGTCTTCCCCGGGAAAGGTGACGAGGAAGCAGGACCAGGTCTCACCGTCGCTTTCGAGGAAAGCGACGGACCGCCTCCGTTCGCCGAGCGTGGTCATCACGCCGGAAGATGACCGACGCGGCGCGGAAGGGCAAGCATTCCGGAGAGCGCCGGCAGGGGGCCGCACGTCATCCTTGCGACTCTCGTAAACAGATTGTTATCCTGGTGCCAGGCCCTGTGGTCGGGGGCACGGGAAAGCACTGCGCGGCGCGGCATCGCGACGTCGTCGAGGGATTCGAGACCCGGCGAAGGCCGGGTTTCTTTTCCGGAAAAGAAGGGGTCCGAAGAAGTGGACGCCATGAATCTGAGTGCGCCGACCGACACCCGGCTCGAGGCGATGGGTGACGTCCCCGGGGTGTGCGAGCTGCCACTCACCCGGGCAGTCGTCCAATATCGGGACGTGCACGAGATGGATACGCCGGGCGGCCGAATCGAGGACATCGGCCTCGCGTTGGTCGTCGAAGGCCGCTATGCCGCCTCGTGTGAGGCCGTGGATCTCGGCAGCGGTCAGGTCAAGCTGCTCGACCTGAGCACCGAGCTCGTGGTGCTCGACTGGGTCTACGATCCGACGCTCGAGCACGTCAGCGCGCTCGTGACGGCGGCGGCTTCCACGGGTCAGAACGACCCGCTCAAGCGGTACGCCTTCCGTCTGGGATTGCGCGTGCTCGAAAGGGTGGGCTACGGCCCGCTCTCGCGCCCGACCTTCCTCCGCATCGGATTCCGGGACCTATGCCGGGACTTCGACCTCCACGAAGGGACGTCGATTCGGTTCGTTCTGAGTCCAGGGCGGCTTACGCGGGCGCATCTCGATTACGACGCCGCCGCGTTGATCTTCCGCACCGCCTTCAGCGAGCCGGATGCCGAGCTCGAGCACGCTCTGCTCGACGCGTTCCAGGAGGCGGAGGTCCGGCGCCTGGTCACGACGATGCCGAGTGACTCGCTCGCGTATCAGGTCAGGTTTTCGCTTCCCGAGAGCCTGGTGGAGGCCCGCGCGACACTCGGTGCCATGCGGAAGGGGTTGGCGGCGCTCATGGCACGGTTCGAGCCGGAGCGCCACAGATCGGTAGGCCGGCTCCTGGACACGTTCGGTGAGCGCGAGACACTCTCCGGGCTACACGTCCGCGAGCCGAGGGTGCGTCCGGTCCGCATCATGGCGCCGACGGTCGGCTCCAGCGCCGTCCACTGAGTCGGCTCAGGAAGATGGTGCTCCCCACACCCGACCGCGGCATGCGAGGATCGAGCGTCCTCGTATCTCCTCGGGACCTCCGTGAGCGGTACGCGGCATACCGCTTAGCTCAGGCGTCCGGCCTCGTCCGTCTCTTGCCGCAGGATGCGATCCGGCCGCTCTATCGCCGAGCCCGTGAGGCCATGGGTCCCGGCGACGCCGAGGATCCACTCTCCCTCCTGGTTCGCTACTGCGAGCGGATCTTGCCGCTTCCGCCGTTCGACGTGTGGCGTGAGGATCTCGCGTTGAATCCGGAGGCGCACCTGGAGGATCTGGATCGCTCCGCGGCGGCGCCGACCGCCGGCGCTCCGTCGACGCTGGAAGTGCGCGAGTTGCGCCATGCCGGGAGACCCTGGCGAGCCAAGCTGAGATCGTTTCGGGATCAGGGTGTCTGGCGCGGCTTCATCGCCTTCGAGTCCGAGCCGGGAATCTCCGCGCATCGGACCACCACCATCTTCTGCGAAAGTGACCTCTCCGAGCTCCGCGATCGCTTCCGTTCCTTCTCGTCGGCGACGCTCGAGGCCTTTCTCCGATCGGCCCTTCCGTGACCGATTTTTTACAAAAAATCTCCTGAGCGAAGCCGTTCATCCGCTGCGAGCATCTGCTCCGAAAACCAATGCGCCACTTGCATTTGCGTGCAGGGCGGGTCGTTACGTATTAAGCTGCGGTCACGATAGGGAACACCTGGTTTTCCGCATTTGCGGTAAATTGTAAGTTGTTGTAATACAATAACTTACGTAAGGCCTTGTTTCTCGTTGTACTTGCGACGAGAGGGTTGCGTCGGTCGCCCTGGGGCCTTAGTGTAGTCTCCGCTGGACGAGGTGCCGGCTACCTCTCGCCGCTTGCGTCGCGCCAATCGAGCGCGATGTGCGGTATCCGCAAAATAGTAATTTTCTTCCATCCAACCGAGTCGGGTGAGGTATGTCTATGTGGGAGACGTGCTCCGTACAGCTGAACGTCCAGCTGCCCAGGGACATTGCCGCGCAGGCGGAAGAGGTTCAAAAGACCGATCCCGAATTCCTGAGCCGCGTGGTCCTCTACGGACTGACCCGACGATCGATCTACCGGCACCTCCGTGAGCGGGACGAAGGCGCTGGTGACGTGGTCCAGGAGGCATCGCCGGCGATCTCCTGAGGCTTGCGCTCCACACCCCTCTGGCTCATACGTAAGGCGCCATCGGACCCCGATTTCGCGCCTCACGAAACGAGTCGGAGGGGTTTTTCATGTCCAGCGGGAGGACCGCCGTGGACGCAGGCCGGACGGGCGGCGGCGAGCCCATCGAAGTCCTGCGAGCGAAATACCTGGACTACTGCTCGGCTCAGGTTGCGGATCTGCTCCTCTACCTGAGCCCCGATGACATCTATCTGCTCGCCCAGCGTGCCTTCCGCGAGGAGGGACAGCGAGGAGAGATCACGTATGTCGAGATGGTCCGGATCGCCACGGACTGGCTTTCGGGGAAGATTGCCCTCCCGCCCTTCGACGTCTGGCTCGCGGACTACCGGGCGCACCCCGACCGCTACGAAGAGTACTTCATGGGGCTCTGGAGGTCGGAGGCGCCCCTGAGACTGGACTCCTAGAGCGGGCTCAGAAGGGCAGGTCGTCGTCCGCGTCGCCACCTCCGGACGGCGCCGAGCCGCCGAAGCTCCCACCTCCGCCATATTGGCTATCGGGTCCGCCGTAGCTTCCTCCGCCACCGGCGCCCGTGGAGCCGAGCATCACCATCTCGGTGACGACGATGTCGGTCCAGTACTTGGCTTGTCCCTGATCGTCCTGCGTCTGGGAGTACTCGATGCGTCCTTCCACGTAGAGGCGATCCCCCTTCTTGACCCACTGCTCGACGATGTCGACGAGGCGGCCGAAGAAGGTGAGCCGGTGCCACTCGGTCTTCTCCTGCTGCTGGCCGGACCGGTCCGACCACGACCGATTCGTGGCCAGGGAGACCTTCGCGACGCGCGCCCCGGACGAGGTGGCGCGGATCTCGGGGTCGTTTCCGACGTTACCGATGAGCATGACCTTGTTGAGCGACCGACTCATGGGGTGGCAACTCCCTGCGTAGCGGCCGGAGGGGCCCGGCCGTGAATGTGGACGCCGAAGCCGGCGACGGCTCGCGAGGAAGCTCCCGGCCGGCGTCGACGGGGCGGAAAGGTAAGGCGTAAGGATCGGTTTTTCCATCGTCCGATGGGTCGCTATCTTGCGGCGTCGAGACGCCTGTCGTCGAACATCACGAGAACGTCGCGCGGGCGTAGGACCCACCGATGCCGCACCCCGGGAGGACGCGCACCGCCATGACCGATCTCACGTACGTACGTGTCGAGTGGGACGCGGACGTCGCCGTCGTGACCATCGACCGGCAGGAGAAGCTGAACGCGCTCAACGCGGACGTGATCCGTGAGCTGGGCGAAGTCTTCGCGAGTCTGCGGGACGACGACGAGGTGCGCGGCGTGGTCCTCACCGGCGCCGGAGAGAAGGCATTCGTCGCCGGCGCCGACATCGGAGAGCTGGCCAAGATGGACTCGCTGTCCGGCGTGGGGGTGAGCCGGGCGGGCCAGGATGTCATGCTCGCCATCGAGCGGTTTCCCAAGCCCGTCCTCGCGGCCGTGGGCGGCTACGCGCTCGGCGGAGGATGCGAGCTGGCGCTGGCCTGCCACCTGCGGCTCGCGTCCGACCATGCCCGCTTCGGCCTGCCGGAGCTCGGACTGGGGATCATCCCCGGCTACGGCGGCACGATTCGGCTGGCGCGCCTGGTCGGGCTGGGGCGGGCCGTCGAGATCACGCTCACGAGCGACATGATCGATGCCGAGCGGGCGGAGCGGATCGGGCTGGTCTCGGCGGTCGTGCCGCGTGCCGACCTCCTGGACGAAGCGAAGAAGCTCATGCGACGCATCACCGCGAACGGCCCCGTGGCCGTGCGCATGGCGCTCGAGTCGATCTACCGGGCGCTCGACACGTCCACGGTCGAGGCACTGGGCTTCGAGTCCTCCCTCTTCGGTCTGCTGGCCTCCACGGAAGACATGAAGGAGGGAATGTCCGCCTTTCTGGAGAAGCGGAAGGCCGAATTCAAGGGCCGGTGAGGGCGCGCTCGGAGCCGGCAGGGCGTGTCCCGGACCCCGACGGATCGAGGGCCTCGGGGCACCCATGATCCGAGCCATCTTCCGGCACCTTCACAGAGCCGGAAAAAGCGAGTCGGGAGAAGCCTTTTCCGGTTCCCGGCCCGGGGTGGCGACCACCCCTCCAAACCGTTAAATTTTCCCATGCTTCGTGGGCTTTTCCCAACCGGCGGTCCGTGCGCCTGACGCGGCTCACGGTCCGTCACTTCCGGAACCTCGGGGTCCAGGATCTGGAGCTCCCTCCGGAGGGCGTCGCCATCATCGGGGACAATGCCCAGGGGAAGTCCAACCTCCTTGAGGCGATCTACTACCTGGAGACCTTCCGGTCCTTTCGGGGATCCCGGGACGACCAGCTCGTGGCCTTCGGCGAGGGTGTGTTCAGGGTCGTGGGGGCACTGACGGCGGATACCGACAAGGGATCTCCCGTCGAGATCGCCGCTGCGTACGAGCACCGAGGCAGGAGGAAGAAGGTCACGGTGGACCGTGCCGAGCCCGAGCGCTTGAGCGATGCTCTCGGCCGGCTGGGCGCGGTGGTCTTCAGCCCGGCTGACGTCGAGCTGGTGAGTGGGGGCCCCGCCGAACGGCGGCGCTTCCTGGACATCGTGCTCTCGCTAAGCGAGCCGACGTACCTGCGGGCGCTCCAGGACTTCAGGAAGATCCTGGCGCGGCGCAACGCCTCGCTCAAGGACGAGCAGCCGGGCGCCGTGGTAGGGTCGTGGGATCAGGGCCTCGTGCGCTCCGGCGCCACGGTCATCAAGGCTCGGCGCGATTGGGTCGAAGAGCGAGGTGGGGCTTTCGGCGAGTACTATGCGGTGGTGGCCGACGGGCCGGCCGCCCGGATGACGTACCGGTCCAGCGCAGGGCTGGCCGAGGCGCGCACGGAGGGCGACATCGCCCTGGCGTACCGTGATGCGCTGATGGAATCGGCGGAGCGGGAGCGGAGGGTGGGGGCCACGGTGGTGGGACCCCACCGCGACGAGCTGCGGCTCCGTCTCGAGGAAGAGGAAGGGGACGACCTGGATCTGCGCGACTACGGGTCGGGTGGCGAGCGCCGTACGGCGGCGCTGGCGCTCAGGCTCGTCGAAGCACGGACGATCCGGGAGGTGCGGGGGCACGAGCCGATCATCCTCCTGGACGACATCTTCGCCGAGTTGGACGGAGGTCGCAGCGAGCGAGTCCTCGAGCTGTTGGAGTGCGAGGAGGTGGGACAGGTCGTGCTGACCGCGCCGAAGGAGAGTGACGTGCGCATCCGCCGTGATGCCCTTCCGCGTTGGCACGTCCGCGGCGGGAGCATCCACGCGTGAGCGAGAAGGAGAGAGGCACGGGGCCGATCAAGGTGGGCGACGTGGTCGACTCCATCCTGGACAAGCACGGCGTGCGCAAGCAGGTGCGCCGTATGGAGGTTCTGGATCTCTGGGCCTCCGTGGTCGGCGAGCACGTCGCCCGGGTGACGCGGGCGAAGGGCGTGTCGGACGCCACGTTGTTCGTGGAGGTGCGCACGAGCGCGTGGCTCATGGAGTTGAACATGATGAAGGGCGAGTTCCTGGAGCGGGTGAATGCGCTCGTTCCCGAGACTCCCCTCGAACGGATCGTCTTCGTGCTGGCGGAGACGGAATAGAATTCCCCTGCCCGCGGAGCGGACATGGTCAACAAGAAGAAAGACAACGGCGACTACACTGCTGGACAGATCCAGGTCCTCAAGGGCCTGGAAGCCGTCCGCAAGCGTCCGGGCATGTACATCGGCTCGACCTCCGCGCGAGGGTTGCATCACCTGGTCTACGAGGTGGTCGACAACTCGATCGACGAGGCGATGGCCGGGTACTGCTCGGAAGTCTCGGTCACCATCCACCCCGACAACTCGGTCACGGTCGTCGACGACGGCCGGGGCATTCCGGTGGACGTCCATCCGACCGAGAAGGTGCCCGGCGTGGAGCTGGCCATGACCACGCTCCATGCGGGCGGCAAGTTCGACAAGAGCACCTACAAGGTGTCGGGCGGGCTCCACGGCGTGGGCGTCAGCGTGGTCAACGCGCTGTCGGAGTACCTCGAAGTCGAGATTCGGAGGAACGACAGACGGTACAGCCAGCGGTTCGAGCGAGGGATCAAGGCGACGGAGCTGAAGGAGCTGGGCAACGCGACCGGGAGCGGCACCCAGATCCGCTTCAAGCCCGACCCGCAGATCTTCACGGATCTGGTCTACAGCTACGAGACGCTCTCGAATCGACTGCGCGAGCTGGCGTTCCTCAACAAGGGACTCAAGATCACGCTCGTCGACGAGCGGAGCGACGAGCCGACCTCCGACTCGTACGAGTTCCAGGGTGGCCTGGCGGAGTACGTGGAGTTCCTGCGCGGGGGCCGCCAGGCGCTCCACGAAAAGGTGTGCTACTTCGAGGCGAGCAAGCCCGAGGCGGAGATCGAGCTGGCGCTCCAGTACGACCAGGGGTTCGCGGAGAACACCCACGCCTTCGTCAACAACATCAACACGCACGAAGGCGGCACGCACCTCACCGGCTTCAAGGCGGCGCTGACCCGCACGATCAACGACTACGCTCGCCGCAACAACATCTTCAAGAAGGACGAGAGCCTCTCCGGCGACGACGTGCGCGAAGGGCTCACCTGCGTGCTGAGCGTCCGGGTCATGGAGCCCCAGTTCGAGGGACAGACCAAGACCAAGCTCGGCAACAGCGAAGTGCGCGGGGCCGTCGAGGCCGCGGTGAACGAGAACCTCTCCATCTTCCTCGAGGAGAACCCACGCGCCGCCAAGTCCATCATCGAGAAGTCGCTTCAGGCGGCACGGGCACGGGAGGCAGCGCGTAAGGCACGCGATCTGGCTCGCAAGAAGAGCGCGCTCGAGGGTGGAGTGCTCCCGGGCAAGCTCGCCGACTGTTCGATCTCGGATCCGACGCTGTGCGAGCTGTATCTGGTCGAGGGTGACTCCGCGGGAGGGAGCGCCAAGCAGGGCCGTGACCGATCGTACCAGGCGATCCTGCCGCTCAAGGGCAAGATTCTGAACGTGGAGCGCGCACGGATCGACAAGATCCTCTCGAACGACGAGATCCGCGCCATGATCACGGCCATCGGCGCGGGCATCAAGGACGACTTCGAGATCGACAACGCGCGGTATCACAAGATCATCATCATGACCGACGCGGACGTCGACGGAGCGCACATCCGCACCCTCCTGCTCACCTTCTTCTTCCGACAGATGCGGGAGCTCGTGGAGGCCGGGTACGTCTACATCGCGCAGCCGCCGCTCTACCGCGTGCAGAAGGGAAAGCAGGAGCTTTACGCCTACAACGAGGACGAGCGGGACGAGTACCTGAAGCGTCTCGGCGGCAAGGACGGCGAGTCGGCCAGGGGCGTGAGCATCCAGCGCTACAAGGGCCTGGGCGAGATGAACCCCGACC
>CAZVYM010000150.1:7497-8506 GCA_964630935.1 uncultured Gemmatimonadaceae bacterium | reverse complement strand
TCTCGAGCCTGCCCGCCACCGGTTCGAGACAGCGACGGCATTCCTGCCGGAGGTCCGCCTCGAGCCTTCCCCGGACGACGACCTCCCCGCTGCCTGCGTACGATGCGCGAAGGCGGACCTCGACGGGTCCCGAGAACGTCACCTCGCTGTCATCCCAAAGCGGGTCGTTCGCCGGCACCGCGGCCTCGAGCTGGGCGGATCCTGCCCGCGCCAACTGAGCGAGATCGAGCCTGAGCATAGTCGTGAAAAGTAGTCGGGCGTCCCGGAGGTGTCCACCTCCCGGTAGGCTTTCGGCCAGCGTCGGTCAGGGCGGATTCATCGGGGCGCCGACCTCAGTCGGCAAAGATCCCGATGCGCTCGTGTCTCGAGAAGAAGAAGCCGATCTCGACCGCCGCGTTCTCGTCGGAGTCGGACGCGTGGATCGCGTTCCGCTCCTTCGACTCTGCGTAGAGCTTGCGGACGGTTCCTTCGTCGGCTTCGGCCGGATCGGTCGCGCCGATGCTGGCCCGCAGACGGGCCACGGCGTCCTCGGCCTCCAGCACCAGGGGAATGACCGGGCCGGACGTCATGAACTTCACCAGCGACCCGTAGAAGGGCCTTTCCCTGTGGACCGCGTAGAAGGCGCCTGCTTGCTCGGGCGTCAGGCGCGTCATCTTGAGTGCGCGCACCGTGAAGCCGGCACCCTCGAGGTGAGCCAGGATCTTCCCCGCCTTGCCCGACGCGACCGCATCCGGCTTGATGATACCCAGTGTTCGATTCATGAATCGCTTTCGTCTTGCAGATCGTCTTGTCTCGCCACCTCCGGCACACCGAAGAGGGCCTTCAGCACCGTATCTCTCGTCACGAAGCCGATGAGCTCTCCCTCGCGAACCACGGGGAGCTGCTCCACGTCCCGGTTCACCAGCATGTTGGCCGCCTCCACGAGCGCCTGGTCCTCCGAGATGCATAGAACCGTGCGCGTCATGACCTCGCGGGCCCGAGCGGCGTCCCGGCGCGCAGCCCAACTCCA